>DASRAF010000432.1:0-3680 GCA_035638295.1 Pseudolabrys sp.
CTGCATGCGCTTCCACATCCGGTGATCATGGTGGCAGCGGATGGAAAGATCGCTGACGCCAACGTAGCCGCCGAACAGTTCTTCGATGCATCGACGTCAATGCTGCGTCGACACTCGCTGCGCGAACTCGTGCCATTTGGCTCGCCTTTGCTGACTTTAATCGAACAGGTGCGTCATCGCGGCGCCGCCGTCAACGAATACAAGGTCGATCTGGCCACGCCGCGAAATCCTGGCGAACGGCTTGTCGATTTGTACGTGGGTCCGCTTCCCGAATATCCGGAACATGTCATCGTCATGCTGCAGGAACGTACCATCGCCGACAAAATGGACCGACAGCTGACACATCGCGGCGCCGCGCGTTCGGTGATCGCGTTGGCTGCCATGCTCGCCCACGAAATCAAAAATCCACTGTCCGGCATTCGCGGCGCGGCGCAGCTTCTCGAGCAATCCGCAGGCGACGACGATCGGCCGCTCACCAAATTGATCTGCGACGAAACGGATCGCATCGTGAAGCTTGTCGATCGGATGGAAGTCTTCGCGGACGAACGTCCGATAGACCGCGAGCCCGTGAATATCCACGTGATCCTGGATCACGTGAAACGGCTCGCCCAGTCGGGATTTGCGCGGCACATCAAATTCACCGAGGAATACGACCCCTCATTGCCGCCGGTTCTCGCCAATCGCGACCAACTCGTTCAGGTCTTTCTCAATCTGCTCAAGAATGCCGCAGAAGCCATCGGCGAGGGCGCAAGCGATGGCGAAATACAACTAACGACCGCCTTTCGTCCCGGTGTGCGCCTGTCCGTGCCTGGCAACAAGACACGCGTTTCGCTTCCGCTCGAGTTCTGCGTCAAAGACAACGGGCCAGGCGTTCCTGAAGATCTGATGCCACATTTGTTTGACCCCTTCGTCACGACAAAGCAGAGCGGCAGCGGCCTTGGTCTGGCATTGGTTGCCAAGATTGTGGGCGACCATGGCGGCATCATCGAATGTGAGTCACAGCCGAGGCGGACAATCTTCCGCGTCCTTATGCCCATCTACAGCGGTGACGGAAATGTCGCCGATGTTGCATCGCCGGTTCCCAATTCGTGAGACACGATATGCCGACTGGAAGCATTCTGGTTGCCGACGACGATGCCGCAATCCGCACGGTGCTTAATCAAGCGCTTTCCCGCGCCGGCTACGAGGTTCGGTCGACCGGCAACGCGGCAACCCTCTGGCGATGGATCAGTCAAGGCGACGGCGATCTGGTTATCACCGACGTCGTCATGCCGGATGAAAATGCTTTTGATCTGATCCCCCGCATTCGCAAGGCGCGTCCCGACCTGCCGATCGTCGTCATGAGCGCGCAGAATACCTTCATGACGGCTATTCGCGCGTCGGAGCGGGGCGCCTACGAGTATCTTCCGAAGCCGTTCGATCTGAAAGAGCTGATCGGCATCGTCGGCCGCGCGTTGTCAGAACCGAAAGAGCCGCGCGCGGCAACTCCGAAAGGCGAAGAGTTTGAAGGAATCCCGCTGGTCGGCCGATCGCCGGCCATGCAGGAAATTTACCGCGTCCTCGCTCGCTTGATGCAGACCGACCTGACTGTGATGATTTCCGGCGAGTCCGGCACAGGTAAGGAGCTGGTGGCACGCGCGTTGCATGACTATGGGAAACGGCGCGCAAGCCCGTTCGTTGCGATCAACATGGCGGCGATCCCGCGGGACCTGATCGAATCCGAGCTGTTCGGACATGAGAAGGGTGCCTTCACCGGCGCCAATACCCGCAGTGCTGGCCGCTTCGAACAGGCGGAAAGTGGAACGCTTTTTCTGGATGAAATCGGCGACATGCCGATGGAGGCGCAAACCCGTTTGTTGCGCGTGCTCCAACAGGGCGAATACACGACTGTTGGCGGCCGCACACCCATCAAGAGCGACGTTCGGATCATCGCGGCGACCAACAAAGACCTTCGACTTTTGATCCAGCAAGGTCTGTTCCGCGAGGACCTTTTCTTCCGGCTCAACGTCGTACCTCTGCGACTGCCGCCGCTGCGCGAGCGAAGTGAGGACATTCCCGACCTCATCCGCCACTTTTTCGCGCAAGCGCAGCGAGAGGGTTTGCCGCCAAAGCAGATCGATCAGGCCGCCCTCGATCGTCTCAAGCGGCATCGCTGGCCTGGCAATGTTCGCGAACTCGAAAATCTGGCGCGCCGGCTGGCCGCGCTTTACCCACAGGAGACAATCAGCGCTGCGGTGATCGATGCGGAACTGGCGCAGCCCGCACTTCCGATTGGAAGCGAAGAGCCGCGTGGCGACGACAATCTCAGCGGCGCGGTCGAGCGTCACCTCGCAGCCTATTTCGCGGGGTTCGAAGACGGGTTGCCGCCTGCCGGCCTCTATCACCGCATTTTGCGCGAGATTGAATACCCGTTGCTCACGGCGGCTTTGGCCGCGACCCGGGGAAATCAGATCCGCGCGGCCGATCTGCTGGGGCTTAACCGCAACACTCTGCGGAAGAAAATCCGCGACCTCGACATACAGGTGTTTCGCGGTGGCACCTGAAAAGACCCCGCAATGCGGCCTTCGCGCCTCGGGTTTGTCGCAATTCGGCAACTTGTAAGAATTTCAGCGAATAGCACTGCGGGGCAGGGACTTCCCACTTTCAGCCTGCAGCGACACTTGTTCAATGTGATGTTATGTGAAGTCAACGCCGGGCGAGGGTAGGGTCGAGCGTGCCACTCGCGATGGCCCATCGTTTGACTTATCGCAAGAGTCCATTCCCGGGCGCGCGTAGAGTTCAGACAGCGCGGGCCTTTCCTCTCCTCGGTGTTGGCCTCCGCCTTCACTGGCTCCGGGTGACGACGGCAAGCGTTGCCCGGAGCTTTTCATTGCCCAACTACGTCTTGAAGTGGGAGTGCCCGCATCCCAAGTTATTATAGAGGGTAAGGCAATGTATCGATTTCATCTGGTCTGTCCGGTCTGCGGCAAGGTCTCGGAGACGATCCAGGACAAGGATATTCCGCAGCCGCAAATCAATTGCGTGAACTGTCTCATAGACCGCGTCGCGGTAGTCGAAATGAAAGTCGCGGCCGTCGAGAACATGGAATTGATGGAGGAGGAGAAATGCCCATATGGGGCAGACAGATGCGCTTTCACGACGCCTAAGTCTAAAAGACGTTTGGTTGCCTGACGGAGAAATTTGCCCGAGCATTTTCATTGCGCGCTACGCAAGGCATCGGGTTAGAATCCTCGTGATGATGACCCTCGGCAACATGCGCGAAAACGGATGACGACAAGTTTTGCACTAAAGATTGCCCTTGGCATCGTTTGTTTTGCAATCGGGGCGGCGTGCGTAATTGGAGCCGTCTGTGTGATACCCTTTATTTCAGCCGCTGATGTCGCTATGCCGATAACGTTCGAAGCGTTCGGTGCGCTGTTTATATGGATTGCTTTCCGGTTGTTACGACAGGTGCGCTGGCACACGACTAAATGACCCGCCGCTACAAAGGCCTAGCGGCAAGACCATTGCCCGCGATTTTCCCTTTGTCGTAGAAATCGCTGTGCCACCGGGTGGCCTTGGACCGGCTTTCGTTACAGCGTCGATAGCCCGCACGATTTCGTCGGCGGTGAAACGCTGGACGTCTTTGTGTTGATTGCGCTTTGACATCACGCTCAACAAACGGCCCGCAGCGTCACCCC
>DASRAF010000433.1:0-3860 GCA_035638295.1 Pseudolabrys sp.
AAAACTTGGACGGCCAAAGCTGGCCCAATCGAAGTCCCCCTCGACGCCAACCACGAAATGGCCAGCCTGCAGGTTGTAACCGAGCTGGAAGCCGCCGATGAATGCACTGCTGAAGGGATCATCCCACGCCGTGCCCGCGACGTTCAGCGTGCGGTTGGACCAGGCACCACCGACGTTGGCGCCCAGATAAAGCCCAGACCAATTATAGAGAGGCAGTGTCACGGGGGGCGCATAAACTGGAGTCCTGATTGGCACATCGGCCGCCGCGGCGGCATATGTCACGCCAATGTCAAGAAAGGCGCCAATCACAAGCGCAAGCAGGTTGCGCGGCATGTGCCAACTCTTACAGGGTCAGTGGTGCCGATCTTCTCAGTGCCCCACAATCGAGGCTAAAGTCGAGGATAGAAATTCGTGCGACCTCAAAATTTCAAAGGACTGTGATGGAAAAGATACAACGTAAAATTCGCGGAAAGGTGCCGCCGGCAGACGGCGACCCCCCACGTTGGTAGCCTTTCGTCTTGCATGGCGTCGTCGCCGTGCATGCAAAGTCTTCCTGACACGAAGGTCGGCACCTTTTACCCAGGCGCTATACAACGAGGCAAAAAAACGGTGGCCTCGCTCTTCTGCATGGGACAGGCTTGGAAGATCGCAACTATCCGTGTGGCAAATCTAACACACCCACGAAAGATTGCATCCTCCGCGCAAAATATCGGGGCGGACTGCCTTTGTCAGGGCGCGATGCACATGTTTAAGTGAAGTGGATCAGGCAGGACTAGGGTGTGTATCTAACTGACAGAGTGTGTCATGTTGCACTTGAAGTTAAGGGCTCGTGCCGCCGGGCTGTTCGGAGCGTGCATCATTGCGAGCTTCAGCGCAATGAATGACGCAATGGCCGACGAAGGCGGCGTAAGCTTCTGGCTTCCCGGCTTTTTCGGAAGCCTCGCGGCGGCGCCGATGCAGCCGGGATGGTCGCTCACCTCGATCTATTATCACACCAGCGTCTCCGCCGGATCCGATGTTGCCAATGCGCGCGAGATCCTGACCGGTAGAATACCCATCAACCTCGCGGCGAGCGTGAACGCGAGCATCCAAGCGAGAGCCGATCTGGGCTTCGTCATGCCGCTTTACACCTTCGCCACGCCGGTGTTTGGAGGGCAGCTTACCGTGGGCGCCCTTGGAGTATATGGCCGCGAGAGCACTTCCTTGGCGGGGTCGGTTACAGGCGCGTTGGCGACGCCGCTTGGCACAGTCCCATTCTCGCGCTTCGACACTATCAGCGACTCGGTCACCGGCTTCGGCGATGTCTTGCCGCTAGCGACGCTACGCTGGAACAACGGCGTTCACAATTACATGACCTACGTCACCGGCAACATACCGGTCGGGGCCTACGATTCAACCAGTCTGTCGAATCTCGGCATCGGGCACAGCGCGATCGACGCCGGCGCGGGCTACACCTATCTCAATCCGCAGACCGGGCACGAGTTCTCGGGCGTGCTCGGCTTCACCTACAATTTCACCAACCAGTCCACCCAATATCAGAACGGCGTCGACATGCATTTCGGTTGGGGCGCATCGCAGTTCCTAACGAAACAGTTTCTTGTCGGTGCCGTCGGCTACGTCTACCAGGAGGTCGGTTGCGACACCGGGGCCGGCAACCGCGTGGGCTGCTTCAAGTCGGCGGTGGTGAGCGCGGGGCCGCAGCTCGGATTCATCATTCCCCTAACCTCTGAGGTTCAAGGTTATCTCAATCTCAAAAGCTACTGGGAATTCGGCAACCACGACCGGCCCGCCGGCTGGAACGGCTGGGTCACATTCGCGATCTCGCCAGCGGAACAGACGCCGAGCGCAGCTTCACGACGCATGCGTTCCATGTAGCCTTTGCCGAGGCACGAGTGGGCTTCCGGTGTGGTCCGGTCCGGGCCAGCGGACATCGTCGTTGACCGATCCCCGATCATAGTCCAATACCCAACAATGCACGTTGGGAGTTGGCGCTTTGGCCTGGCGACCAGACAAATTGTGGCGTAGCGCGAGTGCCGGTAGGCATATAGCCATATCATTCGGCGTGTCATGGCGGCCGCGCGGGGCACAATAATGGCTCGGAAGGATACAGACGATATCGATGTAGGGTTGGCAACGCTGCCGCCGACATCTCGGCAAACTTGGTCAGCAATCGCCGTCACCGCAATTTTGCTTGCAGGAGTCGCGGCTGTTGCTCCGTTTGCTGACACACCCCTTGTCCGAATTGACTCTTTCATTCCAATGGTCGACGCCACAATATTTGTCACCGATTTAATCACCTCGATTCTGCTGTTTTCGCAGTTTTCGATTTACCATTCACGGGCGCTCTTAGCGCTTGCGAGTGGTTATCTTTTTACGGCGCTGATGATCGTTCCGCATGCGCTGACCTTCCCCGGCGCATTTTCGCCAACCGGCCTTCTTGGTGCCGGCCTTCAAACCACAGCTTGGCTTTATTGGTTCTGGCATCTTGCATTTCCGCTGGTCCTTTTGGCTTATGGCTGGCTCAAGGATGAAAAGCGCGCTGAGTACATCGTTCAATGTTCAACACCACTCGCTGTTGGCCTGAGCGCGATGCTCGTATTGGCTCTGGTGTGCGGGCTGACTTGGCTCGCCACTGCAGGAGACAAATATCTGCCACGCCTCCTTGTTGATAGGACTCACACCACTTCGTTGAATACTTCCTTAGGCGCCCCCGTCGTGTTGATCTGTGCAACTGCAATTGCCGTTTTATGGACTGGCCGACGCTCCGTGCTCGATCAATGGCTCATGGTTGTGGCTGTAGCTGCGATTTCGGAAATAGTGCTTACTGTTATGCTTGTAACCGCGCGTTTTAGTCTTGGCTTTTACGTTTCGCGTGGGGCCGCGCTCATCACCTCAACGGTGGTTCTTGTCGTTTTGCTTGTAGAGACGGCGCGGCTTTATGCCCGCCTCGCTCACTCAAATATTATGCTGCGGCGCGCGCAGAATAATAAGCTGATGAGCTTGGACGCGATGACCCGTTCAATCGCCCATGAGCTGAGACAACCTCTCGGAGCACTTACCATGAGGTGCGAGGCAGCGCAGCTATATCTGGATCGCACACCTCCCGACGTACAAAAGGTACGCTCCTGTCTGGACAGCATGCTTAGCGACGGTCAGCGTGTAAGCCAGATATTTGCGAACTTTCTCCATTTGTTTAGAAAGTCGGACGAGCAACAGGAGCTAATCAATGTGAATGAGGTGGCCGTTGAAGCGCTCCGAGTTCTGCATGAACAATTGGACGCGCATGTAGTTTTGACCCGCACCGAGCTAACGTCGGAAATGCTGCAAGTCAGGGGCCATCGCGGTCAGCTAATCGAGGTCATTATCAACTTGGTTCAAAATGCAGTCGAGGCAATGGACGCGGTCGAAAAGAACCGTCGGGTACTTCAATTGAGGACCGAATGCCGTGCCGATGCAATTATTGTAGCTGTAGAAGACTCAGGACCCGGAATTGATCCAGAAAAATCAGACAACATATTTGATGCGTTCATTACGACGAAATCTAATGGGACGGGGTTGGGATTAGCTATTTGCCGGATGATCGTCGAACGTCATGAAGGCAAACTTTCAGTGAGTCCGGCTCAACCGCATGGTTGTATTTTTCAGATTGTTTTACCCCGAATGAATTTGCCTCACTGATTGGTTTCGACCAGAGCACTACCGGTTCTGTGGACCTCCAGCCGCAAGGTGGTCGCTACTGGACCAACTCGAAATCCCCAGGCTTCCACGTCTTATTGAACCAAGGCTCCAGCGGACCGTACAGACGCAGCACCACGTTCCAACCCTTTCGGGGCATCGTTTGAATCCAGTTGGATTCCTGG
>DASRAF010000434.1:0-10865 GCA_035638295.1 Pseudolabrys sp.
CCTAATTCCCGGCATAAGTCGTCAACCACCTCAAAGCGCTCACTCACGTCGGCTTGCGCGGCTAGACGCAAGTGGGCTTTTGCCAAGTTCTCATACTGGACCCGCATCTGAGGCTTCGCCTCGGACTGCGCCCGAGCATGGAATTCGGTTGCTTTTATTCGGTGCTGATCCCCCGCCGCCATTTTGTGATCCTCTTACAGACGCGCGGCAAGCACTTTAATGCAAATCCTTTAAGAATCGTTCAGACGCGCGGCCGGCTTTACGGTAAGGCAGGTAGCTCAAACATTTTTCGCGCAGCCGCGTGTAGGGACAGTGGTTTTTGCAAACCGATCTCAAGCTACATGTCGGGCTTTACCCTTCGAAAGCAGACATCAGCTGAAAAATTGCAGGTGTCCGCCAAGGGCCAATAGCGGAAATGACATGAATTCTGTAGGATTGCTTTCGATGATGCAGAAACTCGGAGCCAACAATGCAATTTGGCACCCGTTTCGCTCTCGCGCTCTTACTAGCGACTGTGCAATTTTCGGCGACTTCCGCCGAGGATGCTCCTGCGGCGAAGATGCCTCAGGAGCTTATTCCGTTTTCGTCAGATGAGGGACTTGCCCGTCTGGCACGTGCAACGGCGAAAGTTGACTTTCCCGCGCTCGCCAATCAGTTCGAGGCGCAGTCCAACCCTGCTTTCTGTGGTCCTACATCAGCGGCAATCGTCCTAAACGCGATACGCGGTCGGAGCGCGGATTTACCGCGTGACCGCAGCCGCCTGCGCGAGGAAGACCTTCGATATGTTCCCAAGAACTACGATCCAACCATTCCGCGCTTCACACAAGACAACGTAATAACGAAGGGACAAAAGACGCGGGCGCAGGTTCTCGGAGAGCCTTTGACGATTAATGGAAAACAGGTCAGCGACTACGGTTATGAGATCCGTCAACTTGATGAAATGTTGAGAGCCAATGGGGTAGACACGAAGCTCACCATAGTTGACGAAAGCAAGGGCGAGCAGGACATTCGGTCAGAGCTGGTTGAAAACCTCAAACGTCGAGGTGACTACGTAATCGTCGCTTTCCTGCGCGAAGCAGTAGGCGAACGGGGCGGCCCGCATATTTCCCCGGTTGGTGCATACGATGCCGAATCTGACTCTTTTCTCGTATTGGATGTCAACCCGGCCAATGCAGATTGGGTTTGGATGCCAACCAAAACGCTCGTGAATGGCATGCGCACGTTTGATAAGATCGAAAATCGCGGATACGTCCTCGTTCAGCCAAACTGATTTCGTCTTAATCCACGTCCGCTTTACCCGGTTCGCCCGGCGAGCTCTTTACGTAGGTTAGCGATAGATACGGGCCAAAGACCAGAAAACCATCAAGCGCACATGGCCTCCTTGTGCGCTTCCCCGGCCTTGTGTTTTCGCGTCGTCTCACATATCGACCCCAGACGGTTCACGGGCACTCAATCCTGGACTAATTCGGTTGACACTCTGCCCCATTCAATATTGCGCGAAATCGATCGCGGCGACTGGTCCACTGCGTCATTTTCCGCCTTTCAGTTGTCCGCGCATTATGTACTGCTAGCAATAGCGGTGCATAGAACCCAAATGCCGACGAATGTCCGCTTCTGGCCCATGCGGACATCGACTTTTGCACCGCACATGTCCGCTTATTGCCCCCAAAGCGGCCATCCCAATCTAGATAGTTCCATAGTCGAGGAAGTTGTGCAGCGCGGCGAGGATGCTCGCAGATCAACGGCCCTACTAGAGTTGTTCAATGTAAGGCTTGCAGCCCGACGTGAATTACTCGACCGGACGAAAGATACCCTGCGAACGGCTCCTCTGTTTTTCCGGCACGCCGAAGTATTAAGGCGTTCATGCGAACGCATGACGGCACTCGTAACGGGTGGTCTGCAGTGGATTTTGGCCGCTATTGGAACATAAGATAAGCCTATACGAATCCCCACGGGACGCAGGGAGAACCCAGGCAGGATGAAATACATTGGCGAATGATGCTATACAGGACTAGGCGATAAAGTTTTCGCGAAGGGAGCGGCTCGTGCCGCAGTTGCCGAGTGTGGAGCAGCCGTTTGCGGAGACGAACGGCATTAAGGCCCAACGACGCAACATTACGGTGCTGTTTTTCGATATGGTAGGGTCGAGCGCGCTTTCCACGCGTCTGGACCCAGAGGATTTGCGCGAGGTTCTGCGCACATTTCAGACTTGTTGTGAGAACGCAGTTCATAGTTTCGACGGGCACATCGCGCGATACATGGGCGATGGCATTCTCGCCTATTTCGGATTTCCCGCCGCGCATGAGGACGACGCCGAACGCGCGGTTGAGGCCGCCCTCGAGGCGACCAAAGCTGTCGCGAAGCTGTCTTTTCCGGGCGCGACGCGAATCGAGCTGCGTATTGGCATTTCGACTGGACTTGTGGTTGTGGGGGACTTGATCGGGGAAGGCCCCAGTCGGGAATTCGCGTTGATTGGCGAAGCGCCCAACCTAGCAGCAAGGTTGCAGCAGATCGCAAAACCGAATCAGATTCTCGTGGCGCCAACGACGCGACGGCTGCTTGGCCAGCTGTTTGAATTTATGGACTTGGGCGAACACGAAATCAAAGGTCATTCGGAACGGGTTCGTGTGTCGGCCGTGCTGCGCAATAGTGGCGCAAGCCGCTTCGAAGGGCGCCAGTCTGTGCAGCGAGCGCCACTTATCGGGCGCGATTTAGAGCTTACACTTCTACAGTCCTCCTTCGAGAAAGCGAAAGAAGGGAACGGACAATTCGTCGCCGTCTCCGGCGAACCAGGAATTGGCAAATCGCGGCTGATTTCGACATTTTGCAATCTGCTACCCAACGTCAGTACACGAGTGTTGTCGTTGCAATGCTCGTCATATCACCTGAGCAGCCCGTGGTATCCGGTCATTCGCCATCTCCATGATGTCATGGGCATTAGCTATGATGCACTCCCAACAACAAAGCTACAAAATCTTGAGTCGTTTGTTAGCAATAGAGTAAGCGAGAAGCGCGGGTCGATTGTGCCGCTGCTCGCTGCGCTGCTTAGCATTCCTATAGATGGCCACTATCCGCCGCTGGAGCTGACTCCCCAGCAGCAAAAACGACTGACGTTCTCCGCCATGCTTGAGTTGCTGCGCGCGCAGACCCAGCGTCAGCCGGTTATCCTAATTTGCGAAGATATACACTGGGCCGATCATACCTCATCAGAACTGCTGGATCTGATTCGGCAAAGCATTTCAGAATGGCCCATTCTGATCATCGCGACATTTCGACCTGAATTTTGCTTGGCTTGGAAGACAGATGCGAGGCTCGATCTCGATCGACTTTCGCCGGCACAAGTCGCCTCCATGATCGAGTCACTGGATCCTGGGAACGAATTGTCTACCGCTATCGTCGGGCAGATTATTTCCAAAACGGACGGCGTACCGCTATTTGTCGAAGAAGTGACCAAAACTGTGCTCGGCGAGGGTCAGGGCAATAAGGACGCGGTTGCAAGCGGATTAACTTGGAGCCCAGCAGTGCCGGACACGTTGCACAACTCCCTGATGGCAAGGCTCGATCAACTCCCGTCAGCCAAAACAGTAGCGCAAGTCTCAGCGGCGATTGGACGTGAATTTGCATTCGATTTGCTCGAGGCCGTTGTTTCATTGCCGCACGAAGACGTGCGCAAGGCGATCGACCGATTGCAACAAGTGGGCTTGATTTTCAGGCGCGAGCAGAGCGCGATTGAGATGTATGTGTTTAAGCACGCACTGGTGCAGGACACAGCTTATGCCAGCATGTTGCGCAGCGAACGCCAACCGCTGCACGCGCGGATCGCCAAGACGCTAGCTACGAAGTTTGTAGATGTAGCCGACGGTGCACCTGAGATCATTGCTTACCACTATACACAGGCACGCGAGGTCAGACCGGCCATCCAATACTGGCTTAAGGCTGGCCAACAAGCGAGCAGGCGATCGGCCTTTATGGAAGCGATTACCCATTTTCAGTCGGCGCTCAAATTGTTGGAGGAGTTGCCCGAGGACAAAGAGCGGTTCGAACTTGAGATACAAATTCAACAATCGTTTGCAGCTGCGTCGATGGCAGCCAAGGGTTTCGGTGCGGAAGAGACAGTGCTTGCGTTAAATCGTGCTCTGAAACTTTGCCGGAGACTTAACGCTCCCCCACAGATTTTCCCTGTGTTGAGCGGTCTGGTTGGTGCTCATCTCATGCGTGGCGAAATAGAGAACGCCCGCGAGTTAGCACAGGACCTGCTGACTCTTGCGCAGAACAGGAACGACCGGACGGCTTTGTTGATGGGCCATCGCATACTTGGGATGTCGCTATTCACGCTCGGCGAACTCACCGCGGCTAAGCGCGAATTAAAAAACGCAATAAAACTCCCCGCTCAGCACGCGCCTGCGGCTCTCATCTTTTCCCAGGACTTCAAGAGCACGGCGCAGGCCTATCTCGGACTTACAATCGTTCTCCTTGGCGACACCGAAGGGGGCCTGGCGCATAGTCGCGACGCATTAGCTTACGCTGAGCAATTGCGTCATCCACACAGTGTCTCTTACGTCCTCTCGTTCCTTGCGGGAGCCTACTTGGTAGCCGGAAATGCGCATGCTGCGTTTCCGGTCGCTGAACGCACCATCGCCTATTCCAATGAATATGGCTTTCCGCAGTGGTCGGCCGGGGGGCTTATGTTGCGAGGTTGGGCGCGAGTCGATCTAGGCGAAGTAGAAGCAGGGCTAGCTGACCTCAGGAACAGCATTCGCGGACTGGAGGCGACCGGTACTTTGATCTGGATGCAGTTTGCTCATTACCACCTTGCGCGCGCGTTGGCCGCCAGCGGACGGTTGGAGCCAGCTATGGAATTGGTCGAGCGGATACTAGCCGAGATCGGGGCGAGTGGCGGCCGCTGGTATGAATCGGAAATTCATCGCCTCAAGGGCGATATTCTTCGAATACAGGGCAAATCTGTTTCAGAAATAGAGCCTCAATACGAGGCAGCTATTGCGGTAGCAAAGCGCCAAGGAGCGCGGGCTTGGGAGCTAAGAGCCGCTGAATCGCTCGATGCACTACGTAAGCGTGACGCTACCGCGTCCGCGCCGCGTGCGAATGCGACTTCGAATCCATCCTAGAAATTTGTCCCAAGTACGGGGGTATGATCACCGCAAGCTGCCAAGACTCTGGGCTCACTGGGCCACAGTTTTTTGCTCGGCCGCGCCGATCAGACCATCGAATAACTATCTTTTTTGCAATCCGCTTTTGGCCCATAGCGGACACGCCCCACAGGCGCTTCAGCGTTCGCTATTGGGGGGGTAAAGCGGGCATGCCTTTGCGCACTGCACATGTCCGCTGATGACCCAAAGCGGACATCGGCCCCTTTCGGAATACGCGTGAAAGTTGCTACGATCTGTTGTCCCAGCCTCGGGGGCGACAATGAGGCGGCGCGAGTTCATTACGCTTCTTGGTGGCGGCGCGGCGACATGGCCGCTCATGGCGAGCGCGCAGCACGCAGCGACACCGGTTATCGGATATCTCGATCCACGATCCCCTGACGCGGCGGAAAACCGCTTGCGCGGATTTCACCGGGGCCTGAAGGATGCCGGTTACATCGAGGGCGAGAACATAACAATTGTGTACCGATGGGCAGAGGATCGAGTGGATCGGCTACCGTTGTTGGCGGGTGAACTCGTCAGCCGTTCGGTAGCCGCGATAGTCGCCGCAGGTGTCCCGACGACGTTTGCCGCCAAAGCGGCGACGACGACCATACCGATAGTCTTCTTAGTCGGGAACGATCCGGTAGAACTTGGTTTGGTTGGGAGCCTCTCGCGACCAGCCGGCAATCTGACCGGAATAGATATTTTCACTTCGGAGTTGGCAGCAAAGCGGTTGGAGGTGCTCCGTGATCTGTTGCCCAAGGCCACGCGGATGGGCGTGCTCGTTAATCCAGCCGATGCAGGTGCCTCTGATTCTCAATTGAAGGAAATAGAAGCTGCCGCTCGCGCCATGGGACTACAAATCAAGGTTCACAATGCGGACACTCGTGCCGAGATTGATGCGGCCTTCGAGGCAATGGATCGCGATCGCCCCGATGCAGTCTTTGTTGGCACCACCGTGTTTTTGAACGGTCGGCGTGTCCAGTTGGCTCATTTGTCAACATTCTATCGCCTCCCCGCTGTTTACGCGCTGCGCGACTTTGTGGAGGTCGGAGGCCTGATAAGCTACGGATCCGACATTATCGATTCATTTCGTCAGGCCGGTCGCTATGTTGGCCGCGTCCTTAAGGGTGCCAAGCCTGGGGATCTACCTATCGTGAAGGCGGACAAGTTCGAGTTGGTCATAAACACGCGGACCGCTCGATTGCTGGGTCTAACCGTGCCCTCGTCGCTGCTTGGCCGAGCCGACGAAATAATCGATTAGGGCCACCGAATGTCCGGTCTTGGCCCATAGCGGTTGTTCCCATCGCAACGGGGGCGCCTCGATGCCTGAGATCAGAACCGAATTTCTATTCAAGATCACTCTTGAGATTCGAGTATCCAGTCTAGGCGAGACGCCTTATGGCAGCCGACGCATCTTTCATTTTGACGGTGGCAGCTTCGAAGGACCGAAGCTCAACGGCAGAGTGTTGCCCGGCGGTGGCGGCTGGTCGCTGATCCGGCGCGACGACGTACTTGAGGTCGACGTGCGGTTGACCCTAGAGACAGGCGACAAGCATCAAATCTACATGACCTGGAAAGGACTTCGACATGGTCCGAAGGAGGTCATGGACCGTCTTTATCGCGGCGAAATCGTCGACCCGAGGGACTACTATTTCCGCACCACGCCTTACTTTGAGACGAGCTCGGAAAAGTACGGCTGGATGAACCGCATTTGCTCGATTGCGAGCGGTTCGCTTTCGGCAAACGCACGATCACTGGATGTTTTTCAGGTGTTGTAGCTCGTGCGTTTAATGTCCGCTCTTTGCCCACTCGTCGAATGTTAGCGCGCGATGCCCAACCGACGAGTTTATTTCACGGCCTCTACCAATGCCCTGAGCGCATCCAGAGATGGCCGGCAGCAACCGTCGACGCCGTTGTTAAGGTTCGGTGCTTGGCCATCAACGTCGATCAGCACCGGCCAGCTGGTCATTGGCGCGCCCGTAAACAAATCGGTACTCGTGGACGTGCCGGTGAAAAAATCGGTACTCACGCTGTTCTTGACGACCACCGACGGGAAAAAGATTTCGGTCTTTGTCGCCTTCGCGCGAGACGCAGAAGAGTCCAACGCGAGCGCCTTAGTGGCGCTATCCGATGTATTTGCAGCCGGTGTAGTCGAACGGCTGCTGCTCAGCGGTTGGTCATTCCAACAGCGGCTCGAACCGTGCAAATAGATAGGCTTCGCGGGCCATTTCGCGCGCGCCTCCTGCTTGGTCATACATTCCGGCGACGCCTGAACGTCGGGCGCTATGAGCGCAAGTGCGATCACTAGCGGCGCGGCTCTTCCCAACATGGGTGGAGATTATACAGGTCACCACGCGTGGACGTTCGTCTGAATCCCGACTCGCGCACAGGTATTTGATTGGTGGTTTATTACCAGCGGCGCGATGGAGGTCGCAGCATGGGCCACAGCTGTGGCACGGAATAGATGTAGCCTGCCTCGAATGGCGCATCGACCAGCTAGAATGGCATTCTCAGCCAATAATCCAGGACAACGATCGCCAATGCGCAGATTAGGAGCAAGAGAAATTCGACGCTTCCGAAGGATTCGGTAATTGACTGCACCTGATTAAAAAAAGTTCGCACGGTAAACGTTCACAAATTATCGTTTAGAGTTTGCTAACCCTATAAGCCGTGCGTGTGTTTTTTAAAGTGCAACGACTCAGTATGGTTAATGGAGACGCCATATCGCAGGGAGCCGGGACGGTTCACCGATTTGGAGTCTCACGATTAGCAAAGAGCCGAGTCCGCGCGGGGTCGCGTAAAAATTCAGGCGAGGAGGCTTAGAAACGGGCAAATTCGCTGAGCCAAAGCAATGACAAAAAGTTGAGGTCTTCATAACGCAGGGGGCGGTTCCGCAACCACCCGGCGCGCTGAAAAGGAAATGTCATGGCAAAGGGATATTGGATCGTGTCGGTCGATGTGAGCAACCCCGAGAGTTACAAGCTGTACATCGCTGAAAACCGCAATGCATTCCGAAAGTATGGCGCTCGTTTCATCATACGTGGCGGTAAGTCCGAGGTGGTTGAAGGTAACGGGCGAACACGGATTGTGGTCATCGAATTCAACGACTACGCAACCGCGCTTGAGTGCTATCGCTCACCCGAGTACGCCAAAGCAATTGAAATCCGTAAGGGCAGTGCCGTGGCCGACATCATTATCGCCGATGGTTATCACGGTCCCCAGCCAACGGACGGATAGTTGCTTGGTTTGGTTGTAGCGGGCGGGGGCACGAACGCGCCGAAGCCTTAATCGGCTCGTTCGGTGTATGACAAACTTTTGGGCGCGCCCGAAACCCCAGTTGGTGGCTGGGGAGAATTGCCAGATAGCACTAGCTTGTCTGACAGCAGTCTGCTCAGATTCGTGCCTGTACAGTCGGGAGCGTAGTAATGCCAATCTTCACCTATGTTGTGGTGGCGGGTTCGGCGCTGATTGCATTGCTGTTCGTCATGGCGGCAACGCTGGAGGAAGCGGCGCCGCCCATAGTCACCAGTGAGCGACAAGGTCTGCCCAAGCCTTGGCATCCTGACCCGATACAAGTCCTCACCGCCGAGCCCGCACCCTCGCCCAATATGACGTCGGAGGCTGTGCTCGCTGCTCAGCCGAAAGCCGCGCCGGCAGCTCCCGTGGCCAAATCCGACGGGGCTCCCAAGAAGAAGCACGTCACTCGCAGACTGCCACGGGACGAGTACCGGCAGAGCTACGGCTGGTCGCGAGAGCCATTTGGTGGGTTCTTCGGCCGCTATTGAATACGGCAAGATTGGTCGCTACGCATCCGTTGTCCCCCATGGGCGCGGGACGCCTACGAGTTGCTCGCCAAAGTCGAACACCAATCGCCGAAAAAGTGCTGAATAGGTCGGCTACCGTACCGACCGAAATCTCGAATCGAAAAACACTGGACGTCGCGGACAGTCATTCAGTTCTGTTCGCATCTACTAGGGACCGCTAACGCTCACCCGCGGTCCCTGTTTTTTAGTCTCGGCAGCAACGCGCGCAGCAAGGAACTTTCTAAAATACCGACGTATCGTGCACTAATCCTTTGTTCCGTCCGTTGATTCGGCATGAATTGCATCGCTGAAACGAAATCTTGCTCGGGCAGAGAAGGGCATTGCACAGGGACGCGAGCATCTCGAACACCAACGCCACATAGAGACCAGGGTCCGCCCTTAGCGGACTTAGTTTTCATTGCGCGCTGATGGAAACTCTGACCTAACTGCGCAGATGGTGAGCACCATGGTCCTCATCCGCATAGCCAAAGTTACAATGATTGGTTCGCTTGCAGCCTACGCACTCATCGTCGCCTACGACAACATCGTCGACTATGGCTCGAACTATCAGTTCGTGAGGCACGTACTGAGCATGGATGCGACATTTCCAGGCAATGCCTTGATGTATCGTGCAATTACCAACGAGAGCATTTGGCGTGCGGCATATGCGTTGATCATCGTTATGGAGGGATTGACCGCTGTGCTGCTGGGACTGGGCGCAGTTATATTACTTCGACGACTCAACGCACCTGCCGAGGTATTCAACCGCTCCAAGGTCTGGGCGGTAGCCGGTTTAACTATCGGCTTTGCCCTCTGGTTTTTCGGCTTCATGGTCATCGCCGGCGAGTACTTTGCAATGTGGCAGTCGAAGGAATGGAACGGCCAGGAGGCCGCGTTCCGCATCACCACAGTAATCCTGACGGTGCTGATTTTTGTCAGCCTGCCGGATGGCGAGAACGCGAGCAAAAACTAGGCAACAGCTGAGGACTGCCCCGGTGTCTCCGCGCTATTCGTGCCCACATACCGGGCATGAAGCGTATTGTTGTTGAGTGCTTGAGATGCGGACATTGCTCCTCAATTGCTAAAGAGCGGTTGAAAACTTTCGGGCTCATCCCCGACACGCCAATAGCCAAGTTCATCCGGCGATTAATCTGCAACGAATGTGGAAGCCACAGCGTCCATGCTTACAGTGATGACCTTCAAGATGCCGGCTGAAGGTTTTTGCGATCATGCGTCGCTATCACTAGTGCAGTCGGAATTCTCCGTCGATCGCCTTGAGCTCCGCTGGCTTGATCAGCTTGCAATGCGCCACGCGCACGGAATGTAGGGGTCCATCCAGCTTCTGCTGCCAGAAGGCTAGGAAGCGGCAAAGCTCAGGAAATTTCGGGAACAGATCGTAGTTCTGCCACACATAGGATTGCAGAAGCCAGCGATGATCAGGACGCCGATACAGAATGTGCGCGGTCGTCAGGCCGTAACCAACAACCTGTTTGCGAAAATCTTCCGAAACCATCACATCACCCTTTCTGATTCGAAGGTCGCTTTCCAGCGACTTTGCGAAGCAGCCCACGGCCGCGCAGGCGGGCTACGTGTGTAAACCGCTTGCAAAGCGGTGCAGTTCCCCAAGCGCCGTACCAAATTGATTTTACTAGTGTTTTAGAAATTGTTGGCACTCTTTCGCGACGAGTGCTAAAGACCTGCGGTGCAAAAACGCGCCGTATTGATTACGAGCGCGCCAGGCACCCACACTAACGCAAAATCAGGAGGACAACATGAAGTTTCGTCCGCTTCACGACCGCGTCGTCGTCAAGCGCATCGATGCCGAAGAAAAAACTGCTGGCGGCATCATCATTCCCGATACAGCCAAAGAGAAGCCCTCGCAGGGCGAAATCATCGCCGTCGGCCCCGGTGG
>DASRAF010000435.1:0-9820 GCA_035638295.1 Pseudolabrys sp.
GCCTACGCTCGCCCTTGCTACGATCCTCGCCATGAGGTTGCTGTTGCGGTCCGGCGACCATTCGATTCTCCGAACCCCCGCGCCCAGTTGCACACTACTCCCACCCACCAAGCAGGTCGAGGTCCGCGTATTCGCCTTCGCCAGCCGAGGAGACCCACGCCAAGGCCCATCTGGGCCATGTCTGCTTTACCCCCGAAAGCGACATGTGCGGTGCATCAACCCATGTCCGCTGTAGTCCCGAAAACGACCGCAAAAGCGGACATTGAACCACTTTTCAAAATGAAATTATTTGGCGCGCTTAGCGACAAAATAAATTCGATTTTCTCAGCATCGGATCGATGGTTGCCTCTGCCAATTGCGGAAAATCAATGCCTTTTCGACGAAACGAATTATTCTGTTCGAAAAAAATCGATCTGAAAGATCAAGACATTTCCGCTCACGCTCAACTCAAGCCTAGGAAGGCGCTCGATTGAAGGATGATACGCGGGGGCCTGAAAGGCCGCGTAGACGCACTGGGTCAAGGGGCGGCAAGCGCCCGGGTGCGAATGGGGCTAAGTCGACGTGATGTGCTGCACCGTCGAGGATCAGTTCGCTCATCGCTTCTCCGGTTGCGGGCGCGTTGAGCATGCCCCAGACACTGTGGCCAGTCGCCACATAGGCACCGTTAATACCCGGAACCGCACCGATGAGCGGAAGCCCGTCCTCGGTGACCGGTCGGAAGCACGCCTGCCGGGCTTTGATCGGCGCCTCCGCAAGCGCCGGCGAAATATTCCGACACAGGGCTTCGAGCCGCGCATGCGCGCCCTCGTCAGGTGCAACGTCAGCGGGATCGACTGGCACCGGCCCAGTACTCGAGATCGCACACACGTACGTGGTGCCATCGGCGCGCGGAAATAACTCAGGGGTCATTATTTCGCCACCCGCCTCGCGGTACTCGAGGAACAGTGCCTCGGCGGGAATGCTCCCGCCGGTTTCAAACACCAGACTATGGCCCTTGTAGCCCAGCACTGCCGGCAGCGGCAGCCAGCGCGCAGCCAGGATCGACCAAGGCCCCATCGCGATGACGACGGCATCGCCTTCGACGATCTCGCCTCCCGCGAGCGAGACGCCGCGCACTCCACCGCTCGAACGGCGCGCCACGTCGACGACCGTACCGCGCCGCAGCTCCGCGCCTTGCATCTCGGCCGCGTGCATCAAACCTCTCGTGAACATGCAAGGCTCGACCAGCGCTGTTGACTCGACTGAGCCGAGTCGACTCGTGATGGCGACCCCTTCCGAGAGCCACGGTCGTCCACCCGGAATGCGTCCGGCATCGTGCTCGGCGGCGTAGCCGGCGTAGGTCGTCAGACGCCGATATCCCCAAGGATTCCCGAGCTCGGAAGAAAGTTCGGCATGGACCTCGAAGCTTCGCTGCGCCAATTGATCGACCGGCGTGCCGCGGCACCAGTCGAGCGCCAAGAAGCCTCCCGATTTGCCGGAGGCCGCGCCAGCGACCTCGTGACGTTCTATGAGGACCGGTCGCGCGCCCCGTCGACTTGTGAAGTAGGCGATCGCGGCGCCGATCGCGCCGCCACCGCAGATCACAATGCGCTTGCGAGAGCTCATACCTCCGCCTCATGAGGCTCCAGTTTTTTACGACGACTCATGCACGGACTCGCTATATCAATATGTCGTGGCCGTTTTGGTGGATAGTAGGTCGGCAAGGCAAATACGGTTAGCAACTATTAACCGTAGTTGTTTTGAGTGAAGTGGCAGGACAGGTTTCGTTGTGATCGTTGATTTTGTCGGTAATTCCAAATTTGAAGACCGATGCCAAGTGCGTAGCGCTTGATTGTTTCAAGGATCTGACAGCATCATTGTCGTTAGCCGACAAAGTGCCCGAGCGCAGCGAGTGCTGTATCGATGTCATCCGGCGTATGGTCGGCACTGATCTGGAAGCGAATTTCCTCATCGCCCTTCGGCACCACGGGGTAGGTCAAACCAGTGGCAAGGATGTAGTTACGGCGCAAATGAGCAACCAGTGCCATGGTGCGTGCCGTGTCGCGCAGCAGCAAAGGTACGACCGGGTGCTCGCCGGGCAGGGTTTCGAAGCCTAGCCTAATAAGCCCAGCCTTGAAACGCGTAACCATCAAGCGAAGCTGCCGGAGCAGAGCTGCTCCTGATGGGCTGTCCACGGTATCAATCGCTTTGACCGCAGCAGCCGCTTCCGCCGGCGTGATCGGGTTGGAATAGATGTAGAAAGGAGAGGTTTCGCGCAAATACCGGATGATGATGTCATCCGCCACGACATAGCCGCCGTTGACACCGAACGCTTTGCCCAGCGTGGCCACTAGCAGATCGGCCGGTGGCGCATTTGTGTACTCCTCGGTGCCGCGCCCCGTCGCGCCAAAGGCACCGACCCCGTGCGAGTCGTCGACCACCAAGATGGCATTTTCCGCGAAGCTGGCGTCGTAGGACCGCGCCAGCGTCATGATGCGATCGAGTGGGGCATGATCGCCGCGCATGCTGAAGATGCCGTCGGTCACGATGATCGCACGGCTGCACGTCTTCGCCGCGAGCCCAAGCGCTCGCTCGAGCTCGCTCATGTCGAGATGTTTGTAGATGTGCTTCTCCGCTGGTCGCGCAAGCGCGATAGCATTGATGATGCAATTGTGATTGAGTTCATCGCTGATCACCGCCGTCTTGTCGGTCACGAGGGGCGCGACGAGGCCCATCATCGTGGCATAGGCCGACGAATACAGCATGGCGCCCGAGCGGCGGTGGAAGGCAGCGAGACGCCGCTCCAACGCGACGTGTGGGGACCAGGTTCCGCTGATAAAGCGGACCGCGCCGGGGCCAGTGCCATAGGCGGTGGCCGCCCTCTCCTCGGCATCGATGATCTCGGAGCGCAGCGCCATGCCAAGATAACTGTTGGAATTCATGCGCAGGAATGGGGTGTCTCCCTCACCCTCAATGAGATAGCGCGGGCCGTAGACGTCACACCCCGGCACGACCCCGCAAATCACACTTTCCCTGCCCTTGAGACGTCCGGTTTGCGCCATTTCGTCAAGTCGAGCGGCCAGAACACGCTTCAATCCGTGGGTCGGCATGGTTGTCTCGCTTTTTATGGGCCATGTTGCTGCGTCAGGCTATGGAGACCTCAACTTTTGTCATAGTTTCGACGGGCCCGACATAATTTGGTACGGCCCGAGAGCATGTACGCGGCGAGTGTCAGGTCCGTTTATGACCCAGAACGCATATACCGACATGGTGTCGGGATCGCATCGCAGCGCCTACGACTCCCCCGGTGCTATGGAGAGTCATCAAACATATGACAGTAATATTTTTTTGATTGCGGTTAGCACAAAGCCGGTTGTCATCTTCGCATTGGCTTTTCAGATCACCGTCGCAATTTCACACCGGTTTTTCATACCACTGTCGCAATCCGTATAAAGAGCCTGGGGTGATGAGGCCTCCAAATTTTTGTCAGCGGTTGGGGTGGGCACACTCCGCGTCGAGCGCAAAGGAATCGCGGCATACGCGATAGTGATTGGACTGTCCTTCCCAGTTCGAACTACGATTTCGCTGGTGAATGGTAGTGTAAAAGAGTACCCCGTATGCCTCAGCCACGCAGATTTGATCCGACGACTCCTCCACCGATAGGCCAACGAAGATGCCCGGCGTGTGGCGTGCCGATGATCGCCATTATGATCGAACCGACCGAGCAGGCCGACGACGGCCAACGAACCTTTGAGTGCTGGACCTGCTCCTATTCCGAGACTGTTGTTCTCACATCATCGGGTGAGTCCGATCGCAGCAGAACGTAGCTGCCGCACCGCGTACTGGCGCACTAAGCGATGTGTCTAAAGGCATCGCCAGTTGGAACAGTCATCGAATTATTGTGAATGCGCATTAGCGCCGATGTGATTGCAATCATGCCTTCCGCCAGTTATCCGGCGCATTCGCTCAAGGACGCCACTCGATGGCCCGCGCCGCAGTCCGGTCCCCCTCGGCGACTCGTTTTTGCGGCTTGGTCGATGAATAGCGGCTGACTGATCGAGGGAACCGGACTAGAAATCACTCGTGGCAGAGAAACCCTCGGTGATGGAGGGGTCCAATGGAAATCGTATTTTGGGCGGTCGTCGCAATTATCGCGCTTGCGGTTGGTTACGTCTGCGCTCTGAACCTTCGGCCGCGCAAAGCGGCGCGTGGACGCGATCCTGCCAGGTCCGACGCAGCGCCCCGAACGAAAGAGCATGGGGTCGATCTGCAGGCGCGAAGAAAACCCTATGACGACGTAACCTAAACGGGCTTCTCGGGACCGCGTATCAATCGCTCTTGCGAACAAATTCCGTCACGTCCAACCGCTCGTCCGAGAGCGTGATCTTTTATTTGACGGCACAACTTGGACCAGCGATTGAATCAGTCCGTATCCGTTCTTCCGTTCCCTGATACAGGCCGGGGGGCAGCGTTAGCCCCGCAGTTAGTTTGACCTCCTGTGGCGCCTGCAAGCTGACAGCTCTGGTTTCCATGAGTTGCAGGGGGTCACCCCCTGCCGACTGGCGCGGAGACGAGCACAAAAACTGTGTTGCGTCCGTCCCATGAACCTGCCGGCCTCCACGCGCAGCTTCGCGGACCATCAGCGCCAGCTAAAAATTCTCCCGTCGTCGAATAAGTGCAGACTCGCGCACACTGAAATCAGTATAACGTCCTCGCCGGCGCTGCCCGCGAGATGGGAGGATCGGAAATGAAGAGCAAGCGCACCATAACAAGGGCGCGGGAAACCGTTTTGGCGGCAGGCAAAAGCGCCGCTGAAAGAACCAAAGTGCTTGCTGGCAAAGTGGCCGATGCTGCTGCTACGGCCGGCGTTGCGGCACGGGACGCTTCTACGGCAGCGGTCAGTGCAGCCTTGGGGATGGTTGCAACGTCAATACAGACAAGGGCTGCTAAAGGAGCCAATGCGCTTGCTGGCGAAGGGACCGCTACGACTTCCCCTGCTAAAAAAAAGCTCTCCAAAAGGATGGCTGCCAAGAAACGCGCTGCACCAAAGAGGAAGGCCAAAAAAAGAAAAAAGTCCCACAAGGTTCAAAAAGAAAAGTAAGCGCACGACGAGTTGTTTGCCGCTATTCGACTGGCAAGCTGCCTTACTACTACACAGGACGTGATGATTCCCCACTGACGTTCGCGGGACTTTGGGACGTATGGAAGGATAGAGAGACAGGCACGGCGTTGCAGTCGTACACGATGGTTGTCACGAACGCGAACGCACTGGCGGCCAAGGTGCACGACCGCATGCCGGTGTTATAGCAGCCGCACGATTTCGATTGCTGGCTGGCATGCACTACTGGCACCGAATTACTCAAGCCAGCGCCGGATGACTATTTGCAGGTCTGGCTAGTTTCACGGCGGGTGAACAGTTCGCGTACGCCGGGCGACGACCCGGCGCTGATTGAGCCGGGTCGCCGCGTGATGTCTGCTTTCGAGTGTAAAAGGACATCGCGTTTTGCGGCGCACATATCTGCTTTGGCCCGCTCGGCGAATGGCGGCCTCATCGTCATGCCCGGTCAAACGGCGTCGGTTCATGGTGCTTTGATTGTCGCGCTTGCGGCGCGCTACAAGCTGCCCGCGATCTATCCTTTCCGTTACAACGTGACCGGCGGTGGCCTGATTTCTTACGGGCCTGATTATGTCGAGCCGTTCAGGCCCGCAGCCGGCTATGTCGACCGTATTCTTAAGGGCGAGAACCCCGCCGACCTTCCGGTTCAGGCGGCGACAAAATTCGAGCTTGTGATCAACCTCAAGACTGCCAAGGCGCTCGGTCTGAACGTCCCCAACACGCTAATTGGCCGCGCCGACGAGGTGATTGAATAGCCGATGATGCCAGCTATTGGCCCAAAGCAGACATGAGCTTGTGCACTGCAAATGTCCGCTAACGACCCAAAGCGGCATTATTCGCCTACCGGAGCAGCGTCCAACTCGATTCGAATGTTTAAATCGCCGGGCTCGGAATTGATTCTGCCAGTGTTGTGCCTAGCTCAATTTTGTAAAAGGATAGACCCGCTTTCCATAGGGCCGTCCGTGGCATAGCATTCCCCAAGGGTCGCAATGGCCCGTTCGATAAAAAAATCGATCCGGTGGGCGGCAATCATGGCGGACAAAGTCGTTCCGGTCTCACGGCTGCTCGACGAACGCGGGCTGAGCGCGTTTCAGATCAAACTGCTTATCTGGTCGTTCTTCATTGTTCTTATCGATGGCTACGACATCGCGGCGATCGCTTTCGCAGCGCCAAGCCTGGTCAAGGAATGGGTCTTGAAACCGGGCGCGCTCGGACCGGTGTTCAGCGCAAGCCTTGTTGGTATTCTGTTTGGTTCGGCCCTGTTTGGCTGGGTCGGAGACCGCTACGGCCGCAAGGCAGCGCTGGTCTGGGCGAACCTGCTGTTCGGCGTTTTCACGCTTGCCGCGGCCTATGCGACCAATCTCGATCAGATGTTCTGGTTGCGTCTGCTGGCGGGCCTGGGTATCGGTGGTGTTATCCCTAATGTCGTCGCCATCAACGCCGAATCCGCGCCGCGCAAACTGCGTGCCACGCTTGCGATTATCGCTGTTGGATGTGTACCGATCGGCGGCGCCATTCCCGGCTTCGTCACCGCGGCGCTTGTACCGCAACATGGCTGGCAAATTCTGTTTCTAATCGGCGGCATCGTGCCAATCGTCATCGCCATTGCCGCGCAGATCGGCATGCCGGAATCAATCAAGTACATGACGCTGCACGAAAGCCAGCGCGGCAAGATGGAGCGTTTGATCACAACCATCAGTCCTGGATACCCGCTGTCGCCTAACGCTAAATTCGTTATCGAGGACGAACAGCAGTTCCCCGGCTTTACTCCGGCATATCTCTTTCGCCAAGGGCTTGCGGTCATCACGCCTTTGCTTTGGCTGCTGTTTGCGCTGAACCTGATGGGCTATTTCTTCTTGCTCAGCTGGACACCGACGCTGATGACCGCAGCCAAACTGCCACCGACGACGGTGGCCCTTGCCGGCGCGAGTTTGCAGGTAGGGGGTACGGTCGGAGCGCTGTTGCTCTGCTGGTGGCTGCAACGGCACCGGTTCCTGGCGATCGCAATCATGTTCGCGATTGCTGTGCCGGTGGTTGGTTCGATCGGCTTTGCCGGCTTGAGTTCCCAGACCGCTTTGCTGGCCGCGACTTTCTTTGCGGGCTTCCTAGTGCTGGGTATTCAATCCGGCATCAATGTCGTAGGTGCGCTGATTTATCCGACCTCGTTACGCGCCAATGGCTCGGGATGGCAATTAGGCCTTGGGCGCATCGGATCAATCGTCGGTCCGTTAATGGGGTCGTTATTCGTCGGCATGCCAGTGCAGCAACTCTATATGTGGTCGGCACTTCCGTTCGTGGCAGGCGCAATTGTCTGCTTCGCGATCCATCGGCTCAACACCGCCCGCCTGGCGGCACATCCGGAATTGGTTCAGGCGCAGTAGAGGCGCTGCATCCTCGATCGCTGAATCGCCTCCTGTCATATTTTGGCGTATTTTTCCATCAAAATGGCTCGTAAGCGCGCAAATCGGGAATGACCTTCTCACCAAACAGGCGGATCGAGCGCATGAGATCGGCCTCCGGCAGGTCCGAGAAATTGAATTCACCCATAAACACGTTAAACAGGCCGGAAAGCGCAGTCGCATGAATTTTCTTGGCGACCGTATCCGGCGAACCGATGAAGACAAGCTCTTGCTTCATCAGATAATCTGCATCGAACAAGTTGGCCATGATCTCGGAAGCCCCCGGCTCGCCGCGGCCGATGAATTTCTTAGCATGCTCACGAACGCGCTGCTCGAACGTTTCGCCGGGCTTGGGCGGAGGTAAAAAACCCTCATAGGCGCGGGCTGCGCGCCCTAGTGCGATGTCGAGCGCCTTCTCGTCCGTGTCGTCTACATAGACGACGGTGCAATAAGCGATCTTCGGCGGTTGCGGCCAACCGGCCGCGGCCCAGTCCGCGAGAAACTTGCGATAGCGCGGCGCCGCGTCTACGCGCGGATAAACCAGAAAGTATCCTGGATTGATTCCATGTCGGGCGCAGAATTCAAGCGTCTGCGGGTCGCGGCTCATCATCCATAGTGGCGGATGCGGGCGTTGCAGCGGCGGTACCGCAATTTGCGCATTGTCGGTGTGGTGCGCATCGCCGTGAAAGGAGAAAGGCTGTTTTTCGCCATAGGCCGAACGCAAATATTCGACGAACTCGAGTGTCGGCGACTTGCGCAGATTGTAGTCGAGGCCAAAGGGTTTGAAATAATCAGGATTGATTCCCGGAACGAGCCCGAGCTCCATGCGCCCGCCCACCATCTGATCAACGAGAGCGATTTCCTCCGCCAGACGCAGCGGGTGGTATAGCGGCACGACATAGCCCATCGGGCCAATGCGCATTCGGCGTGTCCGGGCGGCGGCACCGATGACGTACAGGCTGGGCGACGAGACCCAGCTTTCGTCGGGGCGAAAATGATGTTCGACGCAGAAGCCGTAATCGAACCCGAGTTCGTCACACAGTTGAAGCTCGCGCCACAACTGCTCGTAACGTTGGTGCGGATTCATGCCCGGCTTACCCCAGACATGGGAAAAATGGGCGAACTTCACTTTGCATTCTCCTCAAGTCGTCGGTGGGCCAATTGAGGGTGTCCTTTCTGAAATTCCATCTGCATCGTAAGGCAGAGGGCGCTCTTCTGCCCAACCTAGCGCCGCGAATGGGCCCACTCGCACCTTTGGCATCGGTCGTGGTAAATTCACATCAACCAACATGGTCCAGGAGGTTCGCTATGGCCAGCAGCTTGAAACGGGTCAGGGTCGCGCCCAAAGGCATGGGCCTCAATGACTTTGTCGCGATGCAGGAAGATTTCTTCGCCGCCGAAGGGCTGGACGTTGAATTCGACTGGAAGACCTTCCGCGGCACGCAGTCGAGTTGGAAAGGCCTCGAATATTTCCAGCGGCCGCAGGACCGCCCATATACCGAAGAAAAACAGGACGTGGTCCAGGGCGCTTGCTTGTGGGGGACGATCTGCAACGCCAGCGCCGGCATGGGCCGCGTCGTTACCGAAGGCTATGGCGATTCGCCCTGGGCAATCTTCGTGCGGCCGGAGTCCAAAATCCGGAAGCCTGAAGACCTGAAAGACGTGCCTGTCTCGGTCGGCATGCGAGCTGGGAGCCATTTCAATGTGCCCTACCGTCTGGAAAAATATCTTCCGCTCGAGCACATCAAGACCGTCAATACTGGCGGCTTCGGCGCGCGGCTAAAAGCGCTGCTCGATGGTGAGGTCGAAGCCGCGAGCCTGTTGCCTCCGCAGATCGCCATGGCTGGACAACTTGGCCTGCGCAAGATCATCGAGGATCGTTTCAAGACGCTGTGGTGGGTTCCGGACAGCGCCACCCCAGAGGTCGTACACGGCTATATGCGCGCACTTGGTCGCGCGGAGCAGGCGCTCGAGGAAGACCTGGCGAAGTATTTGCCGTTGTGGAAGCTTGCGGTTCCTGCGGAGTTCGAGAGTTTCTACCCTTGGGATTTCAGCAAGTTCGGCCGGGGCGAGCGCTTCGTCAGGGCGGCACTGCCGCGCGAAGAGTTCAATGAGGTGTTCGCGCAGGTCGAGCGTTGGGGGCTCGATCAATACCTCAAGGACCGCAGCCCAGAGACGCTTTCATATCCAGCCTGACTACGAGGGCGGGCGTCGGGTCCACATGTCCGGTATTGGCCGATGTCGGCATTCGTATCTCGCGCTAAGTCGAGGCTTTTGGGCAGTCGTGTCGCGCAATTTTTGCGACGACGATGTGCGGAACTGGCTC
>DASRAF010000436.1:0-2322 GCA_035638295.1 Pseudolabrys sp.
TTCGTCGGCCGACCGATCATCCTCGACCTCGCGGCGGTTGCGCTCAATGAATCCCAAATCGGCGAGCTGATCACGCAATTGACCGAACGCGGTATTCGGGTGATGGCTCTCGAGGGCACCGAGGCAGACCAGCTCGACTCCTCGCTGCCGCCCGTGCTCAAACGGGGACGCCACGCGGCCGGTGAGGCGGTTTTGCAACCCTCCGACAAAGCCGTCGCGCCCGCGCGGCCGCCCCGGCGTCAGGAGCCGAGCTCATTGCTGATCGAAAGCCCGATCCGCTCGGGTCAATCCATCATTTTCCCGAACGGTGATGTCACCGTGCTCGGCTCGGTGGCTTCGGGCGCCGAAGTCGTCGCCGGCGGATCGATCCACATCTATGGCGCGCTGCGCGGCCGAGCCATGGCTGGGTCGATGGGCAACGCGCGTGCGCGGATTTTTTGCAGCAAGAACGAGGCCGAGCTGGTCTCGATCGACGGCTACTACCGGACGGCCGAGGAAATGGACGCAAGCCTCCGCAGCCGGCCAGCGCAGTGTTGGCTCGAAAACCGCGTCCTTGCGATAGCAGCGTTGGATTGAAACATGGCTGAGACAGAAAGTACGTCTACAGAAAGTACGTCTAAGGTCATCGTGGTGACGTCCGGCAAGGGCGGCGTCGGCAAGACGACGTCCACCGCCGCGCTCGGCGCCGCGCTGGCGCAAGCCGGGCAGAAGGTCGCGGTGGTCGATTTCGACGTCGGGCTGCGCAACCTGGATCTGGTGATGGGGGCGGAGCGTCGCGTGGTCTTTGATCTCATCAACGTGGTGCAGGGCGTCGCCAAGATGTCGCAAGCGCTCATCCGCGACAAACGGCTCGAGACGCTGTGGCTGCTTCCGGCCTCGCAGACCCGGGACAAGGATGCTTTGACCGAGGAAGGCGTTGCGGGCGTGATCAAGGAGCTGCGCGGCCAATTCGACTGGGTGATTTGCGACAGTCCGGCCGGCATCGAGCGCGGCGCAACGCTCGCGATGCGGTTCGCCGATACAGCCGTCATCGTGACCAATCCGGAAGTGTCATCGGTGCGCGATTCCGACCGCATCATCGGCCTCCTCGATTCCAAGACCGAGAAGGCAGAGAAGGGTCAACGCATCGACAAACATGTCCTGATCACGCGCTACGACGCGCAACGCGCGGCGCGCGGCGAGATGCTCAATATCGAGGACGTGCTCGATATCCTCTCCACGCCGCTTCTCGGCATCATTCCGGAAAGCGAGGAAGTGCTGCGCGCTTCCAATCTCGGCTCGCCGATCACGCTCAACAATGCAGCAAGCGCCCCGGCACGCGCCTATGTCGATGCCGCGCGCAGGCTCAAGGGCGACGACGTGCCGATGTCGATACCCATCGACCGCAAGGGTCTGCTCGACAAGCTGTTCGGACGGAGAGCGGCATGAACGTCTTCAACCTGTTCCGGCGTCGCGGCTCGGCCCCGGTCGCGCGCGAACGGCTTCAGATCCTGTTGTCCTACGAACGGGCGGCGCGTGGCCGGTCCGACCTCCTCGCCATTCTGCGGGAAGACATCCTGGCCGCGCTCACCAAGCATATTACGGTCGAGCGCGAGAACGTTCAGGTGCGGATGGATCGCGGCGAGAGCGTCTCGACACTCGAGATCGAGGTCGAAATCCCGAATTCAGCCGGCATGCTGCTGGCGACCGGATCGTAGGCGGGGCACGTCACCAGCTCCGCGCCGAAACCGGGGCGGGTGTCCGCAACGTGCTCGACGGCGCTCGCGCAACTAGCGCGATGCAGGTGCGGGCTCCCGCCATCGACGTTTGCCTCACAACCGGAGCACTCGACCGCGCCGAGCCTGCGCGGTTGAGGTCGTTATGTCATCGCAAGGCCAAATTTTCGCCGGCTCTGCGCCGGAGACTATGGTACACATCCGATCATCATGGGGCGGAGTGAGTGCCATGAGTGCTTATGATGATGCTCCCGACAAAGCAGGTACCATTGTGCCGTTTGCGCCTACGCCCAAAGGGCAACAGGATACCGGTACCGCGGCCGATGACTCCGGGCGGACGATCGTGGCCTTGCTGCAGAAGGCCGCGGACATGGCGAACGAAGACTGCAAACGCGCCATGGACCTTGCTCACAAACTTTCGTTTCAACTTCGGGCATCCGAAGAACGAGTGAGGGAAGCCGAGGCCGAGGCCGCGCATTTTCGCGATCGCGCCGCGCGCGCCGAGGCATGGCTCGTGCGCATCCACAACGAAGTCGAGCAAATGTTCTTCCCCAAGAGAGAGCGCGACCCCCACAACACGTCGCGGCAATGACGTGGCGACCATCGG
>DASRAF010000437.1:0-10516 GCA_035638295.1 Pseudolabrys sp.
ATTGAAATGATTCCTGTCTTGCAACTCGCGCCATACGACTTTGGCGCGGACGGTCGGCCAATACCATCTCGCCCTTACGATGAGATGCCGGACGAGTGGTATCGGTACTGGTTGGGGTCTCTCGCGGATTCGGGTGTCACGGGGGTGCGGCCGGTTTATCGTGGCTCCTGGAACGTGCCCACGACCGAAATCACTGATCTCGCCCTGCTTAGAAGCGTGCTCGAGGTGATCTTCCGAAAACGGCGGGAAACGGAATTGGGAATGGAAGCATCGTCAGTGTGGTGGCCGCTCTACGGCGGCCTCGCTCTGTACTGCAAGTCCGAGAATGTGGTGATCGAGCCAGGCTGTTGCGCTGACTTGAGCGACGCAGCTCGCTGGCATGAAGTGGTCGATTACAAGGAGGCCGCTTGGTGGCCGCTACCGATCGGCCATCCGACACAATGGGTCCAGTATCGTGCACCGCGGTTGATCATCAGCAGCGTACAAGAGACGACGGACCCTATTGCGTGTTGGGCCGTTTGTCCGGAGCGACTTCGAGGTGCGCTGGTCCCGGCGCTGGCCGAGCTTGAGCGATTTGCCGAACGAATGGCCGGCGCGTTGCCCTTTAACTATGAGGGTGAGGCATTGCTAGTTGGTCGGAAGCTCGCTGGCTTGGCTGAGTGAACTGATGTCGACGAGCGAGACAGCGGACCGGGCGGAACTTGGAGGAACATCGAAGATGAAAAATTCAATGCTCCTAACATCGGGAATGATCGCGGGGCCTCTGTTCATCATCATTTCGCTCATCCTCGCGTTCACTCGAGAAGGCTTCAATATAGTGCGCCACCCTGCTAGTCTGCTTGCGCTCGGTGAGTTCGGTTGGATCCAGATTGCGAACTTTATTTTGAGCGGGGTCTTGTTCATTGCGCTTGCAATCGGCTTGCGGCGCGCTCTCACAACTGGCGTCGGCAGCCGCTGGCTTCCCATTCTCTTTGGTTTGGTTGGCGTAGCCATGATCATCGGCGGTGTTTTTGTCGCCGATCCAGCTCTCGGCTTTCCCCCGGGCACGCCCGAAGGCGTGCCGAAGCAAATGAGTTGGCATTCGATGGTGCACGCCTTTGCGCCGATTTTGGGTTTCCTCGCACTCATCGCCGCATTCTTCATCGTCGCGCGGCGTTTCCGCTCAAAGGGAAAACGAATCTGGATGTGGGTTTCGATTGTCGTGGGCGTCGCAACGCTTGTTCTTAGCTCGCTGCCGAACATGACGGCTGACTGGGAAATTGGCAGGTTCAATTTTCTACCACTTTGGCTAGGGGTGACGCTCGGCTATGTCTATGCGTCACTTGTGGTCTGGATGCTTAAGAGAGAACTCGAAGTGTAGGACACGCTTGTAACTACTTGAGCGGCATGGGAGTGACGCAATGCGAATAATTATCTGCGGAAGCCGCGCTATGGGAGCAGAGCGCAGTGGTCGCGTCTTCGGCGGAGGGTCGTAGAGGGGTAGGCAGTGCTTGCAGGTAGTCTAGCGTTGGCTTTGGCTGCCGCCTTCGCGGGAGCGGCGTTCTACATAAATTTTGCGGAGCATCCCGCGCGCCTTGGCCTCGATGACAAGAGCCTCCTGAAGCAATGGAAGCCAAGTTATGATGCCGGCTACACGATGCAGGCCACCCTCGCCGTGGCGTCGGGTGCTTCGGCGCTCATAGCTGCGTGGATGAGTCTTGACTGGCGCTGGGTTCTTGGAGCGGCGCTGATCCTCGTGAACTGGCCCTATACTTTCTGGGGCATCATGCCAACGAACCGGGAGCTGAAGGCGATCGCGGAGAATGACGCCGGGCCAAGGTCACGTGCGCTGTTGGAGACATGGGCACGGCTACATGCGGTCAGGACGGTTCTCGGCATCGCAGCAACGTTAGTGTTTCTTTGGGCTCTCAATTGAGTGTCTCCGCACTCGTTGCGGCAAATAGAGAAGTGAACTGGCCATGTCAGAGGCAACTATGATCCTCGCAGTGGGCACGGTTGTGCTCGCGATCCTGTTCTGCGCTCGTGTCGCCCTGCGAGCGGCCTCGGGCAGGGGAGCGCCACCGCAATCAGGCCGCAACAATGCATCCGCGGCGGCTGGATCGGGTGCGCCCGACGTGCCGGGCGTCATCGCGCTGCCGCCGTTCATCTTTCTTGGCTTTCTGGTTGCGGCAACGGTGCTCGACGCGATCGCGCCGCTTCATTTCTTGGGCGCGCATGCGATCGTCCGCTACGTGATCGGTGCGGTGCTGGGGCTAGGTGGCTTTGTGATGATCGGCTTGGGCACGCGGCGCTTTGTGGCCGCGGGCACGAATATTCCGCCGAACTTGCCGACGACGGCACTCGTCGTTGACGGCATTTATGAGCGCACGCGGAACCCGCTCTATCTGGGATCGGTCCTCGTCTACGTGGGGCTGAGCATCGCGGCGGGGAGCTTGTGGGCGATCCTCTTCTCGGTGCCGCTGTTATGGGTGATGAATGTGGGGGTGATCGCGCGGGAAGAGCGATATCTTGAGCGCAAGTTCGGTGATGCGTATCGAGCTTACAAGGCGCGGGTGCGGCGGTGGGCATAACGTGCAATTGGAAATGAGGGAGGTTGCTGCCATGCGAAAGGCGACCGCCGTCTTGGGTTCAGCGCTGTTCTTCGTCGTGGCGCCATTTCTGGCCGCAGGCGTCATCCCATGTTGGATCAACCGCTGGGAATTTCGGCCGGCCTTCTTCGATCTTCAGCTCACGCGCGCGATTGGCGTCATCCTGATAGTGGCCGGCGTGCCCGGCGTTGTGGACTCATTCGCGCGCTTTGCCCTCCAGGGGCTGGGTACGCCGGCGCCGGTTGCACCGCCGCAGCACCTTGTGGTGACGGGTCTCTATCGGCGCGTGCGTAACCCGATGTACGTGTCGGTTGTTGCTATTATTCTTGGTCAAGCGCTCCTGTTCGGGGATTGGCGGCTCATCGTTTACGGCGCAGTGTTCTGGTTGGCGTGCCATGTCTTCGTGCTGTTGTACGAAGAGCCGACGCTGAAGCAGACTTTCGGCCCGGAGTACGAGGCCTTTCGCGCGAACGTCCCGCGCTGGATTCCGCGCCTTAGACCGTGGCACGCGCGATGATAGGTAGTGGAGCCTGCGGATGATCGAGTGGTTTGACGATCTACGTGTCGGGATGCGGTTCAAGAGTCCGGAGAAGCTGGTGACGCGCGAAGACATCAAGCGCTTCGCGGCGGAGTTCGATCCCCAGCCCTACCACCTCGATGAGGCGGCGGCCGAACAATCGCTGCTGAAGGGGCTCGCCGCCTCGGGCTGGCACACGGCGACGATGGCGATGCGGTTGGCTATCGAGACGCGGCCCTTTGGACCGCATCCATTGTTGGGGATCGGCGTTGATGACTTGCGCTGGCTGGCTCCTGTTCGACCGGGAGATGTGATCCATGTCGAAGGCGAAGTGACTGAGGTGACGCCATCACGGAGCCGACCGCAAGGGACAGTGAAGGTGAAGTGGACGGCTTTCAATCAGAACGGGACAGCGGTTTACACGTTCAGCCCGATCGGCATCGTGCCGCGGCGGCCGAGCGCGTGAGAGAGGAGGATGCAATGAAGAAGTTCATGGTCTTGTACATGGCGTCCGGCGCCGACTTCGAGAAGGCGATGAAGCACTCGACGCCCGAGCAGCACAAGAAGGGCATGGAGGGCTGGATGAAGTGGATGGAGAAGAACAAGAAATCCATCGTGGAGGGCGGGGCACCTCTCGGCAAAACCAAACGCGTCGACGCGAAGGGGACCTCCAACACGAAGAACGGCGTCGGCGGCTATTCGATCGTCCAAGCACAGTCCCACGACGCGGCGGCGAAGCTCTTTGGCAAGTCCCATCCGCACCTGCAGATGATGCCCGGCGGATGGATCGAGATCGTAGAGATCATGCCTCTGCCGGAAATGTAAGTTTCGGCCGCAACCGGAGCCACCGGAATTCCGCGTGTTGAACACGCGTCTGGTGCCAACTGAAGGAGCCTGCGAATGGAAGAGAAGGAGGAGGCGCCGGCTGAGCAAACCGCACCCGACCAACGAAGGGAACCGCACGCTGGGCTGCTGACGGTGTCGGGCTACGAACTATCGGCAAAGAAGAAAGAGGTGCTGTCGTGGAAGTGGGCAGCCAAACGGCTAGAGAAGAGCCGGCAATATTGGATCGCAACTACCCGTCCCGACGGCACACCACATTTGATGATCATCTGGGGTCTGTGGCTCGATGAAAGCTTCTGGTTCAGCACCGGGGTGAAGTCGCGCAAGGCGCGCAATCTCGCAGCGAACCCGAAGTGCGTGATCGGCAGCGATGACGCGGCGAAAGCGGTGATCCTTGAAGGCGCGGTGGAGCTCGTAGACGCGACGCGCGCTGAGTACGAGAAGTTCGCGAAAGCGTATGAGAAGAAATACGATTGGAACGTGCGGGAGATGGGACAGCCAGTGTACCGCTTCCGGCCCAGCGTGGGATTTGGCCTCTTTGAGAAGAAGTTCGATCAGACAGCGACGCGCTGGGTTTTTCGCTAGATGCTCTCATTGATGCGGCGGAGAGGGGCATGCATGTTGGTAATCCCGAAAGTGAGATCGAAAAAGTCGCGCATGCCGCTATTGGCGGGATGGTCGGCGGAAACCGAGCAAGGCGTCGACCGCATAGCCCGGAGCTGCGGCTTCGGCGAGGAGGAACATATGCGCACGACCTTTCAGCGGCATCTGGCGATTGCGCCACGCGACTATCGCCGGCGCTTTTCGACGAGCTCGACCAGCGGCAAAGTATGAAGGCCGGCGCTGTGGCATGTGTGCGCGCGCCATGAAATTCCCGATAGACGCTCCGCCGGCTGCCAAAGTGACCCACTACCTGCCTACGATCGGGCTTGTGTTCAACCCCCGCGCTCAATGTCCGCAATTGTGACGGCTTTCGAACGCCGGCCGATCGGCCGATGTGCGTGTTGCACGCTCGGTGAGCGGGCCGGCCTCCGAAACCCGTCACACAACTTCTGTCGTGAGCACGCGCAGCAAGTAATGTGCCGCGTCGCCATACACCCGGCAACCGACCGCGGAAAGAGCAGACGGTATTTCGGTGTGCAAAAGCATTCACCGCGGCGCCGTAACCCGCGAGCAGAGTGCACGTGTTCGAGCAGCAGCGAGGCTACTAGTCTAACCGATACTCAGATTCGTGTATTTCTCTGCTGAGTGCCTTGTTTACAAATTCTACGGAATCAATAGCCGCCCCAATTTGGATGCGAAACTGATCGACAGCATCTTTCATCGGCGGCGGGAGGTCTTCCCAGCGGTTAATAACCCGACGCATCGCTTCTTCGACGGTTCGGAGCATTTCTTCCATTGCAATATCACGGTAGGTTCTCGCCATAGCACTGTCGCCTCTTTCTTCCATGGAAGCGGCCGGCGCCTGTGATGACCACCAAGGTACCGCCACCTTTCTGCCCACGCCCTGAACGCCATGCTGCCGATGGGTGGCCGATCACTGGTCGTCGCCTTGGGCGTCCCGCCTGCCGTGGTATCGCGTGATCATTCGTCGAACGGCGCGTTCATCAACAGGTCGACGGTCGATACTGGCTTGTAGCCGGGTACAAAACGCTCACCGAAATCTCGCAGGAAGTTGTCGGAGCTTGTCTCTGGCCTCGTTGTGACGAGATGGCGGCACGTCTCGGCAAAACTATGCTTCATCTTGAGCCGCGGGAACTCTTTGAGAATCTCCGTCATTTCGACGGGTGGGATCATTGCCTCGAAACCGAACCCGCCATAGTCAAGTCCGATGCCCATGGTGCCGAGAGCCACTTCCGCCTCTTTGTGAAGCGCGATCGAAGCCGTCGAATTGAGGGCGACGCTGTCCCATACCAATTGAGCACGACGCTTATCGAAACCGAGGTCCGTCGCAAAGCTCCGTGCGAGGTCTGCGCCCTCCACTTCAAAGCGACGCGGGCCCGCGAAGTCTTTGTTGAGCGTGATGTCATGCAGCAGGGTTCCTACCGCGACGACTTCCGCGTCGTGTTCAATGTTTTGGAGCTGCCCAATCCGCACTGCAAAGAGCCAGGAGCGGACAACGTGGTTGAAAAGGTACGGCTCGCACTTCAATCGGGCATACTCCATGGCCCGGTCGATCGCTGGCGTCGTGGGAACCTGTATCCCGGCGAGTATTCGAGTATCGATCGGCTTCATGTTCTTTTGCCTTTTTCCATAGCTTTCCGAGTTCTCCGGAGATCGCCGATCCGGTGCGAGCGAACACGGCGATCTCCGCCTGCTGTGCTGGAAACTGAGTGTCTGGCTAGCCCGCGATGAAGGCATGCAGATCCGGGTTCACGGTATCGGCGTGAGTCGTGCACATCCCGTGCGGGAAGCTCTTGTAAACCTTGAGAGTCGCCTTTTTCAGGAGCTTGGCCGAGAGTGGCGCTGAATCTGCGACCGGGACGATCTGATCATCGTCGCCGTGCATGACCAGCGTCTGCACGTTGATGACCTTCAGATCTTCGGTGAAGTCGGTTTCGGAGAAGGCTTTGATGCCTTCGTAGTGCGCCTTGGCACCACCCATCATGCCTTGTCGCCACCAATTTTGGATGACGCCCGGAATCGGCTTCGTGCCCGGCCGATTGAAGCCGTAGAACGGACCGCCGGCGAAATCGAGATAGAACTGCGCTCGGTTGGCGGCCAGCTGTTTTCGCAAGCCATCGAACACTTCGATCAGCAGACCGCCTGGATTAGCCGGCGTCTTCACCATGATCGGGGGAACGGCGCCAATGAGCACGAGCTTCGCGACGCGGCCCTGCGGTTGGCCGTGCTGCGCCACGTAGTGGGCCGCTTCGCCGCCACCGGTAGAATGGCCGACATGGACAGCATTTCTCAAGTCGAGATGCTCAACCACGGCCGCAACGTCGGCCGCGTAGTGATCCATGTCGTGACCATCGCTCACCTGGGCCGAGCGGCCATGGCCGCGGCGGTCGTGGGCGATGACGCGATACCCCTTGGAGAGGAAATAGAGCATCTGCGTGTCCCAATCGTCGCCGCTGAGAGGCCACCCATGGTGGAAGACGATCGGCGGGGCGCTCTTGGGACCCCAGTCCTTGTAATAGATTTCCGTGCCGTCTTTGGTGGCGATCGTACTCATTGTCTTGCTCCTGTGCTTTATGTGAGAGGAGTGCCAGCGCGCCGTGGGTCCATGCAAAGCATATGCGGCGTGACCCTCGAAGCTGTTCGCAATCGACGCCTCCGCCGTCGGCCTATCAATGACAAGACCTGCCGATCTTCAGGGCGGTCAGGCGGCCTTCTGCGGCCGGACAGAGGAAGCACGGGCGTTCTTCTCGGCCCAGTCGAGCGCGAAATCCGCGACCTCCTCCCAGCCCGGCTGAAGACAGGTCCAGTGCGCGCGGTTGGGATAGATCTTGAGCTCGGTTTTCGACGCCGCTTGCTTTTGCTTCTCGAACATGGCCTTGGTCATCTTGGCCTGGGCAATGAGGTCGATGCCGCCGCCGATGAGCAGCAGAGGTGCGCGATTAGGATTGTCCCAGCGGATCTTGCCTGCGGCTGAGACCAGACCGTCCCAGTAGATCTTCCCGGGCGTGGGGACGATGTAGCGGTCGTACATGGCATCGACCTGCGCCGGCGGCACGGTCTGCGCGAAGCGCGTGCTGAAGAACTTGCGCGACATCGTCATGACGCGGCGCCAGCTGCCCCAGGAAAGGAACACGGGGAAGGTCGACTTGATGGTCTGCCAACCGACCAGAACGCCGGAGGTCGGGGCGGGGTCGATGACGACACCAGCCACGCCGAGCCCGCGGTCAAGAAGGTGCTGCGTGACGGTGCCGCCAAACGAATGTCCGATCAGGATTGGCGGCTCGGGCAGCGCGCCGATCAGCCGATCGTAGTGATTGATGACCTCGTTGATGCCGACCTTGGCGAGAGCGGGATTCGGGGACGCACGTAGCTCGGCCGGAGAGCGGTCGTCGAGCGGCCACGACGGAGCGATGACGGTGTAGCCCCTAGCCTCGTAGCGGGCTTTGAAGCCTTCCCAGCTGTGGGCGTTCAGCCAAGCGCCATGGATCAGCATGATGGTTTTGGACATTGTCCTCTCCTGTCGGTTCTACTTGATCGCGCACCTTGCCGAGCCGATACGGGTGCGTCGTACGAGGCAGCGATCGACCATTTGTTCAAACGCATGCGGTTGTCTCGTTTGGCCTAATCCAGCAGGCGGTCAGTAGTCCCAGACGGCCGGTACGCAACGAAAGGCGTCGCCGGCGACCCCCACATGGCAGACGGACGGGAACGACAGGTGAGTGGCCACGAATGGCTCGCGGGTCTCGGCCAGCTCCCGCAAAAGACTGACGCGAACGCGGGCCGCCTCCTCGGGGTCGTGCTCAAAGCCGTTGTGCCAGTCGGGCCGCTCGAAGCCGACCTGGAACACGGCGTCGCCGGCGAACGTCAGTCGGTCTCCGCCGGACGCCAGGCGGACCACGCTGTGCCCGGGGGTGTGGCCGCCGGTGCGACGGACGACCAGCCCCGGCACCACCTCGTACTCCGCCTCGAACGGCCGCAGCTGGCTGTGGTAGTCGTTCACGAACCGCTTGGCCGCCCGCCGAAGCGCGTCCGGAAACCCCGGCGGCATAACGGCGCGAGAGAAATCGGGCGACTCCCAGAACTTGAGCTCGGCGCCTGCCACGTGGACCCGCAGATCCGGACGCAGCCGGTCCTTCACACCGTCTACTAGCAGCCCGCCAATGTGGTCCATGTGCATGTGGGTAAGGACCACATCGGTCACGGAGGCAAGTTCGATGCCGGCGGCCTCTAGTCGCTGCAGCAACCGCCCGGCCTGCGGCAAATGCAGGTCCGGGTCCGCCCCTAGCCCAGCGTCGATGAGTATGGTCCGGCCACCGCTGCGCACCACGACCACGTTCAGCGGCCACTCAAGCATTTCCGGCGACAGGAATTCGTTCTCCAGCCAAGCCGCCCGAACGGCCGGCTCGACGTTGTGCGCAATAGTTCGGGATGGAATTGGAAGCACCCCGTCGCTGACCACCAGCACGTCAATCTCGCCGACACGCAGCGCGTAGCGCGAAGGAACCAACTCATCATGTGCTGGTCTGAAGCCGTCCTCTGTTCCTCTCTCTTTTGTCGCGAGCGTGTTCATCGTCTTGTTCCTTTCGTTGTGTTGCTGTTCATGGGCTTGTCGTACGCGCGCCGCGCCTACGCGGCTGCGGCGTTAATCGGCACAGACCAACCCGAGAGCTCCATCACCTGTGCCGGAGCAGCGGCGAACAGTTGGCCGCGATCAGGTTTCGGCGGATAGATCCAGACGGTATTGATCTGACGCTTGGTCTCCTTCGCCAGCTCTCCGATTTGCTCCAATTGCGGATTCCATCCCCGTGCGAAGATGGCGCTCGAAGAGCCAAGATCGAGGCACACGACGTAGGTCTTCTGATCATAGGGCTCGGTCGGCAGGCCCAGCAGATCGGCGGCCGCGTTGTGGCCGGCGAAGGCCCCGAGCCGGATCGCGAACTGACAGGTCATCGGTGCAACGTTGCCCAGACCGTCAGCAGCGACCTTGGCAGTGTCACCGGTCGCAAACACATTCTTGGCGCCAGGCACGCGCAGGTCGGGGTCGACGATCAGGCGTCCCAGATTGTCGCGCGATGCGGAAATCTGCGCGGTCAGAGGCGACGCGCGCATTCCTGCTGTCCAGATCACGGTGGCGCTCTCGAGGTGCCGCCCGTTGGAAAGCGTCACACCGGATTCATCCAGGGCTGTGACGCCCACGCCGAGGATCGTCTCCACGCCGGCGTCGCGAATCGCCTTCGCAATCACTGGTCGCGGGTTGTCGCCGGTCTGGGGTGCAATCAGCTCGCCACGCTCGACGAGCACGACCCGGATGTCGGCGTCGTTGCCGAGGATGGTACGCAGCCGCCGGGGCATCTCGGTGGCGGTTTCGATTCCGGTGAAGCCGCCTCCGGCCACGACGACGGTGTTGCGCGCCCTCGAAGAGGGCTGATTCGCCAGTGCATGGAGGTGGTGGTCGAGCTTGATGGCTTCATCCATCAGGTCGACGCCAAATGCGTGCTGCGCAAGGCCTGGAACGTTCGGGCGGAAACCGGTGCTGCCGGTAGCCAGGACCAACCGATCGTACTCCAGCGTCTCAAGCGGGCCTTCGGGTCCGACGAAGCTCGCCAAGCCGGATGCGCTGTCGATCGTCTCGACCGACCCTTGCACGTAGCGGACATCTATTCCCTGGAGGAGCTCCGTGAGCGGCGCCTTCATCGTCTCCGGTTTGGGCTCATACAGTCGTGGCCTGATCACAAGGAATGGCTCGGGCGAGATCAGCGCGATCTCAAGATCGTCGGGGGATACGCCCTGCAGGTGGCGAAGGCGGGCGGCGGATATTGCGGCATACATGCCGGCAAACCCGGCGCCACAGATGAGAAGCCGTTGCATGGGAACATCCTCTCGCTGCTGTTGCGATGAGGACGTTTGTGCCAGCCACGGCGCCGAAAATCCTTATAGTGGCCTT
>DASRAF010000438.1:0-2154 GCA_035638295.1 Pseudolabrys sp.
AGCTTCCAGACGTCCGATGATGTGCAACAACGTCGTCTTGCCGCAGCCCGTCGGGCCGATGATGCCAAAGAACTCGCGGTCGCGCACATCAAGATTAACGCCGCCGATAGCGCGAACATCGCCCTGGCTCGTCGTGTACACTTTGGTCAATCCGCGAACCACGACCTTCATGTTAATGATGATAGGAAATTCGCCTTTGGGAGCCCGGCGCAAAAACGCGAAGATGCGGCTTCATCAGCGCGTGTAAGCCGCGCCTAAAACCAGTTCGATAGCGAGTCCGACAAAGAAACGTAGCCAATCCATTTCGACGACTACCTGATGCGAGGTGTTATGTCAACTTGCGGCACGCCGCCCCGTTGAGTCACCTCGTGCCGCTCTCATTTGAGAATATCTTTTAGCTTGGCAACCAGCGTTGGTTCGAGCTTTAAAATCTCCCTGACGTTTTGATCCAGGGTTGCGCCATCGGTCGGATTGATGTCCAGGTTTGCCTTCTTGGCCTCGGCCAAGAGCTCCGGATCTTTCATTGTGTCGATGAAGGCCTGGCGTAGCATCTGCACTCGGTCTTTGGGTGTGCGCGGAGGCAAAACGAAAGGCCGCACCGCCGGGCCGTGGGCTTGTAACACGATCTGCATCAATTTCTTCGCCTCTTCAGTCTTCGCAAAGTTAATAGATACCGGAATCTTGGTCAGCTCCGGATGTGATTTGGTGTTCCCCTGAAGAACGATCGTCATCTCGCCACTTTCCACTTCTTTGCGCCAGGTCGATTTGGCCGACTCCCACGAAATACTGACCCCCGAGACTTCACCGCCATTAAAAGCGAGACGAATTTCGGAAGTTCCCTTGTAGCCGGTTACCAATTGAAGCGGTAAGCCGATGGTCGCCTTGAGAATATTAGGGACGTCATCGCTTCCCGTGCCAGTTGCGATACCGCCAAACTTCACGACTTGCTTCGAAGCCAACCATTTTTCCACGTCGGTGACGCCGGTGGATTTCGCAACGCCGAGAACAAAATTGTCTTGCATCGGCGTGCCAAGAAATTCGAATTGGGACGCATCGAACTCAATGCCCGGTTTTCCAAGTAATTGGTGGAGGAAGAGGCCGCCGATGAAGTGGCTCATGACTAGCCCATCTGGCTTTGCGACCTTGTAGAGGTAATTGGCCGCCACCAGACTGCCTGCACCAGTCATATTCTCAACGCTGATGGCTGGATTGCCGCGGACATGTTTGCCCATATGGCGGGCGATCATGCGCGCGTAGACATCATAACCGCCTCCGGCTGCCAGCCCAACAATGATGCGAATATTTTTGCCTTCGAAGAAATTGGATTGGGCGTCAACCGCGGTCCATTCGCCGCAGAGTAGAACACTCAGAGCGATAACCATGAGTCGTCTCGACGGACTTTCCATGAATCCTCCAAATGTGCAGATCCACAATCACACCTTCCGAGCCACCGCTCTTTTCATGGCTTCCTGAAGCGCCCGCGATGTATAAACCTGAGCCAGATGGACACGAAATTTCCCAGAGGCGTGCAGATCCTCTAGCGGCTCCCTGCCTTCCGTCACTTGAGCAGCGCTTGCCTCGACCAATTTGGGAGTAAGTTTATTGCCGCGCAAATGCTCCTCGACTGCCTTCGAGCGAAAGGGCTTCTCGCTAAGGCCGGTTACGCCGACGCCGATATCTTCACAGCGACCTTTCGTGTCCATGCGCAGCCAAACCGCGATGCCGACGACGGCGAAGCCCGACGCCTGTTGAGCCATCTTTAGGTAGGCGCTGCCGCAGCGCCGCGACGACACCGGCACAGAGATCTCCGTCAGGATCTCGGCGGGCTCGATGGCTGTGGTCATGGACCCGAGAAAGAATTCTTCAACGGCCATTTGTCGCTCTCCTTTGGGTCCGCTAAGTTTTAGCCTCCCTCCCAGAGCGAGGATCGCTGCCGGCCAGTCCGCAGAAGGATCGGCGTGGACCAAACTGCCGCCGATGGTGCCGCGATTGCGCACCTGGACATCGCCGATAGCAGCAGCCGCCTGTGGCAGCAACGGACATTTTGCTCTCAACAACTCAGAGCTTTCGATCTGATAGTGCGTGGCCAGCGCACCGACGACGATCTTGTCGTCTCGCTGCGCAATACCGCGAAGGCCGGGAACTTTACTGAGA
>DASRAF010000439.1:0-4637 GCA_035638295.1 Pseudolabrys sp.
GGAGCAGCCATTTATTTTCGATGACAAGAAGAGTGTGGCGCAGGCGTTGAAGGAAGCCGAGGGCAAAGCTGGTGGACCGATCAAGGTCACCGGATTTGTTCGTTACGCACTCGGTGAGGGTATCGAGAAGCAGGAAACCGATTTCGCCGCCGAGGTCGCGGCCGCCGCCGGTCAGACGTGATTGATCGCCGGCCGGCGTGGCTCGCGGCGATCCCGGCCCATGGTCCCGAAAAGCGGTTATCCGGTTTTCGGACATCATGCGTGCTGAAGCTGATAGGGGATCGCAACGCATGAGTGGCCCGGTCTATCGTCGTGTCATCGTCAAACTCTCTGGCGAGGCGCTGTCTGCCGCAAACGGCTTCGGCATCGATCAGGCAACCGTCGAGCGTCTTGCAGCGGATCTTGCGGCGAGCGCGAAGCTCGGTGTCGAGCTTGGCGTCGTGGTCGGTGGCGGCAATATCTTTCGCGGCGTAGAGGTTTCCGAACGTGGGGTGCCGCGTCCGGTCGGCGATACGATGGGCATGCTCGCCACCGTGATGAATTGCCTCGTCCTTGAGGCCGCGATTGAACGGGCGGGATGCCAAGCTCGAACGCTGTCTGCGCTGGCAATGACTGCGGTCTGCGAGACCTACAACCGTAAACGCGCCATGAAAAATCTCGGCAAAGGTCGCGTGGTGCTCCTCGCCGCCGGCACCGGCAATCCGTATTTCACGACCGATACGACCGCGGTATTGCGGGCAGCTGAGCTTGAGGCGCAGGCTGTGCTCAAGGCCACCAATGTCGATGGTGTTTACACCGCCGACCCCAAAAAAGACCCCAAAGCGAAGCGTTACGATAAAATCAGTCACCAGGAGGCAATCGAGAAGGATCTCAGGGTTATGGACGGCGCCGCCTTCGCGCTTGCCCGAGAAAACCGGATGCCTATCATTGTCTTCTCTATCGCTGAGAAGAGCGCCATAGAAACCGTGCTGCGCGGTAAAGGGCGCGCAACCATCGTCGGTTAGACCGGCGACGATTTTACGTCCGCACAACACGATGCGGCGTGCGAGGAATTGCCATGGCAAACGCGACTACGCATGACCTTAATGAAATCAAGCGCCGCATGCAGGGCGCCAGCGGTGTTTTGAAGGCCGAATTGTCGGGACTGCGCACAGGACGTGCGTCCGCACATTTGCTCGATCCGGTTATGGTCGACGCCTATGGCGCGCAGATGCCGCTGAACCAGGTAGCGACCGTGAGCGTGCCGGAACCGCGGTTGATTTCCGTCAATGTCTGGGATCGCTCGCTGGTCCATCCGGTCGAAAAGGCGATCGTGAATTCCAATCTCGGCTTGTCGCCTGCAACCGAGGGGCAAACAATCCGCCTGCGCATTCCAGAACTTAACGAGGAGCGGCGCAAAGAACTTGTGAAGGTTGCTCACAAGTACGCCGAAACCGCGCGCGTCGCGGTTCGTCATGTTCGGCGCGACGCCATGGACGTGATCAAAAAACTGGAAAGAGAACACAAGATCAGCAAGGACGATCACGATCGGTTTTCCGGCGAGATCCAGAAAGCAACCGACGCCGGCATAGTCGAGATCGACCACATGTTGGCTGCAAAGGAAAAGGAAATCCTCACGGTCTGAGGTCGTGCCCTATGCCCGAGGCCGAAACCCAGAATAACGCTGCGACGGCACTCGATGTGCCGCGCCATGTTGCGATTATCATGGACGGAAATGGCCGCTGGGCGGCTGGGCGCGGATTGCCGCGAGCGGAAGGACATCGTCGCGGCGTCGAAGCCTTGCGCCGGACCATTCGCAGCGCTGGCGAGATCGGCATAAAGATCATGACGATTTTTTCCTTTAGTGCCGAAAACTGGTCCAGACCCGCCAGCGAAATCGGCGAACTGATGGGGCTGCTTCGACGGTTCGTACGAAATGATCTGGCCGAACTTCACAAAAGCAATGTCCGCGTTCGCGTGATAGGCGAACGGGCGGATCTTGAACCCGACATCGGCCGATTACTGGTCGAGGCGGAAGAGCTTACGAAAAACAATGACGGTCTCACTCTCGTCGTTGCGTTTAATTATGGCGCGCGCCAGGAAATCGTGCGCGCGGCGCGCGGCGTGGCAGACGCCGTGAAGCGTGGTGACCTTAACTTGGCCGACGTCGACATGGATTCGTTCGCCAAATTTTTGGACGCGCCTGACATTCCCGATCCCGACCTCATCATTCGCACAAGCGGTGAGCAGCGTCTGTCGAATTTTCTTCTCTGGCAGGCAGCGTATAGCGAACTTGTTTTCGTGCCGACCTATTGGCCGGATTTCGACCGTGCCGCTCTCGAATTCGCGATCCGTGAATACCAACAACGCGAGCGCCGGTTTGGCGGCCTCGTGGCGCAGACTGGATCGTGAACCCCGTGGTCGACTCGAACCCTGTTTCTCAGTCCAACGATACCGGCAAGCCCTTGTCCGCAAACAATCTTGCGTTGCGGATCGCGTCTGCCGCTGTTCTCGCACCACTCGCGCTGGTGACCGCCTATTCCGGAGGATGGTTATTCGTCCTGTTTTGGGGTGCAGCTGCCCTCGCGGTGTTATGGGAGTGGATGGAGCTTGTTGCCGGCAAGGCGCACAGACCGTTATTCATCTTATGTGCCGCAGCAGTCGCGGCGGCCGGCCTCTTGGTCTGGCTCGATCGTCCAATCTCGGCGCTGCTGATGTTGGGCCTGGGCGCGTTGGCGGCGGCGATTTTCGCGCCATCCGCGCGAAGACTATGGGTGACGCTCGGCATCGGCTATGCGGGCGCGATGCTGCTTGCACCGATCCTTTTGCGACACGATGCCGCCTACGGCTTTGCCGTAATCGTTCTGCTGTTCGCGATCGTATGGAGCACGGATGTATGCGGCTATTTCGCCGGCCGCGCTTTCGGCGGACCGAAATTGATGCCGGTCGTAAGCCCAAAAAAAACCTGGTCTGGCGCGATTGCCGGTACGGCCGGCGCCATGATCGTTGGGCTGCTCGTCGCAAGTCCGTTCGGATCGTTCAACACGGTTGCGATGCTGGCGATCACATTTGTACTTTCGGTCTTGGCGCAATTTGGGGATTTGTTCGAATCCTGGGTGAAAAGGCAGTTCGGCGCAAAAGATTCCAGCCGGCTCATTCCTGGCCATGGTGGGGTGATGGATAGGCTGGATGGATTTTGGGCTGCAGCCGTCGCAGGCTGCCTGATCGGATTGATGCGTGGCGGCTTCGATGGGCCTGCACGCGGACTACTTATATGGTGAGTGTATGAGTACAGTTGAAGTCGCGCGCAAGAGTTCCAAGAATTCAAGGCCATCTACCGATGTGCGCGGAATTACTATTCTGGGCGCGACCGGCTCAATCGGCGCCAGCACGCTCGACCTGATCAAGCGCGAACCTGGGCGCTACCGGGTGGAATCGATCAGTGCGCGTCGCAATGCGGCCGCGCTCGGCAAGATTGCGCGCGAGGTCGGCGCGCGCCATGCAGTGGTTGCAGATCACGCCGCCTATCGCGAGCTCAAGGACGCGCTGTCCGGTTCGCGCATCGAAGCCGCTGCCGGCGAAGAGGCGCTGGTCGAAGCGGCACAACGACCGGCTGACTGGGTGATGGCGGCGATCAGCGGTTCGGTCGGATTAAAGCCGACGCTTGCAGCCGTCGAGCGGGGCGCGACCGTTGCACTCGCCAACAAGGAATGCCTCGTTTGCGCTGGTGGTCTTTTCATGCGGCGTGCAGCAACGACCGGCGCCACCGTCCTTCCGGTCGATTCAGAACACAATGCCGTGTTTCAGGCGCTCGGTGCTGGCAACCGCGCCGACGTGAAACGCGCAATTCTTACGGCGTCCGGCGGACCGTTCCGAACTTGGTCAAAAGAAGCGATCGAGGCGGCGACCCCCGAACAGGCCTTGCGTCATCCCAATTGGGTGATGGGCCAAAAAGTCACGATCGATTCCGCGACGCTGATGAACAAGGGTCTTGAGATCATCGAGGCTCATCACTTGTTCTCGCTTAAATCAGAGGAGATCGACGTGATCGTTCACCCACAATCGGTGGTGCACGGGCTTGTGGAATTCCGCGACGGTTCGGTCGTTGCCCAGCTCGGGTCTCCCGACATGCGAATCCCGATTGCCCATTGTCTGGCCTGGCCGCGACGGATCGACGGGCCGGCGGCGCGACTGGACCTGGCCGCGCTTCGGGAGCTGACATTTGAGGCGCCGGATCTCGAACGGTTTCCCGCGCTCGCGATTGCCCGGCGCGCAATGGAAGCGGGTGGGTCTGCGCCCACTGTACTCAATGCGGCGGATGAGGTCGCGGTCAACGAATTCATCGCCGGCAGGATACCTTTTCCGGCGATTGCGGCATTGGTGGAGGCGACGCTTGATGTGGCTGCGGGACGGGGTTTATTGGGGGAACCGGGCGGAATCGATGCGGCGCTGGCCGTTGACCATCTTGCAAGAAGTCTGGCACGCGACCTCTTGCCCGAAATTGCCGTAAAGGCATTCTAGGGAAACGTTGGGCGGCACAAAGGCCCTGTGGGGCAGGACGAGGCGACAATGGGAATGGAAATCATGGGAGGCCTGAGCGCGCTCGGCGGCGGTCTCGTCGGCTATGTAGTGCCGTTTTTGTTCGTTTTGACCATCGT
>DASRAF010000440.1:0-3699 GCA_035638295.1 Pseudolabrys sp.
CGCTGCCTGGCGGTGTGGTTGAAGCCGGCGAAACGCTTATCGACGCAGTCATCCGCGAAGTCCGTGAAGAGACCTCCCTCTTGATCGAGCCCCTCGGACTTGCCGGCCACCGTGAGGTGATCGCCCGCGACAGTCAGGGTAAAGTCGAGCGCCACTTCGTCATTCTGTGTTTTGCAGCACGCTGGCTGGGAGGAGAACCCGTTCTCAGCGACGAACTCGACGATTCGCGCTGGCTCGATCCCCCCGAGCTCGGGAGCTACCGCACCACCGACGGCCTGGCCGACATTGTGAAGGCCGCGGCAACGCTGCTGACCACGCGGTGATCCGCCTTGCGATTGCCGTCAAGCCGGCGCATACCATCGCCCCGGGGATCTTGAGCTATCGCGTGAAACGACCTCTCACCATTGGTTCCGTACTGCTTTGTCTCAGCCTGCCCGCGCACGCACAGAGCGATACGCCGGCGCCTTTTGACAACGATCTGCAGCGCCTCGGCGAGATCATGGGCGCGCTTCATTATCTGCGCGCGATCTGCGGGGCCAACGAGGGTCAGAAGTGGCGCAACGAGATGCAAGCCCTGCTCGACGCCGAGGCCCCGGGCGGCGAGCGGCGGCGGAAGATCGTGGCGAGCTTCAACCGCGGCTACCGCGGATTTCAGCAGACCTATCGCACTTGCACGCCAGCGGCCGACCTCGCAATTCGCCGTTATCTCGATGAGGGCGCCAAGATCGCCCGCGATATCACCGCGCGGTACGCCAACTAGCGGCCGCAATTAACCTTTTCTTTATTGAGCGCTATGGCGCCAAGGATGCCGTGCTAACGTCGCCTTTGGGTTGTGGTGGCGCCCGTTTTCACGGGCCGGGGAAACGGGAAAAATGACAACGGCCGATAGTTCAAACTACGCGCACGAGCCAATTTCCGACCGCGACCAGAAGCGCGTGGCGCTCGGCTATCTCCAGGAAGCATGGGCAGAAGCGCGCCACGACGGAATCGACGGCGATTGCCTCGCACAAGCATGTCTCTTCGCGGCGCTTGCCGAGTTCGTCACCACATATGGTGAAGAGGCAGCCGCCAAATTTACCGATGGATTGAGCAGCCGGATTCGCAACGGCGAGTTCTCGATCGAGCAGCGGCAATAATCCCGAGCGTCAGCTCGAAAGGGTTTCCAGAAACCGCACTCTTTCACCCTGTGCCGGCGTGGCCAGACCACCGTCCCACATCACCTTGCGTCCGCGAATGATCGTGCCGACCGGCCAGCCGGTGACCTTAACGCCGTCGTAAGGCGTCCAGCCGGCGCGCGACGCCACCCATTTGTCAGTTATCATTTCGCGGCGCTTGAGATCGACCACCGTCACATCTGCATCGTAGCCGACGGCAATGCGGCCCTTGCGCGCAATTCCGAACAGACGTGCCGGACCAGCGCTCGTCAGATCGACAAATCGCAGCAGCGTTAGACGGCCGGCATTGACGTGATCCAACATGATCGGAACGAGCGTCTGCACGCCAGTCATTCCCGACGGGCTTGCGGGATAGGTCTTGGACTTTTCTTCGCGAGTGTGCGGGGCGTGGTCTGAGCCAAGCACATCGACGACTCCATTGGTCAGGCCGGTCCAGATGCCCGTGCGGTGCACGGCATCGCGTACCGGCGGATTCATTTGCGCGCGCGTACCGAGGCGCTCATAGCAGCCAGGCGCTTCAAGCGTAAGGTGATGTGGTGTCGTCTCAACGGAGGCCACGTCCTTATGTCCGGCGAGATACTCCATCTCCTTGGCCGTTGAAATGTGCAAGACGTGCACGCGCGCGCCCGTCTCGTGCGCGATCGTGACAAGCCGCTGGGTCGCCTTCAGGGCTGCGACTTCATCGCGCCACACCGGGTGCGACCGTGGATCGCCTTCGACGCGCAAATTCTTGCGTTCGTTCAGACGCGGCTCGTCTTCGGCATGAAACGAGGCCCGTCGGCGGATCTTCTGCAGGACCGCGCGAATCCCAGCGTCATCCGCCACCAGCAGCGAGCCGGTCGATGAGCCCATGAATACCTTGATGCCCGCGCACCCGGGAAGACGTTCCAGCTCGGGCAAGTGCTTGGTGTTGTCGACAGTCGCGCCGACGAAAAAGGCGAAATCGCAATGCATACGATTGTGACCGCGCTTGACCTTGTCGGCCAAGGCTTCCGCGCTCACGGTCAATGGATCGGTGTTCGGCATTTCAAACACGCCGGTGACCCCGCCCATCACCGCCGAGCGAGACCCGCTTTCAAGGTCTTCCTTGTGGGCGAGACCGGGTTCGCGGAAATGCACCTGGGTGTCGATCACACCTGGCAACAAATGCAGCCCCTTGCAGTCGATCACCTCGCCCGCCGAAGCACGTGACAGATCATCGATCGCCACGAACCGTCCCGCGCGAATGCCAAGATCGCGCGGCCCCTCACCGTCGTGGTTAACCACGATGCCGCCCTTGAGGATCAAATCGTATGTATCGGCCATGCTGGAACGCATCTAAACAGGGACTTGAGACCTACCTCACAGCGCTTACGTTCCGCCGCGAGTTCTGGCAAGAGACTATGGAAAACAGACCCCAGAGAATTGGCATGCAGGCAGCTCTTCTTCCGGATCGCGGTGTGGTCAAAGTGGCAGGCGATGATGCCCGGCGCTTTCTCAACGGGCTCGTGACCGTTGATATGGCCAAGGTTACGCCAGCCAATCCGCGTTTTGCCGCGCTGCTCACGGCGCAGGGTAAAATCATCGTCGATTTCATGATTGCGGAAGCACCGACCGAAGACGGGGGCGGCTTTTTCCTCGACTGCCCGCGCGCGCTGGCGAGCACGCTGGTCGAGAAGCTGAACTTCTACAAGCTGCGTGCCAAAGTCATATGCGAGGATCTGTCGGAAGTTCTCGGTGTGATGGCGGTCTGGGATGGCACCAGTGACAGCGAATATGGTTTGAGCTATCCCGACCCGCGCCTCTCCAGTTTAGGCTGGCGCATCATGCTGCCGCCGCACCTTGCATCCCAGGCAGCAGCCGATGTCGGCGCAACGCTTGTGGATGCCGAGGCTTACGAAACCCATCGCATCGTGCTCGGCGTGCCGCGCGGTGGTCTCGACTTCATCTATTCCGACACCTTCCCGCACGAAGCCGATATGGACCAGCTCAATGGCGTCGACTTCGACAAAGGCTGTTACGTCGGACAGGAAGTCGTCTCGCGCGTCGAGCACCGCGCCAGCGCGCGTAGTCGTGTCGTCCCGATCGCTTACGATGAATTCGCTCCAAGCTCCGGCCTGCCGATCACGGCAAATGGAAAGCAGGTTGGGCTTCTCGGTTCAACGGCCAAGGGTCGGGGCCTTGCGCTGTTGCGTCTCGATCGTGTCGAGGACGCGGTTGCCGGCGGCACGGCGCTGGAAGTCGGAGGCATCATCATTCGTGCCGTGAAGCCGGACTGGGCGAATTTTGACTGGCCGGGCGAAGCGAAGGTAGCGACATGAGCAAGTCGGTTCTCCACCCGGACGGCATCCAGCGGTGTCCCTGGCCGAAACAGGATCCGCTCTATGTCGCCTATCATGATGACGAATGGGGTGTGCCGGAATTCGACGATCGCGCACTTTATGAGAAACTTGTGCTTGACGGCTTCCAGGCCGGGCTTTCGTGGATCACGATTCTGCGCAAGCGCGAAAATTTTCGGCGCGCGTTTGACGGGTTTGAGCCGGAG
>DASRAF010000441.1:0-4551 GCA_035638295.1 Pseudolabrys sp.
GTCTTGCGGCCTGGGATCAACAAGGGCGAAAGCATCTGCAAGTTGATGGCGCATGCGCCGTTCAGCAGTCGAATGCCGGTCTTCATCGGCGACGACGTCACCGACGAATCTGTCTTCAAGGTTTTGCCCGAGATCGGCGGCAAAGGCTTCAGCGTCAATCGTCACTTTCCCGGCCTCACGGGAATATTCAGAAATCCCGGCCACGTGCGTGATGCCCTGAACACGCTCGGTGCCAACGGACAAACTGCCGCATGACAGACTACGGACTCGATCTCGCGGTCATCGGTAACGGTCGCACCGCGGCGCTGCTCGATCCGTCGGCGCGCATCGTGTGGTGGTGTCTGCCGCGCTACGACGGGGATCCCGTGTTCTGCCGGCTGCTCTCCGGTGACGACGAGAAGGGATTCACCGATGTCGTCCTCGAAGGCCAGGTCGAGACGCGCTCGAACTATGTGCGCAATACCGCAACTGTTGTCACGGACCTGATCGACAACAAAGGCGGCGCCGTCCGTGTCACCGATTTCGCGCCGCGCTTCCAGATTTACGGCCGCACCTTTCGTCCGCCGCAGCTCGTCCGCATCATCGAGCCAGTCAACGGCATGCCGCGGATCACCATCCGCTTTCGTACCACCCATCGTTATGGTGAGCCGGTACACTCGCGGTCGTCCGGCAGCAATCACATTCGCTACTGGCGCGACGAGGTACCGGTGCGGCTCACCACCGATGCGCCGTTGTCCTATATCGAGAACGAAGCATCGTTCGTGCTGACGCGGCCGGTGCACATGGTGTTCGGCACCGATGAGCCGTTCGAAGGCTCGCTTGAAAGCACGTGCCGCGATTTCTGCGACCGCACGCGCGACTATTGGCTGGAGTGGGTGAGGCGGCTCGCCTTTTCCATCGACTGGCAGGACGAAATCATCCGCGCCGCCATCACGCTCAAACTGTGCAACTACGAAGAGACCGGCGGGATCGTGGCGGCACTGACCACCTCAATTCCGGAAGGGCCGGGATCGGGACGCAATTGGGACTACCGATTTTGCTGGATGCGCGACGCCTTTTTCGTCGTGCGTGCGCTCAACCGTATCGGCGCGACACGCACCATGGAAGACTTCATCTCCTACATCCTGAGCGTTGCGGCGGGTCGCGACCCGCAGGTGCGACCGCTCTACGGCGTCGTGCATACCGACACGCTCGAGGAGCGGACGGCACCCGCGCTTGCCGGTTATGGCGGCGACGGACCGGTTCGGATCGGCAATGCGGCGGTCAATCAGGACCAGCACGATGTCTATGGCAGCATCATCATGGCCGCGACGCCCATGTTCTTCGATCGTCGTCTACCGCGCCCCGGCGATGCGGCGCTCTTTCATACGATTGAACCGTTCGGTGAGCAGGCGGCCAGGCTCGCGCTCGAACCCGACTCCGGCATCTGGGAATACCGCGGCCGCCAGCAGGTGCACACGCATTCGGCAGCGATGTGTTGGGCCGGGTGCCAGCGACTAGAGGCCATTGCCAACCACCTCGACCTGCCGGAACGCGCGGCGTATTGGGCCGGAATCGCGGGTCGCATCGGCGAGCAGGTACTCAAGCACGCATGGAATCCGAAACGGAAGGCATTTTCTGCGGCTTTCGATAGCGATGATCTGGACGCCAGTGCCCTTTTATTGGCCGAACTTGGGCTGGTCGCGCCCGACGATCCCCGTTTTGTGTCCACCGTCGAGGCGATCGGACATGAACTTCGCCGTGGTTTCAACGTTATGAGGTATGTCGCTGCCGATGACTTCGGCCGGCCTGAATCGGCCTTTTTGATTTGCCGGTTCTGGCTGGTCGATGCATTGTGGGAAATTGGACGGCAGGATGAGGCTCGCGACATGTTTGTCGACGCGCTTCGGATACGAAATCGCTACGGCCTCCTGTCGGAGGACGTGCATCTAGTGACTGGAAAATTGTGGGGGAATTTTCCGCAGACCTACTCGATGTCAGGACTGATTTTGACGGCAATCAAGCTGTCGCGAAGCTGGGGAGACCGGTATTGGCGCGGCTCGTCGTAGTGTCCAACAGGGTCGGCATTCCCGACCGCGGAGCAAGACCGGGCGGACTTGAAGTTGCGATCCGCCCGGCGCTCAAGCGTCACGGCGGCCTGTGGTTCGGCTGGAGCGGTCGCGTCGCGGAAGATATGCCGCAATCGGTCAAGATCGTGGCGCAGGACAACATCACTTATGCCACCGTCGATCTCGCTAAAGACGACTATCAGGAATTCTACAACGGCTTCGCGAACCGCGTGCTGTGGCCGATTTTGCACTATCGGCTCGATCTCGCCGAGTTCACGCGCCGTGATCTCGGTGGCTACGTTCGCGTCAACCAGTATTTCGCAAGCCACCTTGAGAAATTACTGCGCCCTGACGACGTGATTTGGGTTCACGACTATCATCTCATGCCGCTCGCCAAGGCGCTGCGCGATCGCGGACATCACAACAAGATCGGCTTTTTCATCCATATTCCGTTCCCGCCGCCGGAAATCATCACGGCTCTGCCAAACCACGATCAGTTGATCCCGGCGCTTTGCCACTACGACCTTGTCGGCTTCCAGACCGAAGTCGATGCGGCGAATTTCTCCCGCTACATCGCCAATGAATGCGGCTTGCCGTGGGCGAACGGCAACAGTTTTCACTTCGGCAATCGCGTCGTTCGCATCGGCACGTTCCCGGTGGGAGTGGAGACGGAGGCTTTCGCGCGCTTGGCGCGCCGCGCGGTCGAGACCCGTTTCGTGCGCGAGGTGCTGGACAGCCTGTCGGGCCGCGCCATGATCATCGGCGTCGATCGGCTCGATTACAGCAAGGGCATTCCGGAACGCATGAGCGCGTTTGAGCGCTTCCTCGCCAATTTCCCCGACTGGCGCGGCAAGGTCACCTATCTACAGATCACCCCGCGCAGCCGGACCGGCATTCCGGAATATGCCGATATGGGCCGTGAAGTCGGCGAGGCGGTTGGGCGCATCAACGGCGCCTATGGCGAGGCGTCATGGACGCCGGTGCGCTATATCAACAAGGCACACAGCCGCACGGCGCTCGCGGGGCTTTATCGCGCGGCGCGTGCCGGACTGGTCACGCCCTTGCGCGACGGCATGAATCTGGTGGCGAAGGAATTCGTCGCGGCCCAGAACGCAGACGACCCGGGGGTTCTGATCCTGTCGCGCTTTGCCGGGGCGGCGCACGAGTGCGCGGCCGCGCTTCTGGTCAATCCGTACGATCCGGAAGGCGTTGGCAACGCCATCAACCGTGCTCTGTCGATGCCACTGGAGGAGAGGCGCCAGCGGCATGCGGCGAATTTCAAGGTGCTGGTACGCAACGATCTCGGCCACTGGGCCGGGCGCTTCCTGCGCATGCTTGAACCACCCGCCGATGAAATTGAGTCGCCGCCTTTGGTGCGCATGGCCAGCAGCCTTTGAGCGCTACCGCAATGGGGCGGACACCACCCGCGCCGCCGTGTACGATACCCCGACTATACGAAGGGGGCAGGTTATGCGTCACGCCGTTGTTGTGTTGTTGTCCGTGATGTTTTTGGGTGCTGTGCCGCAAATTTCATCGGCCGCCGATGCGCGCAAGGGTGAAACCCTGGCAAAGCGCTGGTGTGCTGCCTGTCATGTGGTCGCCGCTGACCAGCAGCGGGGCAATACGCAGGCGCCACCGTTTTCAGCGATCGCAAACCAGCCGGACTTCGAAGAGGCAAAGCTTGCTTATTTCCTGCTGGCACCGCATCCGGTGATGCCCGACATGAACTTGTCGCGTAGCGAGGCGGCCGATCTGGCCGCCTACATCAAGACGCAGAAATAGGCCTTACGTCGTTTTGGCCCGGCGAATGTCGGGTGGCACTGCCTCTCCACTCAACGCTTTAAGTGCCCCCTCGAGAGGCATGACCTGCTGGCCCTCCTTGCCCAGGCGGCGGATCGAGACAGTGCGCTCGGCCGCTTCCTTCTTGCCGACCACCAGAAGAACAGGGACCTTGGCGAGCGAGTGCTCGCGCACTTTGTAATTGATTTTCTCATTGCGCAGGTCGCCTTCAACGCGCAGGCCGAGTTTTCGCGCCGCCTCGATCGTCTCGTGGGCGAACTGATCTGCATCGGACGTTATGGTTGCGACCACCGCCTGCACCGGCGAAAGCCAGAGCGGCAAGTGGCCCGCGTAGTGCTCGATGAGAATGCCGGTGAAACGTTCCAGCGAGCCGAACATGGCGCGGTGAAGCATCACGGGCGTCACTTTGTTCGAGTGCTCGTCGATATAGAACGCGCCAAGCCGGCCGGGTAGGTTGAGATCAACCTGGACAGTGCCGCATTGCCAGTCCCGGCCGATCGCGTCGCGCAAGACATATTCGAGCTTCGGACCGTAGAAAGCACCTTCACCTTTGTTCAGAGTCCACCGGCGACCCGAGGCTTTCAGGGCCGCCATGAGCGCCGCTTCGGCCTTATCCCACACCGCGTCTTCGCCGATGCGCTTTTCCGGGCGGTCGGAGAACTTGATCCGCACGTCCGAAAACCCGAAATCCTCATAAATTGAA
>DASRAF010000442.1:0-2797 GCA_035638295.1 Pseudolabrys sp.
AAAGCTGCGGCGGCGCGCGAGGAGGTCGTCACGTCAGTGGAATGCTGGCGACGTAATCCTGGAATGCCTTGCGCTTGGAAATGGCGCCATACCAGCGGTCGAGATTGGCCATCGGCGGCCGCTGCGGCACGAGCTGCACGAAGCGATAGCACATGATACCAACGGGAATGTCGCCGTAGGAGAAAGAGGGCCCCGCGACGTACTCGGTCTTGCCCAGACGCGCATGGAGCATTTTCATCGCGTCGATGGTTTTTTCCTGCGACGTCTTGATCGCGGCCATGTCGCGTTTTTCCGCCGGCGTTCGGATCAACCCCCAGAATGCCGGCGTGATGGCCGGTCCCAGCACCGACAGCTGCCAGTCCATCCATTGGCTCGCGATCGCACGCTGTTTCGGGTCCGTGGGTTCGAGTGCACCGCTTTTGTCGTGCTTGCCGGCGAGATAGCGCACGATCGAGTTTGATTCCCAGAGCAGGAAGCCGTCTTCCTCCTCGAGGGTGGGGACGAGACCGTTCGGATTCATTGCCAGATAGGCGGGCTCTTTGTTCTTGCCGAACGCGCCGCCGACGTCGATGCGCTCATGTTCGAGCTTGAGTTCGCCAATGGCCCACATCGCCTTCTGCACGTTGGACGATGTATTGCGGCCCCAGATTTTGATCATTGCGTTTCACTCCCTGATATTCTTTGATCTTGCGGCACAGCGAAGCAAGATCGCCGGGACAAGCCCGGCGATGAGGTGGAAACCGGCATGCCGACCTTATTCGAGCCGGCGCGCTTCTTCCGGCAGCATGATCGGTATGCCGTCGCGGATCGGATAGGCGAGCTTGGCCTTGCGCGAAATCAATTCGTGGCGTTCGGCGTCATATTCGAGCGGCCCCTTTGTCAGAGGGCAGACGAGAATTTCCAGCAGTTTCGGATCGACGCTATCCGGCGGCCGTTCGGTAGGCGGGACGGTGGACATGAAGGCCTCTCATTCATCCGTATCTGCAGTACGTTCATAGGATAATTGGGCAGTCCACCGTTGCCAAATTCTATCGAGGATCGAAGGCACCCGGCCGCAGAACTCCGTCATGGCCCGGCATGGGCGTCTGAAGGACGGCGTGCTTTCGCCCGCCTATGTCCCGGCCACCCACGTTTTTGCAAAAACGATCGAAGACGTGGATGCCCGGCACAAGGCCGCGCATGAGCAAAGAGCATTCCACGCGCATGCTCGCCTACTGCAACTGCGGTTCGCCCTCAGTATTTTTCTTCGCGAGCTCGATTTCGGTGATGGCGATGAGGATCTCGGCCCGCGTCTTCAGGTCGGGCGCTTCGAGAAGCGCCTGTTTCTCCGCGGTACCGTAGGGTGACATCATCGACAGCGCATTGACCAGGGCCTCGTTCGGCGCCTTTTCGATGCCTTCCCAGTCGGCCTTCAGATCATTGGCTTTGAGAAAATCCGTGAGAGCCACCAGCAACGCCGCGCGGTCAACGGCGTTCTCACCCTTGCGCGCCGTGAAGTCGTCGGCAAAGGGCGCGTAGGTCACGCGGCATTGCCGGTAAGTCGTTGCGACCTTCAGCTCCTCCTCGATGCGGAAACGCGCCACACCGGTGAGCTCGATCAGATAGCGGCCGTCGCCGCTCTCGGCGAGTTGCGTGATGCGTCCGGCGCAGCCGATCTTGTAGAGCGGGGGCTTTTCGGACGATCCCGTGTGCGCGATGTCCGGCTGGATCATGCCGATTAGCCGGTGACCGTCGCGCAGCGAGTCGTCGATCATTGCAATGTAACGCGGCTCGAAAATATTCAGCGGCATCTGCCCGCGCGGCAGAAGGAGCGCACCCGGCAACGGAAAGACCGGGATGACTCCCGGCATTTCGATGGGCCCGCGATACTGAGCGTTCATCGGCATCTTCGTTTCACTACTCCGCCGCGCGGTGCCCGCCGCCGGGGCGTAAAGCTTACGAAAACAAGATCGAAGACAGACGCTTGCGTCCTTCCATGGTCGCCGGATCGGTCGCGCCCCAGGCCTCGAAAAACTGCACGAGCTGTTTGCGCGCGCCGTCATCATTCCATTTGCGGTCGCGCTTGACGATATCGATCAGGTGCTTGACCGCATCTTCCCGCTTGCCTTTTGCATTGAGCGCGACGGCAAGGTCGTAGCGTGCCTGATGATCGAGCGGGTCGGCAAGCACCTTCTTTTCAAGATCAGCCACCGGTCCGATCGACTTCGCCTGTTCGGCGACCTCGAGCGCTGCGCGGGCAGCGGCAACCGCCGCCTCATTGCGCTTAGCTTCGGGAATGAGAGCTAGGGTCTGTTTCGCCTGTTCGAGAGCGCCAGTCTCGACATAGCAGCGCGCGAGGCCGGCAATCGCCGGCACGTTGGTGCTGTCCTCGGCGAGAAGCTGCGCATACATGTCGGCGGCGCCCGCAGCGTTGCCTTCGGCGAGCGCCGCATCGGCCGCTTTCAGTAAATCCTTTTCCTCGGCTCCGACCGCGCCTTTGGTGATGCGTTCAAGGAATGCGGCCACCTGGCTTTCCGGCAAGGCGCCCATGAAGCCGTCGACCGGTTGGCCGTTGGAAAATGCGATCACCGCGGGGATCGACTGGATGCCCATCTGGCCGGGAATGGCCGGATGCTCATCGATGTTCATCTTGGCGAGCTTGACCTTGCCCTTGGCGGCCTTCACCGCTTTTTCCAGCACCGGCGTGAGCTGCTTGCAGGGTCCGCACCACGGGGCCCAGAAATCCACCAGCACCGGCTGGCGTTTGGATTCCTCGATCACGTCCTTCATGAAGCCTTGTGTGGTCGTATCCTTGACC
>DASRAF010000443.1:0-5156 GCA_035638295.1 Pseudolabrys sp.
GCCTCGCCATAGTCCTCGGCATCCCAGTTGTAGGTGAGTTCCAATTCCGGTCCGGGTCGGCCGGCAGCTTTGCTTGTTTCAACCAATTTTTCGTCGGCCGGGCCGGCCAGGAACACCAGGGTATACCTGTTTTTCTCATCCACCCGGCGACGGGTTTCTTTCATGCCAAGCTTGTTGCAATAAAAATCGAGCGCAGCGTCGAGGTCTCGAACGCGCAGCATAGTGTGCAGATATCGCATAGGCTAAACCTCACTGACTGACAGAAGGCAGTAACTATACACAAATGATCGCCTCCGATCTTCCCACTGCGATCACGCGCTTACGGCGGCTGATCGAAAATGCTTCGGTCATCATTCCCTTTACCGGGGCAGGTATTTCGACCGAGTCCGGCATTCCCGATTTCCGCTCGCCCGGAGGCATTTGGACAAAGAACAAACAGATACCGTTCGATGCATTTGTAACAAGCCAGGAGATGCGGAACGAAGCTTGGCGGCGACGGTTCGCCATGGAGCAGAATTTCGCGAAGGCGAAGCCCGGCAGGGGCCATCGCGCTTTAGCAAGTCTCTACCGTTCCGGCAAAAGTCCTGCGCTCATCACGCAGAATATCGACAATCTGCATCAGGCTTCGGGGATAGCTGCGTCCGACGTCGTCGAACTGCATGGCAACACGACCTATGCCCTCTGTCTCGACTGTGCGAAGCGATACGAATTGTCTTGGGTAAAAGAAAAATTCGATTCTTTGGGCGAGCGTGCACCCGATTGCGGATGCGGCGGCCACATCAAAACCGCGACGGTCTCATTCGGCCAGCAGATGCCGCTGGAGGCGATGCAACGCGCCGAGGAATTGACCAGAAATTGCGATCTTTTTCTTGCTGTCGGCTCCTCTCTCGTGGTTTGGCCTGCGGCAGGTTTCCCGTTGATGGCCAAGCGCAGTGGTGCAGCCCTAGTCATCATCAATCGAGAGCCCACGGGCCTTGACGAAATTGCTGATCTGGTCGTGCGTAATGACATCGGCGACGCGCTAAGTCCCTTCATCGCGCACTGATTCGCCGCGCGCTACGCTGTGTATAGAGCTGTGTGCAAGCCTATTTTGCCCCTTTGCCGCTCGGAGGCCGGTGTTATCTTCGATTCTGCAAGATTCGTTTAAGCGCCCATCAAGAGGCGCCAGCAAGGTGGCGGCGTTTGGCGTCATGGCGTCGGACGGGGTCGAATCGAAAATGACTGGGGCCAATCTCCGCCAAGGAGCGGTCAGAGAGCTCGTCGATGAAACGGCGACCAATCTCATTGAATTGAGCGGTGTCATTAAGTGGTTCGATGTCTCCAAGGGCTTCGGATTCATCGTCCCTGACAACGGGATGCCGGACATACTTCTGCACGTGACTTGTCTGCGCCGCGACGGCTACCAGACCGCCTATGAGGGTGCTCGGGTTCTGTGTGAGGTGCTGCAACGTCCCAAGGGACTGCAGGCCTTCCGCATCGTTTCCATGGACGAGTCGACGGCCATTCATCCTGCGCAAATGCCGCCGGCGCGCACTCACGTGACTGTAACGCCGACCAGCGGGCTCGAGCGCGCGCAAGTCAAATGGTTTAACAGGCTACGTGGCTTCGGCTTCCTTACCCGTGGCGATGGAACTCCCGACATTTTCGTGCACATGGAAACCCTGCGGCGCTACGGCATTGCCGAACTACGCCCAGGTCAGACTGTTCTGGTGCGCTTTGGACCGGGACCAAAGGGTCTGATGGCGGCCGAGGTTAGGCCCGACGGCGGACCGTTGGGATTGGCGTCCCACTAGAATTACGATTGCCGCCGGCAGCGCATCCGCGTAAAGGGCGTGCCATGCGCTCGCTCAAATGGCTTGCCTTTGCATTTGTCGGCCTCTTTGTCGCGGCTAGCGTGGCTCGGCCGGTCGGCCCGCAAACAGTTGAAATTGCCAGCAAGACCGGAGTCCACGTCTTCACGGTGGAAATTGCGGACAACGATGCCGACCGGGCGAAGGGCCTAATGTACCGCAAGGAACTCCCGGAAGGGCGGGGAATGCTGTTTGACTTCCAGCGGGACCAGGAAGTCAGCTTCTGGATGCAGAACACCTATATTCCGCTCGACATGATTTTCATCCGCGGCGACGGCCGCATCTTGCGCATCGCCGAGAACACCAAGCCCTTGTCGACACGGCTCATCCCGTCGAACGGACCCGTCCGAGCCGTTCTCGAGGTTATCGGCGGGACAACGCAGAAACTTGGCATCGCGGTCGGCGACCGAGTTGCCGCGCCGATCTTCAGTGCCCGCTGAGGTTTGCTTGCCGGACCATACCGAAGCGTGTATTCGAACGCCGGTGTCCGGCGGGGCATAGCGCAGTCTGGTAGCGCGTCTGGTTTGGGACCAGAAGGTCGCAGGTTCAAATCCTGCTGCCCCGACCAAGAAAATCAGGCACTTCTCGCATTCTTCAGGGTAACGCAAAGCTTCGGGGTAACACTCGGGTAACAGCGGGGAGAGGAGGGCCGCGGCCATTGCTGAGGGCGGCCTCGTTGTTACCTAACCACGATCAATTGCGGAGCACGGTGTCCTGATTTGCCGAGGGTGCTGTAAGGCGGACGAACCGAGATGAAAATCCTGCTTCTCGTGAGCGACGATGTTCGCGCCTATTACTCGGCAAAGCTCAAGCAGCGTGGGCATCAAATCATCACACATGATCGTGTCGTCTCTCGTTCTGAAAATCCGGCAGACTGGACGCCCGCGATCAAGCAATACCTGGAATGCGATGGCTGTCTGCTGATCAGCGACGATCCACAAATGACAGGACTCGCGGCCTGGTTTGGGAATAGCGGCAAGCCAGTTTGGCATCACCTGGCCGATGTACCTGGCGTCAAGGTAAGACAGTACCGATATATACTGGTCCCGGTGTTTCTGCTGGTCGTTGGGGCACTGGTCATCAAACAACCATGGCTTCGAGAAGAAGCGAAACCACCCGCTGTGGAGAAACCACCCGTAGCTGTGGAGGAGAAGCCACCTATCGCCTCGGAAGTAACAGCGCCAGTGGTCGGTAAGGCAAACGATGTTGGCCCGAAGGCCGATGAGCCCAGTGGCAAAAACTGTGAAGCGGAATTACGGCGTACAGCCGATTTGTTCGGAACTTTTGTAAATAGAATTCAATCAGGAGAGGAACCACAGTCGGTCGTTGCTGACATGAGACAGCAAGAGAAAAGAATATCGGCAGCTTGCCCCGATTAATCTGTTCTCATTTGCTCCGATTGCTGAGGATTTGCCCATCTAAAAGCCGCCGCGATGGGACCGCCACCAACTGTTAGTAAGGGAGAGTGTCGCAAGCCACTGCGAAACGCGAATCGTGTAGTTCTAGATGGCTGAAATAAACTTCGGGGCAATCGCATGACTAAAAAACGCAAGGCAAAACAGGCCAAAGTAAAAAAGACCAAGGCAAAAAAGACTAAGGTGAAAAGAAAAACCAAGGCAAAAAAGACCAAGGTGAAACGTAAGCGAACGGCGACGGTGAACAAAGCTGAAAGGCAGCCTAACCAAAACGCAGGGATGACTGAGCCTAGGGTAACGGCACCGCCGACTCCGACCAATCTCGGTCCATGACCTTTGAAATCCGCCATCGCTGCCTCCGGTGGGACGAATGAACCCGAAATCTTTCCTCTTTGCCTTGGCGATATTCTCAGGCGGCTATCTCTCCAATACGCTGCTTGATGAAGCCATAGACCGCGCCGAGAAATATTTCCAAATCAAGGCGTCAACTTACAAAACTGATTCCGATGGCTACATCATTTGCAGCCCAGAGAAGCCAAAAACAAACAGTGCCCAACTTAATAATTGATGCCCAACCACTTAATGCGGCCATTCAATCTTAATGCCATTGGGCGTGTTGCGGACGACGACGCCGGGAAGTAACGGCACCCATTCTCCGGCTTCGAACTTGGCGATCTTCCGACCATTGCGAATTATAAAAAGATTCTTGCCGTCAGATTCCGTTCGGTTGTCCGGAAAGGGACTTGATGGCCTTGATTGGAAGTGTGTTCTCTTTTGCGATTGCGATTGGCGTTGGGACCTTTTCTTAGTTCGAAGGCGAGGACTTGCCTTACCAAAGCGCCACGTGACGGCGTAACAGTCACGCGTTGCACACCGCCAGCAAACGCTCCGCTACCAGCGTCCATTTTCAAGACGACTTGACTCATGCACCGGCCGGTTAAGACGGGCCTAGCTCACGCATGGGTCCACAGTGCCGCGCCAAGGCCGTGATACGCGGTCTGCCATGCCCATTGCATCGCGGGCATTGAACGTCACGCAACGCAACGCAAATAGAGGCCCTCCGGGTCACGCGGCTTCACGCGCAAATCTAAATCAACCGCGGTGTCGCAACTGTCGCACCCGATGACCAGCCAATGATGTTTTGAAGTCAGCGCGGCGCTGATCTTCGACTAGAACCAAAAGTAGCCTTTAGCCGAAAGCGTTGAAACGGCGCACGGTTGCCAGCGTCGCACCGCGTTGTGCTTCCCACTCACGCCGCATGCGGGTGATGTTGTCTCGGATTTCATCGTTGCGTGCGCTGTAGCCCATTGGCCCATAACTTGTAGCCCATTGACCTACGGCTTGTGGTCCATTGGCCCTATAGGCCTCTAACTGGGCAACTTTGATCCGACGAAATGATGTCCGCTTTACCCCCGGAAGCAGACATGTGCGGTGCAGCTAGGCATGTCTGCTTTGGGCCAATAGCAGACATCAGAGCTGTTGCCACGCTGGGCTGTGACATGGACTGGAGCGCTTGGTGGCTCGGCTCGCGTGACCGGTCGAACGTCACCAAGGATTTATAAAAAATTTTCATGATTGCAGCTAGTGAATCGTGCGATCACAGCGATGCACGAATTCCGCAATGCGCCCGATCGTAGCCGCGTCGGTGAGCAGCGGCGCGTGGCCCTGGTCGGGCACTTCGATGACATCCATTGCTTTGCACCGCGCGCGCATGGCTTCGACCGTTTCGCCGGTGAGCAAATCTGAATTGGCGCCGCGGATCACCATGAGGGGTTTTGCCCGGAGCGCGTCGAATTGCTGCCAAAGTGGCGGGACGCGGTGTTCGGCGTCGACTCCGTTCATGGTGGTGGCGATCTTCACGTCGTAGGTCGGCACCAGCCGGCCTTTTTCT
>DASRAF010000444.1:0-3023 GCA_035638295.1 Pseudolabrys sp.
GCTGGCGAAGCAGGCGGACGACGGATGGGGCATCGAGCTGACCTATGACCCGCTCAAGGATGGCACCGGCCGTTCGCGCTGATGGGCATCGCGGTTGCGCAGTGCCCTGTGAATCGGGATGGCCGGGACTTCATGCGCGAAGACCGCGCTTCACGTCTTCCGCCCGGCCATGACGCCAATAATCCAAATTGAGGCACTGCCCTTTCGCACACGTTTTCACTCCGAGCCCATGAAGGCCGTCGTCGCAACGCATGACGGCAAGGAAGTTCCCGTCCACATGGGCTCTTACGGCATTGGCCCGAGCCGATTTTCCGTCATGCCCGGCTTTACAAGCCCGGCTATGACGGTGGCGACCGTTTGCACGTCATCTCACTCGGTCATCGCCGGGCCTCTCCCGGCGATGACGCTTAGGAGGGCGACGCGCGCGGATAAGATCTTTAGGCTCCGCACAAAAAAAGCCCCGCCGGAGCGGGGCCAGTTTGCGATATCAGCAAATCGTTTTCGACTACTGCTTGTTTTTCTCCGACGAGGGCATGCTGCCCTGGCCGGATGAGCCCGACGTCGAAGACGACGAGCCACTGTGACCCGGCGTTGAAGACGACGAGCCGCTATTCATAGAGCCGCTGTTCGTCGAATTGCCGGTCGATGGATGGCTGCTGCTACCCTGACCGGTCGTGGACTGGCTCGGGCTGCTGCTCTGCTTGTCGGACGGCTGGTTATGGCCGCCGCTGGGGTTCTGACCGGTCGTGGACTGATTGTGAGCCGGCGCGTTCTGTCCATTGCTGCCGCCTTGACCCGTCGTCGGCGAGCTTGAGCCCTGTGTCGAGCTCGACTCCTGGGCTTTCACTTTACCGGACAAGCCAAGCGCGCTGACCGTCCGCGTGTCGATTGTGCCGTTTGCCGTGAACCCTTCCTTGCGCTGGAAGGCGATCAGGGCGTCGCGGGTCTCAGGTCCCCAAACGCCTGTCACGCGACCGTGCAGGAATCCACGCGAGACGAGAACCTGCTGCACCTCGCGGATCTCACGCTCGCTGAGATTGACCGCGACGGCTGTAGACGTTCCGCCTGAAGAGCGGCTGAACCGAGCACGCGGACCGGCCGGTACGACGTCAACGACCTTATGACTGCGGTCAACGATCACGATTTCATCCTCGACCACGAAGAATCTGTCATCGCGGTACTGTGGGAAAGTCTCGACCAGGATCGGGAAGGTCGAAATGGCTACGACGTTCACCGACCTCGGAACGACGGCGCCCGTGTGGACGGCGAAGTTCACGTGATCGACGCGCGGTGCGTTCCTGGCCGACAGCACTGACTGCTGGATCGACGTCTGCTGCTGCGCCGTTATTTGTTTGCCTGCCTGCGACTGGATGCCGGCGCCAGACTGCGCGGCATTTTGATTTTGCGTTGCCGATCCGCTCATCTGGCTCTGGCCAGAGGTGTTCGGGGTTTGCGTCTGCGCAGGCTTCTGCTGGCTTTGCGACTTGCTGTCAGCAGCACCCTTGGTATCGGTCCTGTCGCTGGCGCCACGCTCGCCGGTGCCCTGGCCGGTAGTCGACCGCTCATTGGTCTTTGCCGAGCCGTGACCCTTGGTCTTCAGATTCTCCTTCTCGGAGCTCTTGGCCTTCATGTCTTCCTCGCCGGAGCTCTTCGTTTTCTGATTTTCCTTGCCGGAGGCCTTCATATTGTCTCGCTCGGACGAGCCTTGGCCGGTCGTTGACCGTTCAGGCTTGGCCTGCTTGCTCATGCGGCCTTTCTCAGCCTGGCTGCCCTGAGCTTTCTGCTCGGTGGCACCCTGGCCGCGCGTTTCGCTTTTGCCTTTGTTCTGGATCTCGGCGCCACTTTGCGCCGACGCTCCACCGTGCGTCTTCGCTGCTGGCGAACCCGACGTGCCATGTTCAGCCCCGACGGTGCCGCCGGCCGATCCGCCGGCGCCTTCTCGCATCCCTTGAGCCGAAGCCAGACCAACGCCAGCCATCAGCGCAACGGTTCCGAGGAGGAGTTTCTTTCTCATCGTGTTGCGTTTCATCGTAAGTTCCTCTCTGGTTTGTTCCAGGACAGCGCTCGCCGTCACTTGGATCAGAGGGAAAACCGATGCGGCGACAATTATGTTCCTCTATTTGCGACGCGAGATTGCGCGGTTGTTTCTGATTCTTCGTTGAAGATGCCAATTGCACATTTGTCTCTGATCCCGCAGTTCGCAGAATCGACATCGAGTTCCAGGAACTGAATTCGAGTTCCTATGTTGGCCTAGTGACAATGCAATGGTGCAACTGAGGAAACGCACAGCGGAGTTCGCCAATGGACCGAGCTGAACAATATAAAAACTTGGCCGCAGATGTCCGAAGCCGCGCATCACGGGAATCCAACCCGATCGTGAAGGCCGAATGGGAAAATCTGGCCAAAACATATGTCAGGCTTGCAAAGCAGGCGGGTGACGACACGCGGACCACAGGGCCCACGTATGATCCGATCCGCGACATGTTGGAGCGCGCGCGATCCTGACACGGGTGGCGACTAGGTGGCGGAACCGCGGTCGAGACGTTCCATTATGGCGTCAACTTCGGCTCCGGCGAGGATTACCATGCAGGAAATCCACATCCAGGTCATGAACGCGACCACGGCGCCAAGCGATCCGTATGTCTTGTTGTATGCGCCGAAATTCGCCGCGTACCAGGAGAACAGGATCGACACGAGGATCGAGAGTGCCGCGGCCAGTCCGCTTCCCCAGGTGATCCATTGCCGGATCGCGCGCTCGCGGTCCGGCCCGTAGCGATAAATGATGACGAGGCCCACCGCCACGGCGGCATAGAGCCCCGGCCATCGCGCGATCATGGCCATCGTTCCGCCGAGCGATTGAAGCCCTGCAAGTTCCAGCGCCACAGGCAGCACGACGATTGCGGCGATGGCCAGCAGGAGAATCAGAAGCGCGCCGCCGCTAAAAGCCAGTGAAACAAGATTCAATTTCACCAAGCCGCGCCTTTCCTCCGCGTCATACACAATGTTGAGCGCATCGAAGAGTG
>DASRAF010000445.1:0-12768 GCA_035638295.1 Pseudolabrys sp.
CGCCAACTGCATGGTGCATTCAGGATATGAAGCATCCGCAGTCCAGGATGCTGTCGCGCACCCGCTGAAGGCCATGGGCGTCGCACTACGCGGTATCGGCACCGAAGGCGCGATGAAGCCCGAAATTCCGCTCGATCGACAGCGGCCTGCGCAGTACGTCTTTTCGAAGCACGTTGAAAGCAAGCTCGAAGAAATTCGACAGGTAAAAGAAAAAGAAAAGCCGGAACTTCTTCAAGCAGGATGACGCCGCCCCCCGGACTCGGTTAGAGTCAATTGGAACTCACGGCCCTGTCGGCCCGTTGTGTAGTGGTCATCGCTTGAATTGTGGCAACGGGCCTCGGTGTTGAGCCATGCGCGGGCGCACAATCATCATCGGCGGAATTCTGACCGCAGCTTTTCTGCTCCCTGACGTCACTCGGGCGCAGTTTTCGCCGCAGGGCATAATCGGGGGTATTACGCGACCGTTCCGCCATGCACTAGGTCAGTTCCGGAACTATCCACGCGCGCGCCATCACCACCGCACGGCGACCCGGGCTTCAGCCGGCGAATCCCGGGCAGCCGCGGCACGGGAAATCCCGGGGATCGCCGGATCCCGCCTTGGGTGGGTCGGCCCCCCAGCCTGGCCGACCGCCTACGAGGACATGCTCGGATTTACATTCTGGCCGAACGAGTATGCGACCCGCCTTCGCGGCCATGGATTTGATGTGATTGCCGACACGATCACCGGGCGCTTCGACCTGCCCCGGTCGTTGGCACGGACTGCGACCACCGGATCGGCTGTTAAAGATGACTCCGGCAACGATGGGTCCATGGGCCAATGTGTGGATACTGGGAATACCGAAACCAATTGGCCATCCGCGCGTATCGAACAGTCTATGCAGCTGTCCGGCGCACAGCTGGCTGCGCTTGAAAACGCGCAAACGGTTGTCGCTCAGTCGATCAAGAACATCAAAGCGGATTGCCGTGCGCCTGCCGCGTCTCCTCCACCGGAGCGGCTTAGGGCATTCGTCCAGACGTTGTGGGCGGTTCGTGACGCCGGAATATCCCTGCGCGGACCGCTGAAGGAATTCAGCAATTCACTTACAAAAGCGCAGATGGACAGTTTCGTTGTCCAGCAACCGCAGAAACGGCCGGCTCGTGATCAGAAAGCTTCGAGCGAAGCCATGATGAACCGGCAATATCAAGCTTGCATCTCGCAAAATGCCGAGCGCGCCGAACGCATGATCAAGGAAATTGAAATGAGAGTCCGGCCGGACAAGGATCAGTTCGCAAGCTTTGAAAATCTTCACCAGATCTCGACGAATATGGCCAAGATGCTGATCGCCAGTTGCGTGCAGCCGATTCCGGACGACCCGGCGCAGCGCCTGGATTCGGTCAATGACCAGCTGGCTGCGATGAACTATGCGGCCGCGACAGTGCAGATTGCATTCGACGATTTTTACGGAAGACTCGGAAGCGAGCAAAAAACGCGTATCGATTCCATGGCGCGCTGACGTCACATTCCAAACGATACGGCCGTGGTATTGCTCGCTTTCAGATTGCGATAGCGCGCGAGAGCCCATAACGGAAAGAATTTCCGGTACCCGTGGTAACGCAGGTAAAACACGCGCGGAAACCCGGTCGCGGTGGATCGCTCTTCATCCCAAAGCCCGCTCGAGATTTGCGTCCGGGAGAGATACTGCACGCCGCGCTCCACGGCCGGATGGCCAATTTCACCGACAGCCATCAGCCCGAGGAGCGCCCAGGCTGTCTGTGATGATGTGCTGACGGCCGGTTCATGGCCACGATAATCAAGCTTGTAGCTTGAGCCGTCTTCACCCCAGCCACCGTCTTTATTCTGGATTGACAGGAGCCAGTCCACGGCTTTGCGGATTTCGGCTGAGCCCCGACCAATGCCGCAGGCGTTCAGCGCGCACAACGTGGACCAAGTCCCGTAGATGTAATTCAGCCCCCAGCGTCCGTACCAGCTCCCATCCGGCAGCTGCGTGTCGCGCAGATAGGCAACTCCTCTCAACAACGATTCACCCTCATCCACCGTTTCGCCGAGCTGCGCGAGCATCGACACACACCGGGCGGTGACGTCTTCCGTTGGCGGATCGATTAGGGCCCCGTGGTCGGCAAACGGAATGTTGTTGAGATAATGAAAGACATTGTCGACATCGAAGGCGGCCCAGCCACCGTTGCGACTTTGCATGCCTTTGATCCATTCAACACCGCGTTCAATGGCTGCATCGTAGCGTGAACCAGCCCCTGCCCTGCGCGCGCGGTCCATCGCCATCACGACGACGGCAGTGTCGTCGAGATCGGGATAGTGTGGATTCGCATACTGAAACGCCCAACCGCCGGGACGTACATCCGGGCGCCGGTTGATCCAGTCCCCGCCGACATCGAGCACCTGACGCGGGCGTAGCCAGTCGAGTCCCCGGACAGCCGTGGCAAACGCCTCGTCGTTACCGATTTCCAGAAACGCGTGGCATGTCAGGCCTGTGTCCCACACTGGCGAAACGCAGGGCTGGCAATAGGCTTCATCGGCGCCGATCACGAGCAGCTTCTCGATGGAGTTGCGCGCGACGGCAGCGCTCTCTTTTTTGTCGAGGACATCAAACATCATCGCGGCATTGGCCATCGCCGGAAAAATCGCGCCGAGGCCGTCCTCGCCGTTGAGCCTTTCGGTGACGAAATCGACGGCCTGGTTGATCGCCCGCTGCCGCAAACTCTGCGGAAATACTTTAACGGCTGGCCGTAAGATCACATCAATGCAGCGAAAAAGTGCAAACCATATCCAGCTCTGATGCGGCGCCTTAGCTGCTGATCCGATTAAATGTGGCGGTTCAACAAACAGTTCGTCGATCTTAATTCCGAGGGGGTTTTTTGCGCGTGGACGCAAGGCCTGCAAAACAAGCAGAGGCACCAGCACCGTGCGCGCCCAATAGGACACTTTCGACAGGTGGAACGGAAACCACTGCGGCAGCAGCATGATCTCCACTGGCATTTCCGGCACGCTGCGCCAATCCAGAATGCCGTAAAGCGACAGCAGCACCCGGGTGAAGACGTTGGAGTGAAGTGCGCCACCACGAGCGAGAATCGCCTCGCGCGCGCGGCGCATGTGCGGCGCATCCGTTGTGTCGCCAATCATCTTGAGCGCGAAATAGGCCTTCACGCTCGCGCTCATGTCGAAGTCGCCGTCATGATAGAGCGGCCAGCCGGCATGCTTTCCCTGGATACGCCGCAGATAGACGGCGATTTTCTGCTCCAGCTCAGTATTTCTGGGCTCGCCGCGATAATGCCGCAACAGGACGTATTCGGCGGGGATCGTTGCATCGGCTTCCAGCTCGAATACCCAATGTCCATCTCCTTGCTGGCTTTTCAGAAGCGCGTGCGCCGCCCTCGCGATCGCAGGATCAACCTCGGACGACCCTGACGACAACTGCACCTCGTTCGCAACGCTCGTCATGCCGCCGCTCGCATACGATGCTTGACCAGATCCGCGGCCCGATAACCTGAACGAACCGCGCCTTCTATCGTGGCTGGAAGTCCTGTTTGCGTCCAATCCCCCGCAAGAATCAGATTGTTCCAGGCGGTTTCCGCCGCCGGCCGGCGCGCATTCTGCTCCGGCGTCGCAGCGAAGGTCGCCCGGCGTTCGCGAACGATCTGCCATGGCGGCAGCGTGTTCGGGAGCTTTGCCACTTTGGCAATATCATTCCAGATGATCTGAGCGAGTTCTGTGCGCGGTAAATCAAACAGACGGCCACCGTCACTTATGGTGGCCGATATTCGTCCCGGCAAAGGGAATATCCATTCGCAGGTTCCGTTGATGACGCCGAGCATCGGCGGCAGATGCGCCGGCGGATCGATGCGGAAATGCGCATTAACAATTCCCCGGAACGAACTGGGCGCAATCAGTGAAGGCACCATGTTCGTGGCGACATAAGGCGGGATTGCCAGAATGACCGCGTCGTTCTCACCCAGTTCGACCGTGTGTTTGGCGAACTTCATCTGCGACACGCGCCCGTTGCCAAACAACAGTTCCAAGAGCTCATCTTCAAATGAGATCGTCACGCCTAGCTCGCGTAGATGGGTAATCGCGGGCTCGACGAATACGCTCCCCAGCCCTTCATACGCCAGCAGCGGTCGGCACGCCTGGCCGCCGAGAGCGAGCGTTTCGCGTACAACGGCGCCGGCAAGTTTCGCCGAACCTTGTTGCGGCGCGATGTTCAGGGCAGCCAGTAAAAGGGGCCCCACAAAACGATCATAAATCGGGCCACCACATTTCATGATGTCGCCGATGGGTTTGTCCGCTGTAGCCCATGCCAAACGCGCAAGCGGGAGATAGTCGACGACACCCGTTTGCGGAACCCGGCGGTCCTTGTCGAAGACCCACCAGGGGAACCGGCTGTCACCGAACCGCAGGGTCCATTGTTCGCCGTTCGCGATATCAACGAAGGCGAATTGCGCCTCGTCGGGTCCCCGCAAACCCGATCGTGAACCGATTGCATCGGTAAGAGAAATGGCGGCGTGGTTTCCCGACAACAGCAAATGCGTGCCGTTGTCGATGACCATGCCTGTGGACTGGTCGTAGTAGGAACGACATCGCCCGCCAGCTACGGCGGTCGCTTCATGGACGGCAACCGCCCAATGCGACTGCGACAGGCGTTCGGCCGCAGCCAGCCCCGCCAAACCTGCGCCAACGATGTGGATTGTACCAGCGTCAGACAAATGCATGCCGCAAAGCAACCCACAGCAAATACGACTTGTTCACGCGAACACGCGTTCGCGGTAACGCCCAGCCGCGCGATACCATGCCCTCGAGCATCTGGCGATAGACCGCGCCCATGATTTTTGGGGCGCGCACAACGCTGCGTGGCGAACGAGACATGATCTCATCGGCTTTGGTGAAATGCCCACGGGCCCGCTCCACAATATAGGCACAGGCGGTGCCGAGGCGCGGGTCCGCCGCAACGGTCTTTGGATCATTGCCCTCGATACCGGCCAGTGTTAGTGACTCTCTCGGAAGATACAGGCGGCCGATCTCGGCATCCTCATCGATATCACGCAAGATATTAGTAAGCTGAAGCGCGCGGCCGAGATGGTGTGCCAACGCTTTCCCGTCGCTGTCATCCATCCCAAAGACGCGAACACTCAACCGTCCAACCGCGCAGGCCACGCGATCGCAGTAAAGATCAAGCTCACCGAGTTTTGGAGCCCGAATATCCGCGCGCGCATCCATTTCGACACCGTCGATTACTGCGAGGAAATCATCCTTGCGCAGACCGAAACGTAAAATCGCCTGCGCCAGATTTTCACGTCTCGGCAGAACACTTCCCGAATAGAGCGATTCAATGTCCTTCCGCCATACGGAAAGGAGCTCAAGGCGCCGTGGACGCGGTCGGTCCTCGTCGGCAATGTCATCGACTTCCCGGCAAAAGGAATATATTTCGAACATCGCCGCTCTTTTTTCGCGGCCAAGAATGCGCATCGCCAGATAAAACGAGCTGCCTCCCGCGCGGTTCGCAGCCGGTGAGGCCCCTGCTCCCAACTCTGGACTTTGCACATTCATGGGGTCTGGTATCGCTGCGCTGGCGTCATTGTTCGTAGCATGCGACGCAGTATAGCGCGCCCGCCGCCGTTTACAGCCGTTGCAAGCGCTTCCGCTTTGGTGAGATGGACCCGTTCGGCCAGTGGATCACGAACCATCAGCATCGCGAGCAATTGGCCTGCCAATGATTGAATGACCGAAATTTCAAGCGCAAGCCGAGTGTCGCTAACCTTCGGCTCAAGCCCCCGGCTTTCATCTAACAGAGTCGAAGTACGAGCTACCAACCCGCGCAGACAATCCCGCAAGGTCGGGCTCGCCCGATCGTCTTTTAGCGCTTCAACCGTCGCGCCGCTGGCCGACAACGCGTCGAGAGGTATATAGACGCGGTCGAGCGCCAAATAGTCTTTTGCGCAATCCTGCAGGTGATTAATGACCTGCAATGCCGCACACAACGCGTCCGATGCGGGCCAGGTGTCACGAGCCTCGCCGTGAACGTCAAGAACAAAACGCCCCACCGGCATAGCGGAGCGCGAACAGTAATCGATCAATTCATCCCAACTGGCGTAACGGAGTTTCGTCGCATCCTGCCGGAACGCGCTCAGCAAGTCCTGGGCATGCCGCGGCAACAGCCCGCGCTCATTCAGGACCGCCCGCAGCCTTAGTCCCTCCGGTTCGTCGCCGCCGCTGCCCACAAGGCTGGATTCGAGACGATCGAGACGGTCAATTTTCTCCGCACTAGTGAGCTGCGGGTGATCGGCAATATCGTCGGCAACCCGCACAAACTCGTAAAAGGCCAGGATGACAGGCCGGTGCTGCCGCTTGATCAAGCGGGACGCAACCGGAAAATTCTCGTCATGAGAACCTTTGCCGGATCGCAACTCGCCACTGTGAATCATCGCAGGCTTGCCGCATCAGCGTGAATGCGCCCCTTCCACTGAGCGCCCCGGCCTCGCATATGGTCATACGCGGAATTGACCGTGTAATACAGATAGAGCGCGGCAATTCCGGGCAAGGCAAGACTCCATAGAGGCGACAATCGATAAAATCGCAACGTCGGTATGTATGAAATAGTCATCGCGAGCCAGGCAACCAGACCCAAAAACCGCGGCAAGCCTGTGGCAAAGATTGCGAGCAGCGGCGGCGCAATGAAAGTCAGCGTCATCATCGCAACCGTTGCAGCCAGGAGCAGCGGTGAGTAACGAAGTTGTGCGTAGGCGGATCGGGAGATCATCCGTTTCACATCGATGAACGTGTCATAGGGCCTGATGCTTCGCGAACGATCGGTAAGACCAAGCCAGATTGGACCGATCTTTTTCAACTTCTCCGCCAACGAGCAATCGTCGATCAACGCGTTTCGTATGCTGGCAATGCCGCCGGCACCCGCAAGAGCATCTGCGCGCACGAGCATGCAGCCTCCGGCCGCGGCCGCTGTATTCGCGCGCGGCTTTGAAACCCAGGAGAACGGAAACAACATTTGAAAGAAATAGATAAAAGCGGGGACGTGCGTGCGTTCTGCAAGGCTCTCACAGCGTAACTTTGCCATCAGTGACGTGAGCACAAAGCCGCCAGCCCTCGCCTGCGTCACGAGCCAGGCAAGCGTGTCAGATGCGTGCGCAATATCGGCGTCGGTCAGAAGCAGATATTCGGGCTGAAATTCTTCGGCGGTGGCGATGCCTTGCTTGACGGCCCAGATTTTTCCGGTCCACCCGCGTGGAGGACTCTTGCTGCCAACCACGATCAATTGCCTACTGGGTACAGATGCCGCTGTCTGCGTCGCCAACGATGCGGTTCCATCGCTGCTGTCGTCATCGACGAGGACGATGCGGAAGGAGCCGGGATACACCTGCCGCAACAGCGAGCCGATGCTTGCGGCGATGTGGTCGGCTTCGTTGCGCGCCGGAACAACCGCGACGACCGCGGGCCATTGCTGTGCCTCGGGACTGGCGCGATCCGTGTCGCGGACCCCGCAGAGCCAGAAAGCGCCACGGCCAACGATCAGGTAGAGCCAGACCAAGGCGCAGATAATTGCCACCACTTCGCTCATTGAAAAATTTCTGATTGCGAAAAGTTCACGTCGGTCCCCACTTTTAACATTGTAAGTGCGTCTTGGTTCGACCGTTTTTGCACTTCGCCGAGATGTCCCACCCTCGAAAATCTCGTGAATTGACGGCCTTCTACCACGAACTCGGCCGTTTGCTGCAGTCGGTTGGCGGGGACAAAATCCAGCCTTGCGACCGGGCCAAACGCCGGTAGTGTTCGGTGCAACAACAACATGGGCTGAAAACGCATGCTGCCTTCTTCCAGTGATGTCATCATTATCGGTGCGGGTAACGCGGCCTTCTGTGCCGCCCACGCGGCAGCCGAGCACGGCGTATCCGTCCTGGTGCTTGAACGCGCTCCGGAAGACGAGTCAGGGGGCAACAGCCGCTTCACCGCGGGGGCCTTCCGCTGCGTTTACAATGGCGTCGAGGATCTTCGCCTGCTCATGCCGGACCTCACCGATGAAGAGGTCGCCAACACGGATTTCGGCACTTACACCGAAGACAACTTCTTCGACGACATGGGCCGCGTTACGGAGTATCGCACTGATCCTGATCTATGCGAGTTGCTGGTAACACGCAGCAAAGAGACGATGCGCTGGATGCAGAGCAAGGGCATCCGTTTTATCCCGATCTACGGGCGCCAAGCCTACAAGATCGATGGGAAATTCAAATTCTGGGGCGGCCTGACGGTTGAGGCCTGGGGCGGTGGCCCAGGCCTGGTCGAAGCGCATACCAAAATCGCAAAGAAAAGCGGCATTACGGTCGCCTACAAAGCGCGCGCCCAGTCGCTTATCGCCGATGATGACGGTGTACACGGCGTCCACGTCAAGCACGACGGGCGCACCGTCGATGTAAAATCGAAATGCGTTGTGCTCGCGGCCGGCGGCTTTCAGGCCAATACTGAAATGCGAACACGCTATCTAGGGCCGACCTGGGAGCTCGCAAAGATTCGCGGCACACGATTCAACACCGGTGACGCCATCCGCATGGCGCTTGACATCGGTGCCATGCCGACCGGCAACTGGTCAGGCTGCCATGCGGTCGGTTGGGACCGTAACGCACCGGAATTCGGCGATCTCGCGGTCGGCGACAATTTCCAGAAGCATTCGTATCCATGGGGCATAATGATCAACGCCAACGGCGAACGCTTCGTCGACGAAGGAGCCGATTTCCGCAATTACACATATGCGAAATACGGCCGCGTTATCCTAATGCAACCGGGCCAATTCGCCTGGCAGGTCTTCGATAAGAAGATCATTCCCATGCTGCGTGACGAATACCGGATCAAGCAGGTTACCAAAGTACGCGCCGACATACTTGAAGAACTGACGAAAAGACTCGACGACGTGAACGCCGATCGTGCTCTGGAAACGATCAAAGCGTACAACGAGGCGGTGCGCACCGATATTAAGTTCAACCCGAACGCCAAGGATGGCCGTCGCACCGAAGGCCTCGCCATTAACAAATCGAACTGGGCCAACACCGTCGACGAACCGCCGTTCGAAGCCTACGCGGTAACGTGTGGAATCACTTTCACTTTCGGCGGACTGAAAATCGACACGTCTGGTCGCGTGATCGACACCGATGGCCAGGCCATTGCCGGCTTGCACGCAGCGGGCGAACTTGTCGGCGGCCTGTTCTATTTCAACTATCCCGGCGGTACCGGTCTGATGGCCGGCTCGGTGTTCGGAAGAATCGCTGGAACGACGGCCGGGCAGCGGGCGGCACAGATGCCGTCCTGAGGTGCGTGCTCGTTATCTCGGCGGGGCTTTTGTTGTGCGCTCGCGCAGGCGGTAGAATCGAATGGCGGACCGCGCAGTTTCAAGCCTCAACTTCTTGTATCGATCGACGTATTCGGCTGCAACGCCGCTGTCCAGCATGAGAATGGCACGCTAGTTTTCCACGACAGATCGATCGATTTTGCCAGGACCAGAATTTGATCCTTCGGGTCGTACACCATGGCGCGCTCGATCGCTCCAATCGGCAGGTCAGTCAGCAAAGACAATCCCGCCGCCGTTTCGGCGAACTTCCGGAGCTCCGCAAATTTGCAAACTTGCGCTTCGTTAAGTCCCCTTTTTTTGTGCAGTAGCTCGACGTACGCTCTGGCCTCGGCGAACTTCGACGTACGGTCCCGTAACTTTGTCTGAATCTGGTCCGCCGCCTGTTTGATCATTTCGCGAACCAGATCTGCTTTGCCACGATCCGCAGTTTCGAATTTTTGTCGGACCGTTTCTGACGCTGTTTCAAAAAGCGTCAGCAGGTATTCACGGGGAATTTCCGGCCGCGCCCAGACCAACACAGCGAGCTCGCTGTCATTCTCCGATCGCGTGACCAGCCTGGAATAACCGAAATCAGAAAATCGTGCCCCGCGTTTGCAGCTGTGCTGATGACCACTTTCTTATCTCCGCGGTCGGTAACGTTCTCGCTGGCTGCGCACCAGGCCAGGCTGATGAGGATAGCGCCGAGCAGCACCGCTCGGTGTCTAACCAGCGCGTGCAAAAGTTTTTTGAGCCCTCATCCGATAGACGTCACAACAGCCTCAAAGCCATCATCGTCAACAATTTCAAATAATTAGCCTAGAGCCATTGATTTTCCGTTAGTTGAATCCCTGTGGCTTTGCACGCGCCGAGGGCTTTTCCGTCGGTTAATGATTTATTTTTTGTTACGCCTGGTTTTGCGAAACGCGGCCGTCTTTCAAACGTTCGATCCATCGTGCGAGGTTAACCCGGGCAGCGGCATTTACGTTGCATTCATGATGCAAGACCAGCAGGTTGTCGAAACAGATATTCCGGCGCGGCTTGACCGATTGCCGTGGGGTCGCTTCCACACGCTTGTCGTGGCCGCCCTGGGTATCACCTGGATTCTCGATGGGCTGGAAGTGACGCTCGCCGGCAGCCTGGCCGGCGCTTTAAAAACAAGCCTGCACTTCTCCAATACCGATATTGGAATCGCCAGCAGCGCCTACCTTGCAGGCGCTGTGCTCGGGGCGCTCTTCTTCGGTTGGCTGACCGATCGGCTTGGCCGCAAGAAACTGTTCTTCGTCACGCTCTCCGTGTATCTCGTTGCAACCGCGGCAACCGCAGCCTCATGGAGCCTCGAGAGCTTCGCCTTGTTTAGGTTTCTGACCGGCGCCGGGATCGGAGGCGAGTACGCCGCAATCAATTCGACGATTCAGGAGCTTGTTCCGGCGCGGGTGCGTGGGTGGACCGATCTCGTGATCAACGGAACGTTCTGGATTGGCGCCGCCTTGGGCGCGCTCGGTTCGCTTGTATTGCTTGATGCCCAGCTGATTGATCCAGATTTTGGCTGGCGGCTCGGATTTCTGATAGGCGCCGGATTGGCTTGTTTCATTTTCCTCATGAGATTATGGATCCCCGAAAGCCCACGCTGGCTGATGACGCACGGCCACAGCGAGGAGGCCGAACGCGTCGTTGCCGGAATTGAAAGCCGGTTTGCACCACCACCGGCCGCACAGCTCCTTCCCCGCGCGCGCCTGCGCGCCCGCAAGTCGACGCCGCTTCGGTTGGTCAATCAGACTCTTTTCAAGCACCACCGCCGTCGCACCGTCGTCGGTTTGAGCCTGATGGCAGCGCAGGCATTTTTCTACAACGCGATTTTTTTCACCTACGCTCTTATTTTGATCGACTTTTACGGTGTCGCCTCCGATCGGGTCGGTTTGTATCTCCTTCCATTCGCCGTCGGAAATTTCTTTGGCCCAGTGCTGATCGGCCGATTTTTCGACACGCATGGTCGCCGAATCATGATCGCCTTCACGTATATTGCCTCGGGCACTCTGCTGGCCTTGACCGGTTGGCTTTTCATGCAGAACCTGATCGATGCGGCCACACAGACTGCGTGCTGGACGATCATCTTTTTCTTCGCCTCCTGCGCAGCAAGCTCCGCCTATCTGACGGTGAGCGAAACTTTTCCGCTCGAGATCCGCGCACTGGCAATTGCTTTCTTCTATGCCGTTGGCACCGGAATTGGCGGCATTCTCGCCCCATCGCTATTCGGTCTGCTCATCGACACCGGTTCGCGTGTAAGCGTGTTTTGGGGTTACCTGTTTGGATCCGCACTCATGATTTTCGCCGGCGGAGTCGCATGGCGTTGGGGCACCGATGCCGAGCGAAAGCCGTTGGAAGAAGTCGCGCGGCCGCTGACATTCGTTTGAGCCTGGTAGCGCGCCTATTCCGTGCCTTTCGACAAAAGGTCCTGCAACGCCTGCGGCGCGAAGATAACCACCCCGCCACGCTCGAGCTTCAGCCATTTCTTGCGCTGCCAGTCCTGTAGCTGTTTGTTCGCACTTTCGCGCGAGACCCCGATCATTTGGCTGATCTCGCGCTGGGTTACGTTGATTTTGCGCGAAGGCACGGCGGTGGCCGAAGGCCGATAAAGATGCAGCAAAACTTTGGCGAGACGATTGGGCAGGCCGAGGAAAACAATGTCTTCGACCTGTTCGCTTGTTTTTCTTATGCGCGCGCACAGGATCTTGATCAAACTCTCGGCAACCTCGGGATTGTCTCGAATCAAAGGGGTAAAGTCGCGGCGTTCGATGACCATCAATTCGCAATTGTCGATAGCAATGGCGTCGGCGGTCCGTTGCCCGCCATCGAGAAAGGCGATCTCTCCGAAAAGCTCGCCCGGAACCACCAAATTGAATATTGCGTCTTTTCCCTCTTCGGACGGCGCGCTGATTCGCACCGCGCCGGCCCGCACTGCGTAAAGCTTCGACCCGATATCCCCTTTCCGGAATATCACCGAGCCTCTTTTGACTTTCGACGTAATGACCCGTGGGGCCAGGCGGTCGATGACCGTATCACCCAAGTCCCTGAAAAACGGATGCGCCCGAAGCAACGCCTGCTTGTCGAACGGTTGCGTTTGAGAACGTACTCCCGGAGCCATCGCGATTCACCAACCCGCGTCAATAAAGATAATCCCCCAAGGATACCATATCGGACCGACCAATGCGCAAACACGCCCGGACGGGTCGGTTGGTCGCATCAGCTCGAAAAGCGCCGAGTGTGAGCTAGCTCACGGTCGCAGGCCCTGGCGCATGCTACCGATCTCCGTAGCGGAGACCGACCATGCGGCCACTCAGCAAAGCTGACCGGGGCATGTCCCAGCGGCACTCGACCGACAGCTATGGCCCCCCGGAAAGTGCGATAGCAGCAATCTGGCTCGTATTTTATG
>DASRAF010000446.1:0-7031 GCA_035638295.1 Pseudolabrys sp.
AATTGAAAACATGTTTGTTTGGAATGTGATGCCGCCGTGCCTAGCGACTTTGTTTGCAATCGCTCTGATTGGAACAGTAAGCTTGCCGATGGCCTGCCTCCTTAGCGGTCTTGGCGGGGTGATTGTCTTAGCGATGTTCGCTCTAGCGGCCGCGGGAAAGCCGCTACACCATGATTTTGCTGCAAAGGCCGCGGCTGTTGACGGTGAGATGATTGACGTCGTCAGCAATATGTCTTTGGTCAAGTCTTTCTGCGCGGTCGGTCGCGAAATTGAGCGCTTTAGTGCAAAGGTCGATTGCGAAATCGCGGCGCGTAGCCGAAGCTTGCGCTATTTGGAAAGGCTCCGCGTTGCTCATGCACTGGTGACCGCTGCAGTCACGATCGGCCTGGTAGCGTGGGCAGTTGAACTTTGGCAGCGCGGCGAAGCCACAGCTGGTGACGTCGTTTTGACCTGTACGTTGGGGCTGTCGGTTCTGCATGCGACGCGTGATCTTGCGGTTGCCCTTGTTGACGTGACTCAACACGTCGCGCGCCTTTCAGAGGCTCTCGAAACGGTTTTGGTCCAGCACCAGCTCCGCGACCATCCGGAGGCAGGTCCTTTGGTAAAATGCGGCGCACGAATCGAATTCAGAAACGTTTCGTTCGGCTACCGAGAAAGCCGTAAGGTTTTCGATCGACTTAATCTGTGCCTCGAATCAAACCAACGTATTGGGTTGGTTGGTGAGTCAGGGGCAGGAAAATCGACCTTATTTGCACTGCTTCAGCGGTTCCATGATGCTCAGAGCGGCGAGGTTCTCGTTGATGGTCAAGAGATAACACGTGTCACCCAGGACAGCTTACGGTCGGCGATCGCGCTGGTACCACAAGATATTTCGCTTTTTCAGCGATCGATAATGGACAACATTCGTTACGGACGTCCGGACGCGACTGATTGGGAAGTCCTTCAGGCGGCGAAAGCAGCACGCTGCGAATTCATCGATGAATTGCCAGGTGGATTCGCTATGGTTGTTGGAGATCGTGGTGCCAAACTGTCGGGTGGTCAGCGACAGCGTATTGCCATTGCTCGCGCTTTTCTCAAGGATTCGCCCATCTTGCTTCTGGATGAGGCGACCGCCTCGCTCGACAGCGACTCTGAGGAAGCGGTTCGCGAAGCGCTTGGACGTCTCATGCAGAGGCGTACTGTGGTAGCGATAGCGCATCGTCTGTCGACGCTTCGAAATTTCGACAGGATCATCGTCTTGAAATTTGGTCGGGTCATAGAGGATGGTTCGCCAGACGATCTTATCAAGCGTCAGGGAACGTACTATCAGCTGCTATGTAGCGAAGTGAATCGTCTGACAAGGCGCGCGGCATAGCCAATTCGCACCAGCGAGCTTTGCGAGCCCATGTCCGTCGAACCTGTTAGACACGCGGATCAGTTGACCGACGAGACTCGGGAAGCGGCATTCTCGGTTCATGTGACCGGGCCGCTTGCCCGTTCGCGTCGATCGCTCAAGCATAACGACACTTTTGCAGTTCTCGATGGACGTGGCGATATTGACACATCCGCTGGAACCGATGGTTTGTTCCAATGCGACACACGCTTTTTGTCGCGTCTTGAACTGCTGATTAATGGCGTGCAGCCACTATTGCTCGCCTCGAATTTGAGCGATGACAATTTCCTGCTAACGATCGATCTTACCAATCCGGATATCGTCGTGGATGGTCATGTCCTGTTCCAGAAGGATATGGTTCATATCGTCCGCTCGATTTTCATCTGGAATGAAACGATCCATCAGCGAATCGGAGTCCGCAATCACGGCGTTTTGCCAGTGATGTTCGACTTTACAGTAAAGTTCGACAACGATTTTGCCGACCTATTCGAGGTAAGGGGGAGCGCTCGCAAGAAGCGAGGTCTTTTTGAGAGCAAAATAATTGGTTCAAAAAAGTTACAATATCTCTACCGAGGGCTCGACAATGTCATCCGGAAAACGACAATTGATTTTCATCCTCAGCCAGCAATGTTGGATGCGCATAGAGCAAGCTACCGAGTTAACCTAGCTGCTGGTGTCGACTTTTCGCTTTGCGTAGCGGTGAGCTGCAATTCCGACAAAGCGTCAGAGGCACCAACGTTTACCCGGACGTTGTTGTCGGCCCGGAGGGAGACGCGGGCATCCCGAGCCGGAGCTGCATCGGTCATGACAACAAATGAGGTCTTCAATGAAATGCTATGCCGCGGCGCTGCTGACCTCAGTATGCTGACTACAGAAACGCCACAGGGACCCTATCCTTACGCTGGAATCCCTTGGTTCTCGACAACTTTTGGCCGAGACGGAATTATTACCGCCTTGCAGATGATGTGGCTTGCGCCGGACATAGCTCGAGGCGTCTTGCGACGTCTCGCTGCTTATCAAGCCTTGATGGAGGACCCCGATTCCGACGCGCAGCCGGGAAAGATACTGCATGAAATGCGTAGCGGCGAAATGGCATCACTGCGCGAGATACCATTTGGACTTTATTACGGGAGCGTAGATTCCACACCTCTGTTTCTACTGCTTGCCGGACTCTATTTCGAGCGAACCGGAGATCAGGAGACAATCAGGGATCTGTGGCCGGCGATAGACGCAGCACTAAAGTGGATCGATGGCCCGGGGGATGTCGACAGGGATGGATTTGTCGAGTACCGCCGGCTATCAGTGGACGGGCTTGCCAATCAAGGGTGGAAAGATTCATACGACGCTGTCTTTCATGAAGACGGCCGATTGGCGGAAGGCGATATCGCGCTCGTCGAAGTGCAGGGGTATGTCTTCGCGGCGAAACGACTCGTAGCGCAGTGCGCGCGTAGAATGGGACTCATTGATCGGGCGCGCGCACTCGAAGCTGATGCCGAAAGACTGGCCGAAAATTTCGAAGCCGCCTTTTGGTGTCCCGAGATCGGAAGCTACGCTTTAGCGCTCGATGGTGATAAGAAACCGTGCCGTGTCCGATCGTCCAATCCTGGCCAAGCACTGTTTAGCGGTATCGTTAAAAAGGAGCGCGCCCTTAACATTGCCAAGACCCTTTTAGGAGCAAACTCGTTCTCCGGCTGGGGCATCCGAACCGTTGCAAAAGGCGAAGCACGTTATAATCCGATGTCGTATCATGACGGCTCGGTGTGGCCCCATGATAACGCACTTATTGCGCTAGGTTTTTCACGCTATGGCCTGAAAGGCCCGGTCCTTCGCGTGTTCAGCGGCTTATTCGGCGCTGCAAAATACATGGATTTGCGCAGGTTGCCGGAGCTTTTTTGTGGGTTTCAGCGACAGCGGCAGCGGGGACCCACGCTCTATCCGGTCGCGTGTGCGCCACAGGCGTGGGCGAGCGCAGTTCCTTTTGCGCTGCTGGCGGCTTCGCTTGGTTTTGAATTCGATTGTGAGCGGATGGAAGTTCGTTTGCGCGATCCCCAGCTCCCGCCATTTCTCGATGAAGTAACGGTCAAGAGCCTTCGGCTCAAGAATGCGGAAGCCGATCTTCGCGTTCGGCGTGGGTCGAATAGCGACGTAGCTTTAGAAGTGACTCGGTCCAGCGGCGCCATTACTTTTTCGATCGTGCCGCCCGCCTAGGTTGCCCATCAAGTTGCTTAGGAGCTCCCGTGCGCACCCATTATTTCGCAACGTCTTTCATTTGGTTGGCAATTGCTTCGATCATACAACCGCAATTGTCACACGCCGAAGATGCGTTGGAACCCAAGCTATCTGCTCCCAACGTCAGCACGCCTATGCGCGGAATTCTTGGCCGCCCCGTTCAGGGTGCTGACGGCCAGGAGATGGGACGTGTTATTGATGTCATTGTCGACTCCGCCGGGCATGCGCGCGCGGCTGTTATTGATTTCGGTGGCTTTCTCGGCGTCGGCAGTCGCAAGATAGCCGTTGACTGGGGCGCGCTACATTTTAGCGGCGCGGTTAAAAATGACAGCAATATAAGGCTGGCGCTGACCCAAGACCAATTGAAGACCGCGCCCGAATACAAGGACGGCAGTCCGAGTGTCATCATTGGTTCAACAGGCGCGCTCAAACCACTCGACTTCCCGTCTGCGGAGGAGAAATAACCTGTTTGCACAAGCGACGCACCTGCTTGACATCGGGCAGCATCGCCGAAGTGGCGTAACGACAGACGCGTCCACATATCATGGACCGTCATTGCGCAGTAGCCGGGCACTTGACTGGTTCGTTTTCTTTCTAGCCGACGTGCAGACGGGATTTGGTCCATTCATTGCTGTCTATCTGACCACTCAGAAATGGACTCAAGTCGAGATCGGCTTGATACTTTCAGTGAGCGGGCTTGTGGCTCTGCTCGGTCAAATTCCGGGCGGTGCGCTGGTTGATTGGGCTCGCTCCGAGAGACTAGTTGCCGGACTGTCTGTAGCGGCAATCGGAACCAGTGCGCTTGCCTATGCGGCGTGGCCAATCTTTCCGGTCGTTCTTTCGGCTGCCGTTCTTCAGGCTGCCGCCAGTTGTGTCCTGGGTCCGACAATCGCAGCCATTAGTCTTGGCTTAGTTGGCCGAGCGGAGATTGGTCAACGCCTGGGGCGAAATGCTCGTTTCGCATCTATCGGGAGCGGACTTGCGGCAGCAGGAATGGGGGCCTGTGGGTACTTCTTTTCGAGCCGATCCGTTTTCCTCATCACACTGCTTTTGACAATTCCAACGATAGTGTCCTGCGCACTAATACGGGCTGACGAAATCAATCCGCAGTTGGCGCATGGTGTAGACGAAAGCGGCAATAACAAACGCACAACCACTGTCGTGGCCCTGGCAAAAAACGGCCCACTAATGAAGTTCGCACTTGTATTGTTTATGTTCCAGTTCGCCAACGCTGCAATGCTTCCTCTGCTTGGAAGCTTTATCACCCTGCAATCAAGTACATTGGCGCCTGCTGTGATTGCCGCTTGTATGGTTGTGCCACAAATTGTCGTTGCGCTGCTGTCTCCTTCGATCGGCTTTCGTGTGCAGACTTGGGGGCGTCGTCCACTGTTGCTAGTCGGCATCGGCGCACTTGCCCTGCGTGCATTACTGTTTGCCTTCGTCCGCGACCCAAACTTGCTCGTCTTGTTTCAGGTTCTTGATGGTATTTCGGCTTCTGTTTTTAGTGTCTTGACTCCGCTGATAGTCGTCGATGTCACTTACGGATCCGGCCACTTCAATGTGGCACAAGGAATTGTAGGTACCGCGACTGGCATCGGCGCATCTGTCAGCGTGCTGTTAGCTGGGTACGTAGCGGATCACGCGGGCAGCTCAGCTGCTTTCCTAGCGCTTGGGATAATTGCAGTCGCCGCGTTTAACTTGGTTTGGTTTGTGATGCCGGAGACGCGACCCAGACAAACGGTCGCGTAGCGCGGTCTTGGCGCAAAAGGCCCATTCAGTGAGCATCTTTTTTGAAGACGATCTCGGCCGAGATCAATGGCCGCCAACGGTCTCGGTCTTAGGTTTTTCCCGGAGCTCCTTGGCGTGTTTCGCCATTTCCAGGCAGGTGAGCAGTTCCACGTAACTTGGAGGGCCACCGACCCCGACAAAACCGACGCAACGGCTTCGATCTTCTCCGCTGTATTGGCTCCAATCACCCTTGAGCTGGTTGCGCGCATCTTGCTCATTGCGCCGGCAAGCTGGTGCATCACGTCCAGGCAAACCTCCCATTGTAGCGACTGGCAGACAGGTTCGCTCGACGTCGAATTTTGGAACTGAATCCACAGCCAAAACGATTTGGGAAGTCGTTAATATGATCGCCAACAGCGCGCGCACAATCCCTGGGTCCTCCGCATCCTTGTAATTAATGCGTCGAGTGGGTTTTCGGTTCGAAGCTATTTCCCGACGATTGGGGCGCGCTTGGCGAACCTCGCGATTCCCCATCTTCTCCAGAATGAGAAGGACGTGCCAGTTCCAACATCGAATCTTGAGGAACTCAGGAGAGAGGTCCGCGTTCACCGGGCATCGGGGCAAATCACGAGGAGATTAGAATGAGAACACTTGGAATCGGAATTGCGGTCGCCATCACGTTGGCTGCGGCAGTGGCTCCTGCCAACGCGCAGGGCTTGTGGATCGGTGCCCCGGGTTTTGGCGTGGGCATCGGTGTCGGGCCGACACCCTATTACGGCGGTTACCGGGTCGGCCCTTATTGGGGCGCTGGCTATGGCTATGGATATGGCTACGAGCCGTCCTATGCTTACCAAGACTACGCCTATGAGCCGGAGTACAGCTACGACTCCTACGCTTACGTGCCCGATGATGGTTACGTTGCCTATTCGTATGGACCGCGCCTGCGCACTTATGCTTACGACTCAGGGGACAGCTACGGTTATGCGCCGCGACTTCGCTATTCGCGCAACTACGCGGGAGATCGCGCGACGCGTACTTATTCCTACGAGACTCGGGGTGTAAGGAAAGATCATCACAGCACAATCGTTCATAATAATACCCGCTTCCAGGACCGCGCAGTCACGCGGCGTGGTTTCGCGTTTGGTGCTGAAAGAGAAAACGCTGGCTCAAGGCAAATTAGATCCGAAGCGTCTAGAGCGCTGGCACGAGGTCCTGCACAAGACTTGCGACAGTCAAAGCGTATAGAAGGTGCAAAGACCGGAAACGGTCGCGTTCGAACTCAGAACTACTGAAGTTCAAAGCGTGCGCTTTGGGCCAACCTTACGGCCTCAGGATCAAAAAAAGAGCCGCAGCGATTGGGCTGCGGCTCTAGCTGCGAATTGTCTAAGCATCTCAGCGACTAGCGGATTCGAGCTGCGCATAATGCCAAAACAGCCAAGCGAGTCCTTGGCGGTGACCGTTAATCGAATAACGTTGACGAAGCTGAAATTGAGTCCGAGATGGTGAACGGAGCATGAGCGATCGCGCTCTAGCGGGGCATCAATTCAAGGCCCACGCTGAAAGTAGAAACGCACCAGCCCGACCACGAGCACACCAGTCACAAAGAGGACTGCTAAAGGTAACAAGAACAAGAATGCACCCAGAAGCAGCACCAGTATCGCAGCCATCAGAAGCCCGGTGACCAACGTCACCAGAATAATCC
>DASRAF010000447.1:0-4231 GCA_035638295.1 Pseudolabrys sp.
TGCCGAATTTTTCGTGCCGCTCAAACCGTTTGAAGAATGGCCCGCGGGTCTGACCAAACCAAAACTGGTGAAGGAACTGTCAGCACGCCTTGAAAGCGAATTCATCGGCATCGATTTCAATTTCTCGCAATACATCCAGGACAATATCGAAGAAGCCGTATCCGGCGTGAAAGGCGAAAATTCGGTCAAAATCTTCGGACGCGACCTCGACGAGCTCGAACGTCTGTCGAAAGCGGTCAAGGAAGAGCTTGCGAAGGTCCCCGGCGTTACCGACCCGGGAGCGTTCAATCTGCTTGGCCAGCCGAATCTGGTAATCCAGGTGGACCGCGCTAAAGCTGCTCGCTATGGCATCACTGTCGCCGATATGAATACCGTGGTTCAGGCCGCCATCGGCGGACAGGAAGTTACCCGCATCTACGAAGGCGAGATGAATTTCGCGCTGACCGTTCGTCTTGCGCCGCAGTACCGCGACAATGTGGACGCGATACGCTCGGTCCCAGTGGCCTTGCCGAACTCCGATCCAAAATCGCCGACTGCCTATATTGCGCTGGGTGACGTCGCAGAAGTCCGGCTCGAAACCGGCGCAGCCTACATCTATCGGCAAAACACCGAGCGTTTTGTGCCGATCAAATACAGTGTTCGCGGTCGAGACCTTGGATCGACTGTTGCTGAAGCGCAGGCGCGGATCGCCAAGAATGTACAGCTGAAAGAGGGCTACCGGCTCGAATGGTCGGGCGAATTCGGCGCGCTCGTTGAAGCAAAAAAGAGGCTCGCCATCATTGTTCCTCTCAGCCTCTTGCTGATCATGATGTTGCTCTACAGCCTGTTCAATTCCATACGCGACAGTCTGCTGGCACTGGCCGGAATTCCGTTTGCCGCGTGCGGCGGAATTCTCGGACTCTATGTGTTTGGCCTGAACTTCAGCGTGTCGGCGGCCGTCGGATTCATTTCGTTGTTCGGTGTGTCGGCGATGGACGGCATTTTGCTCGTCTCCTACATACGCCGCCGCCTAGAGGAGGGATTTGGCAAGGACGAGGCCATCATCGGTTCTGCTCAGGCGCGCATGCGGCAGATTTTCATGACCGGATTCTCGGCATGCATTGGCCTGGTGCCGGCCGCGTTTTCAACCGGCATCGGCTCTCAGGTTCAGCAGCCGCTTGCATGCGTGATTGTCGGCGGCATGCTCCTGTCGCCTATCTGCAGCCTTCTGGTTATCCCCACGCTGGCCCGGCTAGTCATGCCGACCGTGCGACGAACCGTACCCGCAGGTCGTGAACACGCCGCCGAACCGGGACCGGCTGAATAGATCAACCTGTTCGTTTGGCGGGCTGCAGAAGTTCGGAAACTCGGCCGAACGCTTTGCTGATCACGGGCCAGAACAGTAGGACGAACGCGAGCGTCGTGATCGAACCGACAAGGCCGTTCGACCAGAAGACGCGCAGGTCGCCGCCCGAACCGATCATCGCCAAGCGGAACGCATCTTCGGCACGACTGCCAAGCACCAGAGCAAGCGTGAACGGCGCCAGAGGAATCCCGACCTTTTTGAAGACATAGCCGACGACGCCGAACAACAGCATCAGCCAGATGTCGAACATGGCATTCTGGATCGCGTAGGCACCGATCGCGCAGGACACGACGATCATCGGAGCGATCGCGGCGAACGGCACGCGCAGCACCGCAGCAAAAACGGGTACAGTGGTGAGCACCATCACCAGACCGACAATATTGCCGAGATACATCGATGCGATAAGACCCCAAACGAAGTCTTTGTGCTCCACGAATAGAAGCGGCCCTGGATTGAGTCCCCACACCATCAATCCGCCGAGCAGAATGGCGGCGGTTCCCGAACCGGGAATTCCCAGAGCCAGCATCGGCAGCAGCGCCGCCGTGCCCGACGCGTGCGCGGCGGTTTCCGGCGCGAACACGCCTTCGATGCGGCCTTTGCCGAAGCTTTCCGGGTCCTTCGAAAAGCGCTTTGCAAGGTTGTAACCCATGAACGACGCGGCAATCGCCCCACCCGGCGTTATGCCGAGCCATGCACCGATGGCCGACGACCGCAACAGCGTGACCCAGTAACGCGGCAGGTCCTTCCACACGTTCCACAGCACATGCAGGCTGATGCGCGCCGAGTGGCCGCGCAGCGCCAGCCGTTCCTCCATGGTGAGCAAGATCTCGCTTATTCCGAACAGGCCGATGACCGCCACGAGGAAGTTGATGCCGCGCAGGAGATCGCTGAAGCCGAAGGTCATGCGCAGCTGGCCGGAAACGGTATCCATGCCGACGCCGGCAAGCAGCAGTCCGAGCGCCATGGAAATGATCGTCTTGTGCTTGGCCTCCCGTCCCAGGCCGACGAACGAGCAGAAGGTCAGTAGATAGACGGCAAAGAATTCCGGCGGACCGAACTGCAACGCAAATGAAGCAATGCCGGGTGCCAGAAACGTAATGAGAAGTACCGCAAACAGCGAGCCGATAAAGGAAGATGTGAAAGCCGCGGTGAGAGCCTCCGCAGCCTGCCCCTGTTGAGCCATCGGGTAGCCGTCGAACGTTGTCGCGACCGACCAGGCTTCGCCAGGAATGTTGAAAAGGATCGATGTGATTGCGCCGCCGAAGAGCGCACCCCAGTAGATGCATGACAGCATCACGATGGCGGAGGTTGGATCCATGGTGAAGGTCAGCGGCAACAAGATAGCAACGCCGTTCGGTCCGCCCAGCCCCGGCAGCACACCGACGAAAATGCCGAGCACGAGGCCGACCATCATCAAGGCCAGCGTTTTCCAGGTCAGAAGGACCGCAAAGCCGTGGACGAGGAGCGAGAAGGCTTCCATGGCTTCTAGTACCCAAACAGGGCTTCAACCGGCCCCTTCGGCATGATCACGTCGAACGCGATCTCGAAGGTGACGAACATGACCATCGAGAACACGAAACTGGTGAGCAGCGACTTCCACAAAGCGATACGGCCGACCATCCACATGAAGCTGGCGATCAGCAGAAAGCTCGCCACGTAGAGCCCGAGCCATTGCGTGAAAAAGCAGAACAGGAGTGTCGGGACAAACACCTGCATGACGCGACGCAATTGATCGCGCGTGACGAAGGGCTCTCTACCCTCGGAAGGATTGAACGCCATGCTGCCGAGGCCATAGAGGCTGGCGCCGGCCAGGATGACTGAGAGATAGAATGGGAAATAACCGGCCTGCGGACCGTCCGACGCCCAGCCCATGCCGGTGCGCCAGTTGTCGAACGCAAGCAACAACGCGAGTAACCCAAGGACGAGATAGACGGCGATCTCAACGACGCGCGTGCTGGTGACGGGCGGGGAATCTTCTGCCGGCGCGGTCGGATCCTCGACGGCAATTTCGGTTTCGGAGGACATTGTTACCTGTCTTTGTCATTGCGGGCGTGCACAACGCGAGCCCGGAATCCAGAGCTACACGCAACGCTGCTGGATTCCGGGCCCGAAACGGCGTGCCGCCCGGGGCCGTCACGGTTACTTTGCGACGAAGCCCGCTTCTTCCATAAGGCTCGAGTTCAGCTTGTCGTCTTCTTCAAGGAATTTGACCATATCCTTGCCGACCAGGAAGATCGGCTTGAGCGCCTGCTTTTCCATGTAGTCCTTATACTCGGGCGTTTCCGACACTTTCTTGAACAGATCGACGTAAAAAGCTGTCTGCTCAGGTGTGACCTTGCCGGGCAGGAACATGGCGCGCAGCATCAGATACTGCACGTCGAGCCCTTCCTCCTTGCAGGTAGGGACATCGTTCCACGACTGCGTATCCGTCACCTTGGTCTTGTAAGAGATGCGCTCCTTGTCGAACACACACAGCGCACGCACCTGGCCGGCGCGCCAGACTTCGAGATTTTCTGACGGATTGTTGACGTTCGACGCGGTGTGGTTGCCGACCAGCTGGGTCGCCGCCTCGCCGCCTGACTTGTACGGCAGATATGCAAACTTCGCGCCGGTCCTCTTTTCCATGAAGACCGTCAGGATGTGGTCTTCACGCTTGGAGCCTGTGCCGCCCATCTTGAACGGCTGCGGGGCAGCCTTCGCCGCGTCGACAAATTCCTTCACGTTCTTGTATGGCAGTGTCGTGTTGTCCCACAGCACGAACTGATCCATCGCAATCACCGACACCGGTGTCAGCTCGCGCCAGTTGAACGGAATCTTTGCGGAGAGCGGCAGCATGTAGATGAGCGAATAGGCGATCAGCACTTTGTTCGGGTCGCCGTCACTCGA
>DASRAF010000448.1:0-3272 GCA_035638295.1 Pseudolabrys sp.
GTGAGGGTGCGCGCCCAGGTTTCGAGGTTTTCCATTTCCTTCGCGGCATAACAACCGCCGACGACGGCCCCGATCGATGTGCCGACAATCACGTCAGGCACGATGCCGTGCTCAAGCAATTTGCGCATGACGCCGATATGAGCAAAGCCGCGCGCGGCGCCGCCGCCCAGGGCGAGACCGATGGTCGGACGGGTCACGGTCGGCTGCGGTTGCGGGGTAGCCTCCGCTGCACGGTCACCATTACGCGTTCGTGCGAATAGTCCCTCGAATACCAAACGTCGTCTCCTTGTCCGCGCTCAGTCAGGAAGGTCCTCCCACGAGCGCGTCAGACCTCAGCTAGCCGAAGTGCTGGCGGAGTCTTGTGACCGAAACGTGACAGGGAGCGTGCGCCCGCGACCTTACATAAAGGTTAAATGTCACGCCGACGGTTTGGTTCCTACTGTCCGAATCGCGTGACGAGGGAGTTGAGATTGGGTCGTTCGCGGTCGTCCGGGGGCTTTGCCGGGCGCCCGATATGGACAAAGCCCGCGATCCGTTCATTCGACGAAAGGCCAAGGGCATCGAGCACGCGGCGGTCATAGGCATACCACTCGGTGATCCAGCTGGCGGCGTAGCCCATGGCATGAGCTGCAAAAACCAGGCTCATCGCCGAGGCGCCGGCGGAGAGCTCTTGCTCCCACTCGGGGATTTTCACATGCGGACCGGCGCGACTCACCACCGCGATAACCAGTGGCGCGCGGGCGAGACGATTGCGTTCGAAATTGATCTGGTCGGGGGTCGCGTCGGGACGATCGGCACGAAATGCGGAGACGATCGCTTCGCCAGCGGTGGCCCGGGCATCGCCTTCAAACAGGATGAATCGCCAGGGTGCGAGTTTGCCGTGGTCGGGCACTCGCGAGGCAATTTTCAGGAGCGTCTCGATTTCGGATGCGGTCGGGCCGGGTCCCGCCAGTTCGATTGGCTTAACCGAACGGCGGGTCTTAAGCAGTTCTAGGGCATCGGGCATCGGCAACCTCTGAAAATCGGGACCGGTTGCGCTACCACAGCGGTAATCAGGCCACAAACTCGCTTGCCCTCTTGGCTTGAAATCGCCTCGATTTCGGCCGAAAACTTGCGCGTCATGACCAGGGCATCCGCAACCGCCGCCTCGTGCGGCCGGCTATGGCCGGCCCTTGTGTTTGCCGCGTTTGTGATCGCGCCGCAGAAGGCTCCGGCACAGAATTCACTGTTTTCCTCCACGCCGTCGACCGGCCTGATCTCGCCGGTGCCAGCGACGCGCAGTGATATTTTCGGACCGAGCAATCTTTCGATTCCCGCGACACCGCCGGCGCAGACCCAGCAACCGCGAAGCATGCCCAGCACAACCGCATCAATTCCGGTCGTCCCGGCAGGGCAGGTGGCGCTCGCGCTCAGTGCGCGGTTCGGCAAGGACGCGGTGCCGATCGGCGGCGGACTGACCTGGCGCGTCTACGGCGCCAAGGCGGATACGAATGGAAATTTCAAGCTGGTGAAGGAAGACAAATCTCCGACACCGACACTTGTGCTTCCCGCCGGCACCTACATCGTGCATGTCGGATTCGGACTTGCCACCGCGGTCAGGCCCGTCGATTTGCGCGGGACGTCGGTGCACGAGGAGTTCGAACTGCCGGCCGGCGGATTGCGCATCGAAGGCAAGGTGGGCGACGTCCGCATTCCGACCAGCCAGATCTCGTTCGATGTGTACAAAGGTAGCCAGTTCGAAGCCGGCGATCGTCGTCCCATCGCCGAGCATGTCACGACCAGCGACGTCGTCGTGGTGCCGGAGGGCACTTACTACATCGTCTCGAACTATGGCGATGCCAATTCCGTCGTGCGCTCCGACATTCGCGTGCAGCCCGGCAAGCTGACCGACATCACTGTGACCCACCGTGCTGCCGCGATCACGCTTAAGCTGGTCGGCGACAAAGGCGGCGAGGCGCTCGCCAATACTGCCTGGTCGGTGCTCACGCCGGGTGGTGACGTCATCAAAGAATCGATCGGCGCCTTTCCGCGTGTGATTCTTGCCGAGGGCGAATATCGCGCCATCGCCCGCAACGAAGGCAAAGTCTACGAGCGCGAATTCAAGGTCGTTACCGGCGTCGACGGCGACGTCGAGGTGCTGGCGCGCTAACACGGCCGCCGTTCTGCCGAACCTTCTCGCATCGTACGGATTATAGTAGTGCCGCCTATTGCCAACGACCCCGTCATGGATGTTTTTGCCAAGCTTGATTTGAAAACCATTGCGCTTTTGCTCGACGTGGATGGCACGATCATCGATATCGGTCCGTCGCCGACACAAGTGCATGTCTCCGATGCGCTTCTCCAGTCGCTCAAGCGCCTGTTCGTCCTGACGGGCGGAGCCGTCGCGTTGGTCAGCGGCCGACCTATCGCCGACCTTGATCGCATGTTTTCTCCGTTGCGCTTGCCGGCGGTCGGCGGGCATGGCGCCGAAATGCGTCTCGACGACAACAAGGTTTTTTACTGGGCAAAGCCGCTGCCGGAAGATTTGCGCAAACGTCTTGCTGATCCGGAGGTCTTGAGTCCCGGCGTCCTCGTCGAGGACAAAAAGTATTCGCTCGTGTTGCACTTCCGGGGCGCTCCGAAAGAGGAGGAGCGCCTTAGCCGCCACGTCATGGCCTGCCGCGCGGCATTTCCCGATGAATCGACCGAGTTGTTGTTGGGCAAGGCGATGCTCGAAGTCTTGCGGCCTGGGATCAACAAAGGCGAAAGCATCCGCAAGTTGATGTCGCATGCGCCGTTCAGCGGTCGAATGCCGGTCTTCATCGGCGACGACGTCACCGACGAATCTGTCTTCAGGGTTTTGCCTGAGATCGGCGGCAAAGGTTTCAGCGTCAATCGTCACTTCCCCGGCCTCACGGGAATATTCAGAAATCCCGCCCACGTGCGTGATGCACTGAACACGCTCGGCGCCAACGGACAAACTGCCGCATGACAGACTACGGACTCGATCTGGCGGTCATCGGTAACGGCCGCACCGCGGCGCTGCTCGATCCGTCGGCGCGCATCACGTGGTGGTGTCTGCCGCGCTATGATGGAGATCCCGTGTTCTGCCGGTTGCTCTCCGGCAGCGACGAAAAGGGTTTCACAGATGTGGTTCTCGAAGGCCAGGTCGAGACGCGCTCGAACTATGTGCGCAATACCGCAACTGTTGTCACCGATCTGATCGACAACAGGGGCGGGGCTGTCCGCGTCACCGACTTCGCACCGCGTTTCCAGATTTACGGCCGGACTTT
>DASRAF010000449.1:0-11274 GCA_035638295.1 Pseudolabrys sp.
CGCGTCTTGACCCTGACGGGAACACGCATCTCGTCCTGCGCAATTTCCATCAGGCCGATCCACACGATGAACGGAAAATAGAACAACAGCGGCATTTTCTTGTTTCCTCGCGTCGGTTCAACATGCCAACGCGAGTCGCACGGCCGAAGTTCCGGCCTTCACGCGGGCGTGTTAGCTGCCCGGCGCATCGGAGCACCGCTGCTGTCTATTGTTTACCTTGCCGCGATGGGGTTGATCGGACACCTTCCCATGGATCAGCCGATTTTTTCTTTTCGGGAAGTTTTTCGATCGCCGATCTGTAGGCATCGTCGATTGCCTTTTGCTTTTCCTTTTCCTCTTTGCTTGGCGGAGGCTTGTCGTTCATTAGATTCATTCCGGGCCGCAAGCTCTGGGCCAGCGCAGTTCCCGCCAGCAACATGACGACTGCGGCTGCGGAGCCGAGCAGCCTTGTAAGCCGATGGCGTGTCCTCATGGCGACACCAGAATTTGGACTTGAGCTCTAGTCTATGAGTTCATCAGCAATTGCCAGCACAGTTGGCGGAATGGTGAGTCCCAATGTTTTCGCGGTGCCCAGATTGAGAGCCAGCTCGAATTTCGTTGGGCGTATGACAGGCAAATCTGCGATGCTCGCACCCTTGAGGATGCGTCCGGCGAGAACCCCCATCTGGTTGTACGCATCCACTAGGTTCGTCCCGTAGCTCATCAGACCTCCGGCCAGAGGAAATTCGCGAATGTGATAGATCGCCGGAATCGAGCGCTGGGCTGTTAACTGAATAAGGTGCACGCGCCGGGAGTCGAAAAACGGATCGTTTTCGACGACCAGTCCGCCAACTTTTTTCTGAGTGAGCATCGTAAAGCTGCTGTCGATTTCCGCGTCGTCGCTGGCTCCAACAACAACCGATTCCCGGCCCATTGCCGCTACCGCGAGTTCAAAGTCGTTTGCATGCAGGCTGCTTTGAACACCCTTCTTGTTGGTGAGAAATCCAACAGGAGTGCCGGGCGGGAGAAGTTGTGCCAGCAAACCGAGCCGCTTTCCGGTGAGCTCGCCGCTCATCAGGTCGACGCCCGTGATATTCGCGCCGGGCTGGTTGAGACTCGCGACAATTCCCTCGGTCACGGAATCGCCGGCCACAAAAGTAATGGGGATGGTTGTCGTGACTGACTTCGCGGCCCGCGCGGACGGTGCGCCGCCGGCGGCGGCAATCATGGCAGGTTGCAGCGCAGCCAATTCGCCAGCCAGTTTCCTCAATTGATCGTACTGGCCGTTGGCCCAGCGATATTCGATCTTCGCCGTCTTGCCATCGATGTATCCAAAAGCTCCGAGCCCCCTGAGAAAGCCCTCAAGATGTGGCTTCGAATCTTCCAGCGACCGGCTGCTGAGAAAGCCAATGGTCGGCACGGTCTGTTGTTGGGCGCGCGCGACCGCGGGCCACGCTATGCCGCCTCCGACAAGCCCGAGAAATTCCCGCCGTCTCATGCCTTACCCTCGCCCTTGCGCGCCTATCGATAGATTAGCCGGCATTGCCGCGTGTGTCAGAACGACTTCTGCGTGCAGACGTGGCCGAACAAATACGATTGGAGCGGGCGAAGGGAATCGAACCCTCGTATGCAGCTTGGGAAGCTGCCGTTCTACCATTGAACTACGCCCGCGCACCCGGACCATAGCGAATGGTTCACGCACGCCGCAAGCGCGCTCTCTCAGCTGTCACGCCTTGAAGTGCTTCGAGAGTTTCAGGCTTTGCGCCTGGTAGTTCGAGCCGATGCCTTGCCCGTATAATTTTTCCGGCTTTGCCATCATCTTCTCGTAGACCAAACGACCGACGATCTGGCCGTGCTCGAGAATGAACGGCACCTCGCGTGATCGCACCTCCAGTACGGCACGCGCGCCCTTTCCGCCTGCGCCGGCATAACCGAAGCCCGGATCGAAAAACCCTGCATAGTGCACGCGGAATTCACCGACCAGCGGATCGAATGGCACCATCTCGGCGGCATAGTCGGGCGGAACCTGCACGGCTTCCTTTGACGCAAGTATGTAGAATTCGTTTGGGTCGAGGATGAGGCTCTTGTCGGGCCGCGCGTACATCGGTTCCCAGTAGTCGGCGACGGTGTATCCCCCGCGCCGTTCCACATCGATGAGCCCGGTGTGTCGTTTGGCGCGATAGCCGACGAGCCCGCCCGGCCCCAGTCCCGAAAGATCGACACTGACCGCCACTCCCTCGCTCAGGTCGGCATTGTCGGCATCGACCAGACGCTCGCGTGCGTGCAGGGCGCGCAAGGCATCGGCATCGAGCAAAGCCTGTCCGCGGCGGAAACGAATTTGTGACAGCCGCGAGCCTTCACGGACCAGAACCGGAAATGTGCGCGGACTGATCTCGGCATAGAGCGGGCCATGATAGCCGCCCGCGATACGATCGAACCCGCGTGTCTCATCGGCGATCACGCGCGTAAAGACATCAAGCCGCCCGGTTGAGCTTTTCGGGTTGGCGGCAGCGGAAATGTCATCGGGCAATGCCAGGCTTTCCAGCAAAGGCACGATGTAAACGCAGCCGGTTTCGAGGACAGCACCATCGCTCAACGAAATCTCGTGCAGCTTCAGTTCGTCGATGCGCTGGGCGACAGTCGTACGGCCCGGGAGGAAGCTTGCCCGCACACGATAGGCCGCCTCGCCCAAACGCAGATCGAGACTCGCCGGCTGGATCTGATCAGGGACGAACTGGTTTTCGGACAGAATACCACCATCCGCGGCGAGCAGCGCGATCATGCGGTCAGGCAAAATGCCCTTGTCGTCGAGTGCAAAAGTCAGCGTCACGGCGTCCCTGCTCTGCAACCGCGCCGATCTAACCCGAGGAGTGCCTTGACGGGAAGCCGTGCGCCCCGCTACAAGCACCTTATCCCGTGGTCATTTGAGCCGGCCGGCTTGCAGCCACGCTAAACAAATTGCTAAAAGGCCGGGGACGCGTGAGCCCGGCCGAGATATTTCTCCGGCCGGTTTTTTGTTGGCCACGCGCGTGGTCCCGAAAGGCGAGGTGCCGTTTCGGAGAAGGCCACGCGCAGGCTTAAGGAGACTCATGATGTCCGCCTCGACCAAGACCTACCGCCCTGAAACCCGGCTGGTGCATGCCGGCACGCTGCGCTCCCAGTTTGGTGAAACCTCCGAGGCTCTGTTCCTCACCCAGGGCTACGTCTATCCCACCGCCGAGGAATGCGAGGCACGCTTCTCCGGCAAAATGCCGGGTTACGTCTATTCGCGTTACTCGAACCCGACCATGAGCATGTTCGAGCAGCGCATGGCTGCCCTCGAGGGGGCGGAAGCCGCGCGATCGACGGCAACCGGAATGGCCGCCGTCACAACCGCGCTCATGGGGCTCGTCAAAGCGGGCGATCACGTAGTCGCCGCAAAAGCGCTGTTCGGCTCCTGCCGCTGGGTGATCGAAGAATGGCTGCCGCGCTTCGGCGTGACGTCGACGCTCGTCAATGGCACCGACCTGAATGCCTGGAAAAAGGCAGTCCAGAAAAATACCAAGGCCTTCTTCCTGGAGTCGCCGACCAATCCGACGCTGGAAGTTATCGATATCGCGGCGGTTGCGGACATCGCGCACAATGCCGGCGCCAGACTTGTCGTCGACAATGTTTTTGCGACGCCGCTCTATCAAAGCCCGCTCACACTCGGTGCCGATTGTGTCGTCTATTCCGCCACCAAGCACATCGACGGTCAGGGCCGGGTTCTCGGCGGGGTCATTCTGGGGTCGGAAAAGCTGATCCTCGATCACTACCATCAGATCTTGCGGCAGACCGGTCCATCGTTGTCGCCGTTCAACGCGTGGGTCCTGCTCAAGGGTCTTGAGACCCTGCCGGTGCGCGTCCAACGGCAAACCGACAGCGCCGGCGCGGTCGCAACCGCACTTGCCGGCCACCAGAAGATCACGCGATTGATCTATCCCGGCCGGCCCGAACATCCGCAGGCCGATATCATCAAGAAGCAGATGCGCGCAGGCTCCACGCTCTGCTCATTCGAGGTCAAAGGCGGCAAGGAAGGCGCATTTCGCTTTCTCAATGCGCTGCAGCTCATCGGGATCACCAACAACCTCGGCGACGCGAAGAGCCTTGTCACCCATCCGACAACGACCACGCATCAGCGACTCACGCCGGAGCAGCGTGCCGAGCTCGGCATCGGCGACGGACTGATCAGGTTTTCAGCCGGGCTCGAACATCCGGACGATCTGATCGAAGATATTCTGAGCGCGATGGAGAAAGTGTGAGAGCGAAGATCGCTCAAGGCACCACGTACGACAAGGCCGTCGCAGACATCACTGGACGGTGCGCGGCCTCGACGATAGCGTTTCCGAGACTTTTCGCCATGCACGCGTAGCTCCAGTCGTTCATGTGCAGCCCGTCGGGCGACACGAACGTCTCGAAGGTCAGATGATCGACGTCACGCCAGTGACGCATCATTTCGAAACGGCGGAACAGATCGACATTTTCCTGCTTTGCAGCGGAGGAGATGAGCGCAACCATGGCCTCGGCGTCGGGCTTGGCAATCACCTTCGGAGCAAATTGTGGGTCGATGAGCACCACATCGGCGCCGATCGCGCGGATCTTGACGAGCCCTTCGCGGATCTGCAGCCCGTGATCGCCAAGCTGATGACCGCGAATGACTGAGTTCGTGCCGAGCTGCCAGAGCACCAGATCGGGCTTGGCGGCGATGACGGAAGTATCGAACCGCGCCAGCATGTCGCCGATCTCTTCGCCGTTCACGCCGCGGTTAAGCATCGTGAAAGACATTTTCGGGAACTGCTTCCGAAGCTCGACGGAAAGCTGGCTGGGATAGCTGGCGTCCGGCGAACTTGCACCCGCGCCCGCAGTCGATGACGACCCGATCGCAACGATCGTGATCGGATCACCAGCGGCAATCTTCTGTGCAAGATGCGGAAGCGGATTTGCCAGCCGGATCAGATCGAGCGGAGTCGTGCAAGCAGGACTGGCCGTGTCGGCACGCGCAGGCGATGCAAACGCGAACCCCGCGACAAGCGCGGCGGCCAGCATCGTCGAAACCCGACGGTCGGGATTGTAGCTCAACAAGCGCGCGTCCTCAGTTACCGATCAGCGGCTGCCGTTGGTCGGCGGCTCTTCAGGCTTGGCTGCTGAGACCACCATATCGGCCAACAGCCGCCCTATGCAATCGTGGACCCGCTCCGCGATGTCAAGTTTTTTCGTGGCAGAGTATAAATCGAACGTTCCGAGCTCTCCCCACAACTTCATAATGCTGAATCGATCGAACAAAGGCACTTCTTGTTGCAATGCAACCCAGCGCATATCTTCCACATAAGTCCCAAGGGCGATCATCGATTCCGTTCGCGGGCTGTATTGCGCGTTGATCAAAACAACATCAGCGCCTGCGGAACGAGCAATTTTTATACCCTTATCCAGCGACTGACTGAAAAGGTCCGGGTCGACGCCAAGCATCGCATCCACAGTCCCCGTCTGCCAGACCAGAAGCACCGGCTTGGCCGCAGCAAGCGCGCCCGGAAGCGCCATAACCATCTCAGCGGCAGTGCGTCCTGATTTCACATCGGTTGTAACTTTGACGTCTACATCCGGCAGCCGGCTTGCAAGCGCCTGCTGCAACCGCGCGGGGTAAGCGTTGCCAGTCCCGCTCGACCCCGGCAATTGCGAGGAGCCGGCGCCGACAACGAGGATGTTCAGATGCTTCGCGTCGACTGCGCGCGCCACATGCGGCAACGGGAAACTCGGCTCTGTCAGGTTTTCTGCAACGCGGCATTCGGCCGGATGCTCGGCCCATGCGGGCGCGGCAACCAACATCAGCAACGCGAGTGGCAGCAGGCGTTTCCTCATAACTCACCCCCCGCATAACCCGGCTTTGCGGCGGGCGGCCGCGGTCCTCCGCCTCGTCGTTCGGCTTGTCTATACCATGAAATGAGAGCCGCAACGGCAACCATGATGGCAATGCCGGCGAAGCTGACGACGATCTGCGTCACCACCCGGTTGGACACTTCTGTAAATACGAAGTGGCCCGCAAAAGACAAGAACACGCCGAGACAGAATGTCTCAAGCGAATGCTGGCCACACACGATCGCCGGCCAGAAAATCCAGGATTTGAGCGCCGGCCAGTCGCGGGGCACGAACGCGACTGTGATGATCGCAAGCGCCAGGAAATGCATGATGCGAAGCACGTCGAGGTTCGTCTTGTCGATTGGGTACATCGCATCGCCAACCCACTTCGGAACATAGATCGCGAGGCGCGGGAAATACCAGGTCATTGCAATCGCAAATGCGAACAGCAGATATGTGATGGCCAATCCGACCATGGCCGGAGAGTGAACCCAGCGCGAAAGGTTTTCCGCGCCACCCAAAGCACACCACGCTCCGAACACGAACAACAATTGCCATGCGAACGGATTGAACAGCCAGGTTCCGCTCGGATAGGCCGGAAGATTCCATTCAAACAGCCACATCAAGGCGTACACCGAAGCCGACGTGATCAACGCGAGCGACGGCGCGCGAAGCAGCAACCACAGCATCGGTGGAAACCACAGCAGCAACAAAATGTAGAGCGGCAGCACGTCCATGTTCACCGGCTTGAACTTCAGCAGCAGTGCCTGAAGGATCGTGACGTCCGGATTCTTAAGAAAATTGAGAACGCCCATTTCCTCGCTGTAGAGCGGATTGTCGAAAGTGCTCGACACGTACGCGATCTCGGCGAGATAGATCGCGAGCAGGAACACGTGCGCAACGTAGATCTGCCAGGCCCGCTTGAGCACGCGCGCGGAGGCCACGATGAATCCATGCTGCTGCATCGCCCGGCCGTAGACGAAGGCCGCTGTGTAGCCGGAAATAAAAACGAAGATTTCAGTCGCGTCGCTGAAGCCGTAGTTGCGGATGGTAATCCAGTTGACCGCGTTTGATGGTATGTGGTCGAGAAAGATCAGCCAGAGCGCAACGCCGCGGAACAAATCAAGCCGGAGATCGCGTTCGGTCGAAACCGGGGCCATGTGCGGCTTTTCTTTCGTGCGCTCTTTCGGCCATAATCCCGGGCATCATGCGAATGGCAAGCCCCGGTAAAGTAAATCTTGCGGCATTTAGATGTACCGCGCCGTAACACGCAAGATTGAAGTGACAGTGACGCCCCGCTTTGTTTCGGAACGGTCGTCGCCGAGCAACGGCTATTTTTTCTGGGCTTACACAATCAACATTACCAACCTCGGCGCGGACACGGTGCAGCTCAAGACTCGGCACTGGCGCATTACCGACGCGCTCGGCCGCCTGCAGGAAGTCAAGGGGCCGGGCGTTGTCGGTGAGGAACCGACGCTGAAGGCCGGACAGTCGTTCGAATATACGAGCGGGGTTCCGCTGCCGACGCCGTCAGGCTTCATGGTCGGCAGCTACGGAATGGTGACGGAGGCGGGAGAGAAATTCGACATCGAAATTCCAGCCTTCTCGCTCGACTCGTCTTACGCCGAGCGCACCATCAATTAGGGTGTGCGTCGACCTCGCCCGGCGCGAACTGGTAGTTCGCGCTGCAGAATTCGCAGGTGACGGAAATCTTCCCGTCCTCGACCATGTGGTTGCGATCGTCCTGCGAAAAGCTCTTCAGCATCGCCTCGACATTGGCGCGCGAACATGAGCATTCCGCGCGCAAGGGACTGGCGCGGAACACTCGCACACCAGGCTCGTGGAAGAGGCGATAGACCAGCCGCTCACTGGAGAGCGAGGGATCGATCAACTCGATATCCTCCACGGTTGAGATCAACGCCTGGCCTTCGACCCAGGCGTCATCTTCCTTGACGGCGTGAGGCGTGGTGCCCTCGGGGGCATCGCCGGGATCGAGATCGGCAGTGCGCGTCCGTTCCGGTGATTTGGGCAGAAACTGCAGCATGATTCCGCCGGCGCGCCAGCGATGGGTTGCACCGCCCGACGCCGCGAGCAATTCCTCCGCCACCGCGAGCCTGACGCGCGTGGGAATCTGCTCGGAGCGCAGAAAGTATTCATGCGCCACGTCCTCGAGCGAGCTGCCGTCGAGCGCGACGAGGCCCTGATAACGGTTCATGTCGGGACCCTGGTCGATGGTCATGGCCAGATGCCCCTTGCCGAGCAGGGCGGTGCCGGCCGTCTCGCCTGCTGCGATTGCAGCGGCGACACGGTTTTTGTCGAAGCGGGCGCAGGCGCGCACTTTGTCGGGAGCGATGAAATCCACCACCAACATGCGCACAGGACCGTCGCTCTGCGTCTGCAGAATGAAACGGCCATCGATCTTTACCGACGACCCCAGCATCACCGTCAGCACCAGCGCTTCGCCAAGGAGCTTGGCGACAGGCTGCGGATAGGCATGCCGCGAAAGGATTTCGTCGACGGCAGGGCCAAGACGCACCACGCGGCCGCGCAGGTCGAGCTTGGCCACCTCGAACGGCATGACAGTGTCGTCAAGCGCGGTGGGTGATGGTGCGCGCGTGGGAATGGCGATTTGGGGATCCGTCATGGCGGGTTCGGTCATCCACCTTATGTAGAGCTCGGGAGCCGAAAAACGAGAGGCCTGGCCTTCTCGTGCCGGTCGCGCGCGTCAATGCGGACCGTCAGGCGTCGGCGTGCAGACACCAGGTAAGCAGACCCTTCTGGGCGTGCAGCCGGTTCTCGGCTTCATCGAAAACCACCGAGTGCGGTCCGTCGATGACCTCGTCGGTAACTTCTTCCCCGCGGTGCGCCGGCAGGCAATGCATGAACAGCGCATCGGGCTTGGCCTTGGCCATCAGGCTGGCATTGACCTGGTAGCGCTTGAGAATGTTGTGACGGTGCTTGCCGTCACGATCGCCCATCGACACCCAGGTGTCGGTGACCACGCAGTCGGCATCCTTGACGGCAGCGTCGGGATCGTCACCAATCATGATCGCAGCGCCCGAGGATTTGACCCAGTCCATCAGCCATTTCTTCGGCCGCAATTCCGCAGGCGTCGCAACTCGCAGCTGGAAATCGAAGCGTTCCGCCGCGTGCATCCAGCTCGCCAGAACATTGTTGGAATCGCCGGTCCAGGCCACCGTGTGGCCGCGGATAGGGCCGCGTTTTTCTTCATAGGTCATCACATCCGCCAGCACCTGGCACGGATGCGAGCGCCGTGTGAGCCCGTTGATGACGGGAATGGTCGCATGCCGCGCAAGTTCGGCCACCGCCTCGTGGTCGAGGATGCGGATCATGATCGCATCGACATAGCGCGAGAGAACGCGCGCCGTATCGGCAAGCGTTTCTCCGCGGCCAAGCTGCATTTCCTGCGCCGTCAGCAGGATGGCTTCGCCGCCGAGCTGGCGCATAGCGACGTCGAAGGATACGCGGGTGCGCGTCGACGGCTTGTCGAACACCATGGCCAACGTTTTTCCGGCAAGCGGCGCCTTGTAAATGCCGCTTGAGCGCTCGGCCTTCATGGCGCGGCTGCTGTCGATCAGCCCGCCGAGCACCGGTTTCGGGATGTCGATGAGATCGAGGAAATGCCGGACGCCGTTTGTGGTCATGACGCCACCTTCGCCCGCTCATGCGTTTTCACGAGACGGGCACATGCCCTGTCGATACATCCGACTGCTTCGGCAATTTCTTTCTCGCCGATGATGAGCGGCGGCAGCAGCCGCACGACGTTGTCACCTGCAGCGACTGTGATCATTCTCTCGGCGCGCAATTCGTCGACCATTTCCGAGGCCTGAGGAATCATTCGCAGGCCGATCAGCAGGCCTTCGCCGCGCACCTCGGCGATGACCGAAGAATGGCGGTCCTTCAATTCGGCCAGCCGCTGCTTGAGCAGAAGCGCGTTCTTGCGCATGCGCTCGAGGAAACCGTCAGCCATCACCACGTCGAGCACGGCGTTGCCCAATGCCATCGCCAGCGGATTGCCGCCGAACGTTGAGCCGTGGGTGCCCACAGTCATTCCCTTCGAGGCTTCGGTTGTCGCCAGACATGCCCCAATCGGGAAACCTCCGCCGAGCGCTTTTGCGAGCGCCATGACGTCGGGCTTAACCCCGCTGCGCTCGTAGGCGAACATCTCGCCGGTGCGCGCGACCCCGGTCTGCACTTCGTCGAACACCAGCAGAAGTCCGTGCTGATCGCAGAGCTGGCGCAAGGCACGCAGGAACGTCGGCACCGCTACCCGCACGCCGCCTTCGCCCTGGATCGGCTCGATCAGGATCGCCGCCGTTTGCGGACCTATGGCCCGTTTAACCGCCTCGATGTCGCCGAAGGGCACCTGGTCGAAGCCATCGACCGGCGGGCCGAAGCCCTCCAGATACTTCTTGTTGCCGGTGGCGGCGATGGTCGTCAGCGTGCGGCCGTGAAAGGCACCCTCGAATGTGATGATGCGGTAGCGCTCAGGCTTGCCGGAGGCGGATTGATACTTGCGTGCGAGCTTAATCGCGCACTCCAGCGCTTCCGCGCCTGAATTCTGGAAAAAGACGGTGTCAGCAAAGCTTGCCGCGCAGAGCCGGTCCGCCAGCCGTTCGCCTTCAGGGATCCGGTAGAGATTTGAGACGTGCCAGACCTTCTGGGCCTGTTCGGTCAAAGCCGCGACCAGTTGGGGGTGCGCATGCCCGAGCACATTGACAGCCACACCGGACGTGAAGTCGAGGTAGCGCTCACCCTCGGCCGTATACAGCCATGCGCCTTCGCCCCGCTCGAAAGCGAGGTCGACCCGTGCATAGGTTGGCAACAAATGCGAGCTCACGGCCAGCTTCTTCCATCGACCATTTTCGTCTTCGCATGACCATTTCCAGCTGTTGACCACTGCTTTTCGGGGTCATGCGCGCCGAAAAGAAATGTGCCGCCTCGCCGGGCGGCACTTTTTTCATTCTATTGCCGGGCTCAACGGTGTCAATCAACCCGACTCAGACGTGCCGCAAACGTCGATTCTGAAGGAAAACCTGTTGGTAGCTAGCCTTCAGGGCTTGCCGGCGCTTGCGGCTGAGTCACTGCCTATTGTAGCCTTAAGGCCAGCTAGTACGACATATCGTGCTACCGAAGTATTTCTAGTCCATCCCTGACGCGTACAGCGCCGGGCGCCCGATGGGGCGTCTGCCGACAGGGTTGGATTCTGTCCAAGGCCTTGAAGCCTAAGGAGAAAAACCGAATGGGCTGGACCGACGAGAGGGTGGAGCTTTTGAAGAAGCTTTGGGCGGACGGGCTCTCCGCCAGCCAGATCGCCGCTGAACTCGGCGGCATCACGCGCAATGCCGTCATTGGCAAGGTCCATCGCCTGGGCCTCTCGGGGCGCGCCAAGAGCCCCTCCTC
>DASRAF010000450.1:0-12113 GCA_035638295.1 Pseudolabrys sp.
GCGATATTCCTCGCAGCTGGTGTTGCCGCAGATCAGCTGGACCTTCTGCAGGTCTTCGAGTGCCTTCAGCCGATTACCTTGCTCCATTTGCCACATTCCGAAATACGACCATGTGCGCACATGGTTCGGGTCGGCCTTCAGCGCGGCCTCGTACCAGATCTTCGATTGCTCGTAGTCGCCCATCTTGCGGTTGGCGTAGCCGATGTAGTTGGCGACATCGGGATGCTCATCGTGGCCAAGTGCATGCATCGCGGCTATGCCGGCTTCGTACTTGCCGTCGAGAATAAGTTGACGTGCCTCGCGATAGTCGCGCAGGAATTTCTCCTGGGTTTGCTGCTGTTGCTGTTGCTCAATGACACTGTTGTCCTTCTTTTTCTTTTTCTTCTTGTTGCTGTCGTCGGCCGGGGGCGGACTGTCAGTGCCCATTGCATAGACGGTCACCGGTTTCATGCTGACGGCGGTCACGAGCAGCGCAGCGGCGGCAAACACACCGACGCGGCGAAAGGCATGGATCAAGGTCATTGGCGATCTCCTGAAAAAACCCGGCGTCAGAATAGGGCAAAGCCGGCGGATAAGAAAAAACGATCCGTGATTGGCGTGTAGTCCCTGACACATAACAATAACATGATTTTGAAACGGGGCCATGCGGTAGCACGCCAGGTGCATGGCTTGACTTGCCCACACGTTCAAGAGAACATTTTACCGTGCTGGTTCCCCGGGTGATTCCGGGGACGAAAGAGGGAACACGGACCTTACAAATTCGAGCATTCGAATTTGCAGGAATCCGTGGCTGCCCCCGCAACTGTGAGCGGCGAGCCTCAGGTCCAAAACGGCCACTGGGAAACTGGGAAGGCCGGACCGACAAGGCAACGACCCGCGAGCCAGGAGACCTGCCAGCGCAGTCACCCAACCGGTGGACGGGGCGTCCATACGGAGCGGTCTTTCGCAGCGGTGACGGCAATGCCGGGGCGAAGGCCGTGAGAGCAAAGTCTCCCACGACATTCAGCACATGAAGTCCGTCGTTTGGCGGATCAGTGTGCCCTTCGCATCGGGTGTGGTCTTCACCGATGCGTTCGCCATGGTGCGAACGCAAACGAAGGAACGTGAGTCATGGGACTTACTTTAAGTCGTCAGGGCGCCGCGCTGGCGCTCGCGACTTTCTTTGCAAGTAACGCAGCCGCGCAAAACAATGCGGTGGTCTTGCCGCCAATCGACGTGTCCTGGAGCCGCATTGGTACAACGGGCATAGTCGGCGCATCAACAAGCGTGATTACCGCGCTGGATATTGAACGCTCTCCGTCACAGTCCTTGCCGGATATTTTGTCTCAGCAGGTCGGCGTCCAAGTCATGCACGTCACCGGCAGCCCGAACGGCAATGGGGATCTGGTCGACCTGCGCGGGTTTGGTGCATTTGCGCAATCAAACGTGCTCGTTCTGGTGAATGGACGGCGCTATCAGGATTTCGACCTCCAGGGTTTCGACTTTTCGCAAATCCCGCTCAACAGCATCGAAAGAGTTGAAATCACCCGGGGCATGAGCGGCACGGTTCTCTATGGCGATGGCGCCATCGGCGGCGTCATCAATATTGTCACCAAGACAGCCTCGGGGGCGCCGTTCTCCGGTCGCGTTGAAGGCGCCGTCGGGTCTTACGGTTTCGGGGAGGGACGCGTATCCGCCGGCGCCACGTCGGGCCCCTGGTCGTCAGCCGTTTACGCCAACGCTGCGACATCGCAGGGCTATCGCCAGAACAGCCAGATGAGCCAGCAGAATGCCGTCGGCAATTTGAGCTACCGAGGCCCCGAGTGGACCGGCTATCTCAACATTATAGGGGATTCCCAGCGCCAAAATCTTCCCGGCACACTGCAAAATCTGCCGCTGGTTTATCCAATTACGCTCGATACCCCGCGGGCCACCGTGACGCCGTTCGATTGGGCACACCAGCAGAACTTCGGGGTCACGGCCGGGTTCACGCGCACGCTGGGTTCAGGCACCGACCTCATTGTCGATGGTGGCGTGCGGCGGAAATTCCAGCAGAGTCAGTTCTTCAATTACTTCAATAATCCTTCCTTTTCATTCGATCCGTCGACTGCTGCCCCGGCGAACTACGTCAATACGGCCATGACGACCTCGTCAGTGACGCCACGTCTCGACATGCGTCATCAACTCTTCGGCTTGCCGAACCGGCTCCTGACCGGCATCGATTTTTACAATACGCAATACGATTCAGATCGGCCGCAAGCACAGGGATTGCCCGACATTCATCGCTACAGTATCCGGCAAACGACGGCGTCGATCTATGCAATGAACACGACCACCGTGACGCCGGCGCTGGAGCTTTCTTACGGCGGGCGCCTGCAGCGCAATTTCGTCAAGGGCCAGGATGTCTACAACCCGGCTGTTGACCCCAATGCGGGTTTCTACGCCAGCGATCCGCAGGCGGCTCCTGCCGACAGCAGTGAATGGCAGTATGCCCTGCATTTGGGATACGAATATCGTCTCAACCCGACTTTGGCCTTGTTTGGCCGGGCCGCGCGGGCTTTCCGGCTGCCCAATGCTGACGAACGCGTGGGTGCGGGCAATCCGTTCGACGTCGTCGTGCCGCCAAATCTGAACCTGAAAACGCAAACGTCTTATGACGTCGAAAATGGCCTGCGCGTAACGTTGGGAAAATTCAATTTCCAGACAACCGGCTACATCATGGAGCTCAATAACGAGATCCATTTCATCCCTGCGCTCTTTGCCAATGTGAATCTTGATCCGACGCAGCGGATCGGCTGGGAAAACAGTGCAACGTATCAATTGTCGGATGACGTTCGCCTGCGTGCCGGCGTTGCTTATATACGCGCAACTTTTCGCGAGGGACAGTTCGCCGGAAAACAAATCCCCTTGGTCGCTCCCTGGAGCGGTTATACCGGCCTGACGTGGGATATTGTGAAGAAACTTCTCGTCCTCGATGTCACCGCGACGTTCTGGAGCGACCGTCGCATGGACAATGATCAGGCGAATATACAGCCGACGATTCCAGCCAACGCCACGATGAACGTGAAGCTCGGCGGTGAGTGGAACCAGTTTTTCTGGTCGGCCGCGGTGTTGAATCTCTTCAACACCAACTATTACGACTACGCCATCGCAAGCGCCTTCACTCAGGGATTCTTCAGCGCCTATCCGCAGCCGACGCGAACCTTCACGCTCAGAGCGGGGGCAACCTTTTAGGTTCGCTCAGTTGCGAGGGGGGCCGCCGTTGTCACAACGGCTGCCATTCGACGGGCACGAGCTCGTAACCGGTCGCGGTTTTGGCCATGTGGCCGCATGCAGGGAAGGGGAAGTGATAGGCCTGCACCAGCATGCGGTCGGCGACGACGCGGTCGAGCATTTGCCGGCGCGCCGCGACGGCCTGTGGTCCATCCATGTCGAAGGTCGGCTGCCAGTCTGGATACCGCGCAAAGAGGTAGGGATTGCGAACGGTGTCGCTCATTGCGAGCATCGATTGACTACCTGAATGGATGGCGAATGCGGTATGCCCGGGCGTGTGGCCAAAGGCAGGCACCGAAATAATTCCTGGCGCGACCTCCGCGCCGGGAGCGAAACGGCGGACTTCGCCCGCGATGTCCTTGAAGATGCGCCGAGCGTTGAGGAAGTAGCGCTTCACCGCACCCTGCGCCGGCCCTATGTTGGCGTCGTTCATCCAGAAGGACCATTCGGGCTCCGGCACGAGAATCTCCGCATTCGGAAAAACCTTGGCGCCGTCCATGGACTTGATCCCATCGATGTGATCCGGATGAAAATGTGAGATCAGAATCGTATCGATCGCTTTGGGATCGACGCCGGCAACATAGAGGTTATCTAGCAGGCTGCCGGCCGTGTCGGTGATCTGACCGGCGGTCCCAGTGTCGATCAAGATCACCTTCGCCCCGGTGTTCACCAGCAAGGCGGTGAACGATATCGGCAATATGTTGGGCGGCAGGAATACTGCAGCGAGGGCCTGATTGACTTCAGCGCCGCTGGCATTGCGCACCAATTTGTCATCGATGGGCAGGTACCAGACGCCGTCGAAAAGCGCGGAAATCTGGAAGTCGCCCAATTTGAAGCGATAGACGCCCGGCCCCTGTACGCCGGCGAAAGGCACCGCGGCGCTTGACGGCATCGCGAAGGCTGCACCGGCCAGCGCGGATGCTGCGAGAAACGAGCGGCGGCAAACTTCGTGCATGATCTCCCATCTCCCACGTGAGCGGGGCGGATTTTCGGCGGGGCTCAGGAACACTGCGGGTCGAACTTATTCGGGCGGTCAGTTCTGGTCGGCCTTGATGTTGTTGTCCTTCACGACTTTGCCCCAGGTCTGCATCTGGTTGCTGACGAAGGCACGTTCGACCTCTGGTCCACCGAGGGTCAAACTCACTTGCTGAGTTTCCACCAATTGTTTTGCGATGCGTTCCTCGCGCAAGGTCGCAGCCATCTCGTTGCCGAATCGGTCGATGATGTTTTTCGGAGTGCCAGCCGGTGCAAAAATGCCCCACCAGGCATAGGCTTCGAATCCGGGAAAGCCGCTCTCAGCGACCGTGGGTACTCGCGCAATGAATTGATTGCGCTCTTTTCCGGTCTGCACGATCGGACGAATTGTGCCGGCCTCGACCTGCGGCATCGACAGCGCGGTGCTGCCGACGAGAAGCTCTACGTGGCCAGCCACGGCGTCGTTCATCGCTGGACCGCCGCCGCGATAAGGCACATGGGTGAGTTTGACGCCGGCGCGCTGCGACAGCAACGCCATCGCGAGATGTCCGACGCTGCCGCTGCCGACCGAGCCGTAACTCACTTTGCCAGGATTGTCCTTGGCGAAGGCGAGCACATCGGCCAGCGTCTTGTAAGGCTTGGCTGCAGCCGTGGTGATCATGTAGGGCGCGGTGCCGATCAGCAGCACCGGATCGAGATCCTTCTCGCTATCGTAAGGCAGCGGCGGCAGCACGAACGGATTCGCGGCATGGTTGTCAAAGACCGCGAGCCAGGTGTTGCCGTCAGGCGCCGATTTCACTACCGCAGCGGTTCCAACGCTGCCCGAGGCTCCGGACCGGTTCTCGATCACGATCGGGTGGCCAAGGCGTTGCTGTAACCCCGGCTGCACCAGGCGCATGATGGCGTCCGTCGATCCGCCGGGCGGGTAGGCGACGACGATGCGCATCGGACCGGTAGGCCATGATTGGGCACGAGCCACGAAAGGCGCAGCCAATGGCGCAGTCATGCCGGCGAGCACAAGGGTCCGGCGTGTGAGTGTCATGACGTCCTTCCCAGGTTATTCTTATGGGCACGAGCATACATCTGTTCTGCACATGGCGCATCGGGGCGATAAGCTGTTACCCGCAATGGTAGAAGAACAGCACAGGTCTGGACGAATGCGACCGGTGGGATTGTTGGTGGCTGCCGCGCTCGCCGGCTGCACGACAAATCTCGAACCGAGCGCCTCGGAACTAAAGGCGCGCTGGGACGCGGAGAACGTTTATCCGCAACAATACAAGCAGGATGTGCTGGCTTTCCTGCGCACCTATCTCAACGATCCCTCCCACGTTCGAGGGGCAGGGATCTCCCAGCCGCAACTCAAATATATCGGCCCCGGAGATCGCTACGTGGCGTGTGTCCGCTACGACGCGCGTAACACCGACGGAAAATATCTGGGATCAAAAGATGGTGCAGCCATCTACGTTGGGGGCAAGCTCGACCGCTTCTTCGATACACCGAGTGGCGTGCGCGAACTCTGTAAAGAGGTGGCGTACGCACCGTTTCCGGAACTGGAGCGGCTCGCGCGATAGCGCGCGAATGTGCACAACCGCCGGGCTGAGGGAGCTCGGCGGTGCAATTTAGACAGACAAGCCGGTAGTCAGCTCGGACGTCTCAGGTCACTTGACCTTGAGGTTCTCCGCGGATGTCTTCCCGCGGTTCTCGACGAGTTCGTACTGAACGGTCTGACCCTCGTTCAGAGTGCTAAGTCCGGCGCGTTCAACGGCCGAGATGTGTACGAACACATCCTTCCCGCCTTCTTGGGGCTGGATGAAGCCATAGCCCTTCGTCGGATTGAACCACTTTACGGTGCCCTGAGGCATGCTAGATCTCCGAAGTATTACCAACGCCACAGTTTGCCACAGTCCTCAAGCTGCGAACAAGGCCGGTAGCACGCGACTTTCGGGATATTTTTTGCGATTTGAAATGCCTAATTCTAATGGCCGTTTCGCGTTAGGGACAAATAGCTGCTTCGACCGCGGCTATCTTCGCCTTTTCGGAGTCGCAAGAAATACGGGTCAACGGACACCCGCGCGTCCACGTATCGGACGTTCATAGCTGGGGTCTATTGGTCGGGTTCCGGCTGGTTGAGTCGGCCCGAATTCAGGGCTATCCCACAACGATCGACAGAGGTATCCAGAACCGCTTACAGCTTTGTCCGCAGTGAGACCGTTGAATGACGATCGCATCCCTTTCACGCATTCCTGTAGTCGATGTGCGCCATGGCGGCTCGGTTCGCCACGCCACAGAAGGTCGTGCGCGGGCTCGGGCGCTGCGCGACGAATGCATTGACTGGTTGCCCGGTCTTGCAGTCGGGCTGCTGCCGGCGATGGATCGCATGACGCGCGTTTGGCTTAAACGGTCCCATTCGCCATATGCCGCAGAGATTCATGCCATTGCAGCTGAACTGGATTTCTCCGGGATCTGGTTTCTCAACGGCTGCTATCAGTGGGGCTGCACGGCGCTGGCCCGCGAACAGGGCGACGTGCCATGGCTCGCCAGAACGCTGGACTGGCCGTTTCCGGGGCTCGGGCGCCATGTCGAGGTGGCGCGGATGCGTGGGAGTGCTGGCGAGTTCGACAGCGTGACCTGGCCGGGCTACGCGGGGGTTCTCACGGCGTCGGCCCGCGGACGCTTCGCCGCCTGTATCAACCAGGCCCCGATGTGGCGGCGTACACGACGGCCGTGGTTGCGACCTTATGATCTTGCCTTGAACGCTTTGCGGACGTGGCACGTCCGTTCGGTTCCCCCCGATCATTTGTTGCGCGAGGTTTTTGAGACCTGCGAAACGTTTGGCGAGGCACGGCATCGTCTGGAAACCACACCGATCGCTCGGCCCGCAATTTTTGTGCTGGTCGGCTGTCGTTCCGGCGAGCGCTGCGTGATCGAACGCAAGGAGAATGAGTTCATCAGCCGGGATGATGACACCGTCGCCGCGAATGACTGGCTACGAAGCGGGTTGCCGTGGGAACCGCGCGTAGCCGCAGAGGCGACTTTGACGCGGACGTCTTCCGAAGCGATGGAGAACAGCCGCACAAGACGCGAGCATATTGCGGCCTCATCGTCTTCATTCGGCGTCGATGAATTCGGATGGGTCTCGCCGCCCGTCCTCAATTCGCAGACCAGGCTCGCCGTCGAAATGTGCCCGGGTACAGGGGCGCTTCGGGTGATTGGATACGAGTCGGCGGATGGACAAGGCCTGCCCGAACCAGTGGCGCGAATTTACGACGCGGCAGTCGCCGCCTGATCTAGCCCCAGTGACCCCGTCGTCCCCACGGCCCGCCGGCGGCAGGTGACGCGGGCGCGCGCACGAAAGAACCGCGGCCCATATCTGCAGCCAGTTGCTCCAGAGCCGCGATGCGATTTTGTGTTGCCGGATGGGTCGCGAAGAGGTTGTCCATGCGCGCCCCGGACAGCGGATTGATGATGAATAGAGGGGCGCTCGCCGGGTTTTGCTCGGCGTGAACATTCTCGATCGCATGCGCACCAGCGTCGATCTTGGCCAGCGCCGCGGCAAGCCCGGCGGGATTGCCGCTGATCCGCGCGCCCATATTGTCAGCGGCATACTCACGTGTGCGGCTGATCGCCATCTGAACCAGCATCGCGGCGAGGGGGGCGAGCACGACCATCAGCAACGTACCGACAATGCCCATGCCACTGTTGTTGCTGCCGCGATTGCCACCGCCGAAAAACATCCCGAACTGCGCCAGCATTGAGATGGCGCCGGCGATCGTGGCCGTCACCGTCATGAGCAGCGTGTCGTGGTTTTTGATGTGCGCGAGCTCGTGAGAGATAACTCCCGCAAGTTCGTCGCGCGAAAGCATCCCGAGCAGGCCCGTCGTGACCGCGACTGCGCCATGCTGCGGATTGCGCCCTGTGGCGAACGCGTTGGGCTGCGGATTGTCCATGACAAAGACGCGCGGCATCGGCAGTTCCGCACGCTGGGCGAGTTCAACCACCATGTGCACGAGTTCGGGCGCCGTGTGCTCGTCAACTTCCTGGGCGCCTTGCGTCGACAGCACGAGCTTGTCGGCATTCCAGTACGTTACGAAATTGGTGGCGGCGGCGACAAAGAACGCGATCAGCGCACCGCTTGGTCCGCCGATCAGATAGCCGATCAGCATGAACAAGGCGGTCAAGCCAGCGAGCAGAATTGCGGTGCGTAAGTAGCTCATCGTCACCCCGCTCGATTCAACACTCCGCGGCAGCGCCATATGGGTAGCCCCCGAGGCAATTCAAGCAAGCTGCCAAATAGGCGCACTGGTCAGCGGTATGCCTTAACCGCCGGGCATCACCGCTCCGTTATGAGTAACGGCATTCCGCCGGCGGGACGCAAGGTAACCCGCGCCACGGGCTTTGGTTTGTGGCCGGCGACGGGATCAAAGCGAAACGCGCGTACAATGGTCGCAAGGATTGTGGCGGCCTCGAGCATCGCAAATCCACCTCCGATGCAGACACGCGGGCCTCCGCCGAAAGGCAGGAAGGCAAAGCGTGGTCGTGCCTTGACCAAATCCGGCGCAAAGCGATCCGGATCAAAGGCATCGGGGCCGTCCCAAAGACCGGCGTTCCGATGGAGAGCAAAGACGGGAATATGTATTCGTGTTCCTGGGGGAAACTGCATGTCGCCGATTTTGACCGCTGCCTTCGAGATCCGCGCGATCCCGGGGGCAGGCGGGAATAATCGCATCGACTCCTGGATGACCTGGCGGCAAAACGCCAGGCCCTCGACGCGGGCCGCATCAATCGGCTGATCTCCCGCCACCGATCTGACTTCGTCAAACACCCGCTGTTGCGTGGCCTGGTCCTTGGCCAACAGCCAAAGCGTCCAAATGAGGGCGACGGCGGTCGTCTCGTGGCCCGCGGTGATGAAGGTGAGAAGATTGGCCACGATCTCGTCGTCGCTCATGCTTCGCCCGGTTTCGGGATCGCGGGCGGCGCGCATCAGATCGAGCAAATCCGGTTTGAAGGATTGGCTGAAATGCCTCGCGGCCACGATCCGGCGAATATCCCGATGCAGGAAATCACGCGAGCGCATCGCGCGGCGTCGATGCGGGTAAGGCATCCATTCCGGAATCGAGAACATAACGTAGATGATGTGCCAGGGAATCGTATCGAAATTGTCGGTCAACGCGCGGCTGTATCGATCAGCGTCGAGATTTGCCGAACCGCCCAGCATAGCCTCGACGATGATGTCAAACGTCGTACGTGTCATCGCGGCGGCGGCGTCTGTCGGGATGGTGCGGTCCGCCGCCCGCCAACGGTCGACCTGGCGTTGCGCCATTGCAGCGAAGACTGGCACAAACGACAGCAGCGTTTCATGCCGGAAGACCGGAGCTACCGCGCGTCGTTGCCAGCGCCATTCGGCGCCCTCAGCGAGAAAAAGGGAGGTGTTGCCGATGACCGGAGCAAATGATCGCCGAGTCGTGGGATCGCGCCCGAACGCTTCCGCCTTGTCGACCAGAATCTCCTGGATGATATCCGGATCGGACACGATCAGGACGTCGGACATCCGCGTGCGGAAATGCGTGACGTTCTGATCGTATGCCGAGCGGGGAACCGTCTCGATGTAATTGCGCATCAACGTGCGCAGACCCAGCAGCCCGAGCGGGCGCTCAGGCGGTTCAAACGGAACAAGATCGGGATCGGTATACACGCACGTTACCGCAGTGATTCCCGCCTGCGCGGGAACGAAGCTTACGTCTTATTGTGTCCGCTTTGGGTCCTTGGCAGCGATGTGGTGCAACTTATCTGGAGCCAACCGTATAACCGGAGGCGGGATCGCGCTTTATCAAATAAAAGCATTTCCGAGACGTCACTTCGTGGCGGCCGGAGCCTCCGCGCGGGCTATTGGCATTCCGAGGCGGGTTCAGAGCACAGCGATGATCGATTCTTCTCGATCCCATAGACGTGTGCAATATGCTCGACGCTCTTGGTGTCTGAGTGGATCGGATCAAGCAGCTTTATCTCTGGATCATTGTCGAACCAGATATAGTTGACGCCGATGCGATCGATTGCGGCGTGTAGCTTCGCCATGAAATCGTCTCTGGTTTCCTTCGTCCAGAATGGGAATAGAAATTGAGTCGGGCCGAACTTTTGCGCGCCGAAGAGAAATTTCCCTTTTCCGTTGCGTTCGACACCAATGGAACGATGCTGGTCAAGCCACAATTCTGTTCAAGTGGCAGTTTCGTCCAGGCGTGCATCCGGATCGCGCTGCCGCCAGACAGATGGCCCGGTATAGTCGCGCAGGTTGTACATTCGATAGGCCATTCCTCGAGCGGCGGGTCATAGGGCAAGCCGAGCCGGAACTGTCCGGTGACACGACTGTGCTGTTGACATCGATTGGCGCTTTGTTCCTTTTCGTCTCTCATCGGGAAATGAAGACCAGAGCAACTGGGTGCCCCGATCATTTCTGTGCGCAAAAAGCACTGATCGGATTGCTGCTTATTTTTGCGGTCTGGCCGTTTTTTTGTCTCAATTTTTGATTTATTCCCGATGAGAGAACCCCGACGCATCTGACAAAGCAGAAGAATGCAACCATGAAGAAGAGGAAGACCAGCGCTAAAGATGAAAGACCTCGCTCTGCCCCTCGACTGATTGATGCGAGAATTAAGGAGCTGGGTGATTGGAGGGGCAAAACGCTTGCTCGGATCCGATCTCTCATCAAACAGGCCGACCCCGAAGTGGTGGAAGAGTGGAAGTGGAGAGGGGTTCCGGTCTGGTCGCACGCCGGAATCATATGTACCGGCGAGACGTACAAGAGTGTCGTGAAGATGACTTTCGCGAAGGGGGCCTCGTTGGACGATCCCTCACGTCTCTTCAATTCCAGCCTCGAAGGCAACACCAGACGTGCCATCGATCTTCGTGAGGGCGACAAGATTGATGAGAGGGCGTTGAAGGCTCTCATTCGCGCCGCCTTGACCCTCAACACGTCGGGGCGGACTGCCGCTCGTCCCGTTCGTACTCGGAAAAACTAAAGAGCGCTTGATCCGCGGCCAGTAACTCTGCGCTTATTTCTTTTTGAACCCAGGAAAATACACGCCAAATTTGATTTTGTTCTGCGCCAGCGTTACGGCAAAAAACAGCGCAAACGCAACCAGCTCCAACTCGTGAATAAGAGCGCGCTGCACTAACGTCGCGCAGTTCGCGTAAGCGTGGACTAGGGCCACCAGTACCACGACGCAAATCCAGATAACTTTGCTTTGTCGTGACGACATCAGACAATGATACTGACTCTGCGTTTAGGTGTCGTTAGACCGGCCCCCGCAAATAATCGATCCGATTTGAACTCTTCTGCCATCGCAGGACTCGTTGGCGACACCTTAGGTAGTCGACGAGGATTTGCCTCTTTGAACATCGAGAATATCCAAAACCGCGCACCGAGGTGCGGTTGTGCCAGTGCATCTGGCAACTGTCTTTGCCAACAACCGTTCCAGCTTGCGTAGATCGGTGATCCTGGCGCGAACGTCGTTGAGGTGGTCGGTCGCAATGTCACGCACGTCGCAACAGCGTGCTTTGTCGGGGCCACCGAGCCGGAGCAACGTTCGAACATCATCAGGCGAAAAGCCCAATTCTCGCGATCGTTTGATGAATGCCAACACACGCACATGTGTTGCGCCGTATGTGCGACGACCTCCAGTCGTGCGCGGCGGCTTCGGCAGCATCTTGATCCGTTCAAAGTAGCGGATTGTTTCAACATGAACGCCGGTCAGCTTGGATAGCTCACCAATCGCCATTCCGTCAGTCCGCGCATTCGTGACCATACGCATTGGTAGGCCTTGTTTCTGTAGTTGCTACAGGATGCATCTTCTGATTGGGCGGGATTCACGTCAACAAAAAAGGGGCGGCGA
>DASRAF010000451.1:0-3320 GCA_035638295.1 Pseudolabrys sp.
ATCTGCGCCACCGGCCGATTGGGCGTGGGAAATATGGGCTCTTCCGCCCAGACCTCGCGCAAAGAGAACTGCAATGCACAAAGGCTTATGGCCAAAAACGCGATTATTTGCATCAGAGCCCTTTCCTGCGAGCGGCTTGGAGCATAGCGATCACTGTCATGCTGTCTAAGATCTCGTTGGTTAGGACCATCTTTAGAGCCTGGTCAAACGAAAATTGCCCGACCTCGATGAACTCTGTCTCGTCTGGATGGAGTTCAAGCTTCACCAGATTCTCGCCTAGAAAAAGATGCGCCGTCTCATCCATCACGCTTTTGCTTGTGTGGTAGGTAGAGAGCCAGGTAAGACGACCTGCCCGGTGTCCGGTTTCTTCCCCGAGTTCTCGCTGGGCCGCTGCCTCGATGGCTTCGCTTTGGTGAACGCCTCCTGTAGGCATCTCCCAGGTCACGCGTTTCGCAACATAACGATACTGCTTAACAAGAAGCACCGTGTTAGGATCCAAAAACGGCAGCACACCCGCACACTCTCCGCAGCTAACGACCCCATAAATGGTTTGCCGTCCGTCCGGGAGCGCCACCTGATCCTCGCGCAAAGAGAGCCACTTGTTACGGTAGATCGCGCGGCTGGAGAGCGTCTTCCATGGAACTTCTGCCAAGCTTTTTCGCTCTTTCATTTCTGCCGTTCCATAAGAAATTGCCGGGTGCGCTCAGCCTGCTGCCCGAGGTCAGAGTGGAGCGATTCTCTGAGACGTCTTAGATCTTCAGGAGTGTCCACGTCGTACCATGTGGGGAGACAAACAACTTTAAGCCCTTTGGCTTGGGCACGGCGCATGGTCTCAGAAAGCACGTGTGCGGTACTCCACTGCATTTTCTCAAAAAGCTCAGGCTGCGGCCTACGCAGGCCGATAAGATAGTAGCCGCCATCCTCTGACGGCCCTAGCACCATGTCGATTTTCGGTTCGCTTAAGAGCGAAACTGCTCTTTCAAGGTAGGCAGCGGGCAAGGTGGGCGTGTCGCTGTCGATAGCCATCACCAGTCGATACCCCGACTCCAAAAGTTGGTTCAGAGTGTTTGAGAGTCTTGCCCCAAGATCCGGCCCTTTCTGAGGAATGAGGGTAAAGCCTGACGGAACCATGGCCTCAAAAAGGGGCTCGGTATCGTCGGGTGTGTAGGCAACTGCTGGCGCAGTCGTTTTCAGCGAATCAAGCTGTTCGATCTTGTCCAAGAGAAAACAGTGATAGAGCTGAGCCGCCTCCTCGTAAGAAAGCGGGGGGCAGAGGCGAGTCTTTACCTCGCCAGGCAAGGGAGCCTTCGCCATAATCGCTATCGCGCACTCCGCCCTCTTATTCATCTCGGACATGGCTCACTCCCGCGTTCTGAACTTTGCTGCTGTTCAGATGGGATGGTTAAGACTGCTTCCCGCGACATTTCCGTCCACACGGGCGGCCCACGTTTCTTCCGGTACCCGAACAGCTCCGTGTAACCACGAACATCGTCATTTTGATTCGCCGCCGAAATGGAAAAAAAATTCTTCGGGTTCGGCCTTGCTGGCCCAGTGGAGACAAGGGAAAGCGTTGAAAACACCTTAGTTGCAAATTTCGTAATTGGAGCAAAGGATGTGCCGGTTTCGATTCGATATCTGGGATTTTTGAATCTATGGCGATCATTCCAAATGTTGCAGCTCGGCTGCCGGCGGATCTGACGAGATGTCGACAAATGTCGAAATATCGACTTCACGTGATGACGAGCGATGCCCAGTTTCCAATTGGCCTGATCAGCCGCCAATGTCCTGTAGCTCTGCGCCCTATCGAACAGGAACAACCGCGGTGTGACGGTGACGGTTTTCACGGATTCCTTCACCATCTGCCGGTTAGGCAAATGGTGCATGGTCAAATCAGTCAGGATGGAGGTCACTCAGTTCATTAGATGTAAGTGGCCTAGATAACGATGCAGGATCGTCGGATATTAGTGGCAGGCGCCGTGACCGTCTCACCTGAGGATCCTTAGATGCACCGACCTAACAGAAAGTTGCAAAAGCAGAAGAAGCTTCTAATTTGCGCAATCTCCTGTCCCATTTAACGCTCCTGCAGGGAAAAAAGTTCCACACTAGCCAACCACAAGGGCTGGTGGGTGAGATGGGCAAACGGCGGCGGCTTTTTAAATAAATGTCTGCAACTTTTGTCGGTCTTCGGCGCTCTAACTAAGACAAGGGATTGTCGACGACACCTGCGCACACACATCTGGCCATCGCCTTTGCACTCTAGTGAAGGAATCGTATGGACAAATACCCGCGACGGATTCTGATTGGACTACTGGCGGGGCTGGCAGCGAGTATAAGCCTAGCCGCGACGCTAAGTAGTTCGCTTTTGGGAGTTACGCTCGGCGTCATTATCGGAGTTGGATACGCGGTGGCCTTTCGTCACACGCGGCACGCTTACATTGACAGCCTCATGACGGCAGCAGCTTTGGGCGTCCCTTTATGGGGACTGTTCAGTGTCATTCTTTTTCCGCTGCTCGGCGGACGCATGGCGCAATGGACAGCAGAAGGCATGCGCGTGCTATTCCCTGAGTTGGTCGGCTGGGTGCTTTATGGCGCCGGCCTGGGGACGTTTGGTCAAGCGGCTCATGATTTGGCTTTCTGGCGATGGGGGCCGGAGCCTGTGCCACCGCCGCCGCCCGCCGGCGAGAAGAAGCACATCGTCATTTTGGGCGGCGGTTTCGGCGGGATGACCACGGCAGAAAATTTGGAACGCGTTTTTGGCGCTGACCGCTCAGTGGACTTCACGCTGGTCAGCGAGACCAACGCCCTGCTCTTCACGCCGATGCTTGCGGAAGTCGCCGGCAGCAGCCTGGAGCCGACTCACATCAGTAGCCCGTTGCGTACGAGCTTGCGCCGCACGCAGGTGGTGCGCGGTAAGGCAATACAAATCGATTTGGAACGGCGCAGGGTTGAAGTGGCGCTGGGCGGGCATACGGACGACGGCGGCGCCGAATCGACGCAAGAACTTCCTTATGATCACCTGGTCTTGGCTTTGGGCGCAGTCTCAAACTACTTTGGTAATCACAACATCGAACGGCTCGCTTTTGACTTCAAGTCCCTGCTCGATGCCATCCGCATTCGCAACCACGTGATCGACTGCTTCGAGTGCGCCGACCGCGAGACGGACGCGGCGAAGCGTCAAGAGTTGCTGACTTTCGTGGTTGCCGGCGGTGGCTTTGCCGGCGTGGAGTTGGCTGGCGCGTTGAATGACTTTGCCCGCGGCATGCTGGCCGATTATCCAAATCTGCGGGCGGAAGAACTAGCCATCATCCTTGTCCATGCGC
>DASRAF010000452.1:0-4526 GCA_035638295.1 Pseudolabrys sp.
TCCCGCGCCAGTTGCCGTGCAGCTGCGGCCCCGCCGGCACATAGATGGCCGGCAGCCCCATGCTGATTGCGCCCATGATCAACGCTGGCGTGGTTTTGTCGCAGCCGCCCATCAGCACAGCGCCGTCGATTGGATGGCTGCGCAGGAGTTCTTCCGTCTCCATAGCTAACAAATTGCGATAGAGCATGGTTGACGGCTTTACAAAGGGTTCCGAGAGCGACATCGCCGGCAACTCGACTGGGAAGCCACCGGCCTGCAGCACGCCGCGTTTGACGTCTTCCGCACGGTCACGCAGATGCGTGTGACAGAAATTGATGTCGCTCCAGGTGTTGATGATGCCGATCACCGGCTTGCCGCGGAAATCGGCCGCATCGAAGCCGCCCTGCCGCAACCGCGCGCGGTGCCCAAACGCGCGCAGGTCGTTCACGCCGAGCCAGCGATGGCTGCGCAGCTCTTCAGGACGCTTACGTTTGCTCATACTTGCAGGTGCATTAATCCGTTAATTGACCGACAGGTCGGCGGCGCGGACCACCTTTTCCCATTTCGCGGTCTCGTCGGCAACGAGCTTACCGAAAGCTTCCGCCGTACCGGGAATGGGCGTGCCGCCCAGTTCCCTGAGCTTGGCGATCATCGCCGGGTCCTTCAGGGCGAGATTGATCTCCTTGTTCAGGACCTCGACGATTTCCTTCGGCGTTCCGGTCGGGACGCCAAAGCCGAAGAACGCACTCGCCTCGTAGCCCGGGACTGTCTCGGCAACGGTCGGCACATCCGGTAGCTCGTCGGAGCGCTGGGCGGTGGTCACCGCCAGAGCCCGCAGCTTGCCCGCTTTGATGTGGCCGATTGACGACGGTAGGTTGTCAAATGTCAGCTGCACCTGGCCGCCGAGCAGATCGGTCAGCATCGGCGCCGATCCTTTGTACGGCACATGCGTCATTTTCGTTCCGGTCATCATCTTGAACAGTTCGCCGGAGAGATGGATCGAGGTGCCATTGCCCGATGATGCGACGTTCACCTTGTCGGGATTGGCTTTTACATAGGCAATGAACTCGGCGACGTTTTTGGCAGGCACCGAGGGATTCACCTCCATGACATTGGGCACTCGGATAAAGCCCCCAACCGGGGCGATATCACGGAGGAAATTGAAATTGAGATGCTTGTAGAGCGACGCGTTGATGGTGTTGGCCGGGTTTACCAGAAGGATCGTGTAGCCATCGGGCGGCGACTTGGCGACCGCTTCGGTCGCGAGATTGTTGCCGGCTCCTGGGCGGTTCTCGACAATGAACTGCTGGCCGAGACGCTTGCTGAGCCAATCGCCGAACAGCCGCGCGCAGATGTCGGTCGAGCCACCGGCAGGATAGCCGACAATGATATGCGGTTGCCGTGCCGGATAATCGGCAGCATTGGCATAGCCAGCCGACACAAGCCAAACGCAGGCCGCCGCGAGAGCGAACCGCGAAACGACCATCAGAACCCGCTGCATGTCTGTATCCTCCCTGGCCGGCCGTTTCATCGCGCCGGCATCGTTGCGCGGGCCGACGTTACGCGGCGCGGGACGTATCGTGCAAGTCAAGCCAAGAAAATGCTCCAGATAACCCGTGCAAATCGTTGATTTTTCGAACCGACTGGCCCCGCCTGGACGCTACAGCCCGACGCTGGAAACTGAACGATCTCTTGACGATGCTGGCCTTAGATTCCGGGCATGTCTCGAGTGCGTACCATTGCCACACGTGCGTCGCGTCATCGTGCCCGATCGTGGTGATTTTTGCTGGCACCGCATCATCGACAACCGCACGGGCAAGATGGGGGACAAGGGCTACGTCAATTGTTAGGAGGCCATCACCGCGCAAGAAAGAGATCAGCGCGTCGACATGAGCTCGGCCCGGATAAATGCCAACGGCAAGGCCTTCAATCACGCGGGCGATAACTGAGACGCCACCGCTGAAACGATCTGGGCGACGTTTCCCCACTTCAAGTACCAGTTTGACTGGGATTTCATCCGTCTCCCCAATGCCGGCGAGCGGTATCTTCGCGTTCTTGCGGAGGTTCAGGAAGTTCACTAAACGCTTGAAGTTGTTTGGTGAACCGGCCCACCATCTCGTGCGAGAAAAACAAATGCGTGGACGACGCACAAGGTCTCGCCAATACCCGGGGCCGCTGGCTGGTCGCGGCAACGACAATCACTCGGTCTGATACATGCAGGTCTCTGGCAAAACCGTCATCGTAACGGGAGGTGCAAGCGGAATTGGCCGCGCCCTCTGCGAGACACTGCATCGGTCCGGCGCGAAGACAGTCATCGTTGCTGACCTCGACCTTAAGGCCGCCCAACGTGTCGCGGACGCAATCGCCGGCTCAGCGTTCCGCTGCGATGTGGCGCAGGAATCGGACGTCAAAGCGTTGATCGAAAACATCGAACTGGAGTACGGACCGATCGACCTGTATTGCTCGAATGCAGGCGTGGCGCTCGGGTTCTCGCCGCGAGTGGACAATGCTGCGGCGGGACCTGATGACCTCTGGCAGACAGCGTGGTCCGTGAACGTCATGGGACATGTATACGCTGCGCGCCATCTTGTACCGCGCATGAAGACGCGCGGCGGCGGTTACTTCGTCATCACCGTATCGGCCGCTGGTCTGCTCACGCAGATCGGCAGCGCCATTTACACGACCACCAAACACGCCGCCGTCGGGTTTGCCGAAAATTTGGCAATTGCGCACAAAGACCACGGCATCAAAGTATCAATTCTTTGCCCGCAGGCCGTGGACACGCCGTTGTTGCATCGTCTCCCGCAAGGACCGCAGTCCGGCGATGGCATCCTGTCTGCGGGACTAGTCGCACAGGCTGCGATCGATGGGATCGAGCAGGAAACATTCCTCATCCTGCCCCATGCCGAAGTGAATGATTACATGCGCAGGAAAGCGGAAGATCGGGACCGCTGGATCAACGGCATGGCTCGTCTCCAGCGCCGCATTTTCGGTGCAGAGTCATAGAAGACTGAAGCACCGCCCGGCTGCGCAAGCTCTCGTGACAAGTATAGACTTGCAGTTGAGGCGAACAGCACCGGGGAGGGACGGCATGAACCAGACGCAGGTCTCGCGACGCACCGTACTCAAGAGCGGCCTTGCTGTCGGTGCGGCGACCGTTTTTGCCCAACCGCTCAGAGCCGCAGCACCGCCGCCGAGCGAAGTGACGCCAGCGCTGATCGCGGCGGCGCGGAAGGAAGGCAAAGCTTCTTTCTACACGGCGCTCGAGCTGAACACCTCGGAACGGCTGGCACGAACCTTCGAAGCCAAATATCCCGGGGTCGCTATCCGCGTCGAGCGCTCAGGCGCCGAACGCATCTATCAGCGCATCATTCAGGAACAGGCCAGCCGGATCTACGCGGTCGACGTGGTGTGCAGCACCGATCCATCGCATTTCCTCGACTGGACCGCCAAGGAAAAGGATTGGGTCGAGCCTTACGTCACCGAGGACATGGCAAAGCATTTTCCGCCCGACCAGCGTGACCCGAATGGCATGCAGTCGACTCTTTGCGCATGGCTCGAGGTCATTGGCTACAACACCAATCTGGTGAAGCCCGAAGCCGCGCCCAAAAGCTATATCGATCTGCTCAATCCGAAATGGCAAGGAAAGATTGTCAAAGGTCATCCCGGTTACAGCGGCGCGATTCTGACGAACACGTACCTGTGGGTGCGTGAACTAGGGTGGCCATTCCTCGAAAAACTGGCACAGCAGAAGGTCATGCAACTCCAGTCGGCCGCCGACCCGCCGAAGAAGATCGCTATCGGCGAACGCGCGGTGATGGCTGATGGCAACGACTACAGCGTGGAAGTCGCGAAATTAAACAACCAACCCGTCGAGGTCGTGCATGCGACGGAAGGTTCCCCGGTTATTCCGGTGCCGTCGGGCATCTTCCGCAGCGCGCCCAACCCGAATGCCGCGCGCCTGTTCCAGAGTTTCCTGTTCAGCGTGGAGGCGCAGCAAATCTTCATCGATGTATTTGCGCACCGCTCATTCCATGCGCTGGCCAAGGAGAAGGCCGGCCGCGCGCCGCTGTCGAGCTTCAAGTTGTTGCAGGCCGATCCGAAACTGGTTTTGGCGCAGAGCGAGGAGATCAAGGTGCGCTACAGCAAACTGTTCGGGGTGTGAGGTGTGACATCGCGCCCTGCGAGGGAAACATCACCGCCGCCGCAGCCCATGCTCGGGAGGTGCTCCAGCGCGAACCGGCGTTTACCGCGGAAGATTCTCGGCGCCCTCCACTATCAACAACATTCGGATAAAGAGCGCCTACGTGACGGGCTTGTAAAATCCGGCCTACCGGCCTGATTCAATTGGGACTATCTGCCGCCGAACGGGCTGCACCTTCTACCTTGGTATAGGGGTATTGTCCGCAAATACAATATTCGGCTGGCATTCAAGGTGATTTGTTCCGCGCCATGAACTCGTCCCTTTATACCGCGGATCGCACCACCCACCTGAAGATCGTGGTGGTCGGCCTCGTCGCTGCGATCCTGATCGCAGTGATTGGTAT
>DASRAF010000453.1:0-3276 GCA_035638295.1 Pseudolabrys sp.
GCCGACCCTGGCAATGATCTTTCGCGTCAACGACTCTCCTCTTGCCGGAACCGAGGGTGACAAGGTCACCGGTCGCATGATCCGCGACCGCCTGTTGCGTGAAGCGGAAGGCAACGTCGCGCTTCGTGTACGCGAATCCGACGAACGCGATTCCATGGAGGTCGCTGGACGCGGAGAGCTGCAGCTCGGCATCCTGATCGAAACCATGCGACGCGAAGGGTTCGAACTGTCAGTATCGCGGCCAGAGGTCCTTTTGAAGGAAGACCCCGCAACCAACGAAGTGCTCGAGCCGATCGAAGAAGTCGTCATCGACCTCGACGAAGAGCATTCTGGGATCGTCGTGCAGAAGATGGCCGAGCGCAAAGCCGACATGATGGAGATGAAGCCATCGGGCGGCGGACGATTGCGTCTTGTATTCCATGCTCCGACGCGCGGCCTCATCGGTTATCAGGGAGAATTGCTGACCGATACGCGTGGCACCGCAATCATGAACCGGCTGTTTCACGCCTACGCGCCCTACAAAGGGTCCATCCAGGGTCGCCGCAACGGCGTTCTGATTTCCAACGACAAGGGCGACGCCGTCGCTTACGCGCTGTGGAACCTGGAAGACCGTGGGCCCATGATGATCGAGCCCGGCTGGAAAGTTTACAACGGCATGATCGTCGGGGAGCACACCCGTGGCAACGATCTCATTGTCAATGTGCTCAAGGGCAAGAAGCTGACCAACATCCGGACCACGTCCAAGGACGAAGCTGTGCGTCTCACTCCGCCGATCCGGATGACGTTGGAAAAGGCGCTGGCCTACATCGAGGACGATGAGCTTGTCGAGGTGACGCCAAAGTCGATTCGCCTTCGCAAGAAGCTTCTGGACGAGAACGACCGCAAAAAAGAAGAGCGGAAGAAGGAAGCCGAGACGGTCTGACCGCCTGCCGCCGAGCCGGCGCGAATCAGATTCGAATCACTTACCTCCCCTCAGGCGGTTGGGAGGCATCCCCGCCTTCCGCAAGTCACGAAACCGACCGATTTCGTCCTCAATCGAATCCGCAAACGTCATTTTTTCTGCATCGCTGCTGGAGTTTTAGCGCGTGTGACCAGTAATCCACACCGTTAACCCATCATTAATGATGGGGCTTGAAGGGCAGAAATTTCGTTGCTTCTATCTCGCAATGAGCACGATCCTTATTGAGATTCGTCGCGCGAAGTCTTCCGACGCAATGGACGTGGCGGAGACTCATGACGAGGCGTGGCGCGCGGCCTATCAGGGCATCATTCCGGGCAATGAGCTCGACAAGCTCATCAACCGCCGCGGCCCGGACTGGTGGGATTCGGCGATCCGCAAGGGCAGCCGTATCACCATCCTCCAATTCGGGGATCGCATCGCCGGTTACGCGAACTACGGGCGCAACCGCGCACGCAGCCTCTTCTATGATGGCGAGGTCTACGAAATCTACCTGCGGCCGGAATTCCAGGGTCTCGGGTTTGGCCGTCGCCTGTTTTCCGCGGCGCGCAAGGACCTGAACCAGAGCGGCCTGAAGAGCCTTGTCGTTTGGGCGCTTTCGGACAACGAACCGGCAATGGAATTTTATCGCGCGCTTGGCGGCCGCGCGGTTGCACGTTCCTCCGAACGCTTCGGCGCCAAAACGCTGGATAAGGTCGCCTACGCCTGGCAGGCGTAATCAGACTTTCGGAGCCGGCAAGCCCTTCTGCGCGCAAGCAGCGCGCAGAGTATTCAGCAGCAAGCACGCGATATCGGGCCGACACCGCCCGGTACCGGCGTAATAGCGCCGCCACCTGCATGGCTTCGGCGTAATCGACGTCGCCGACAATCCGCGTTTTGCCACGATCACTGGGCACGCGATTGATCCCCACGTCGATGACAGTCGCGCCAGGTTTGATCCAATCGCCGCGTATCATTTCCGGCCGCCCAATGGCGGCGACGAGCACATCGGCACGGCGGCAGACTGAAGGAAGATCATTGGTCCGCGAATGGGTAATGGTCACTGTCGCATTCTCCGCCAAGAGAAGCTGCGCCACCGGTTTGCCGACAATGTTCGAGCGGCCAGCCACAACGGCCTCAAGGCCCGCAAGCGTGTCATGAATGGTCTTGGCAAGAATCACACAGCCCATCGGGGTGCAAGGCACGAGCGCCGGCAGCCCACTGGCAAGGCGGCCCTCATTGACCAGATGGAAACCGTCGACATCCTTCGCTGGATCGATTGCGGCAATGATCTTCTGTGCGTCGATCTGTTTGGGGAGGGCAATTGGACCAGAATACCACTGACTTCCTCGTCGGCATTGAGCCTGGCAACGAGAGCGAGCAACTCGGCTTCGCTGGTCGATGCCGCGAGCTTGCAATCGAAAGCACGCATTCCTGATTCCGCGACCGCCTTGGATTTGTTGCGCACATAAACTTCGCTCGCGGGATTGGCGCCAACCAGCACGACCGCAATGCCTGGAACGACGTCGCGGTCGCGGCGCAACCGATGCACGGCATCGGTAACCTTGCCGCGCAGATCGGCCCCTATGGTCTTGCCGTCGATTGTTCGCGTGCCAAGTCCGCCAGCCGATCTCGTCCGAACAAGGCTTAGCGCGGGGGCGCAATTTTCTCCAGCGCCGCGAGCAGTGTTGGGCCGTCGCCCGAAATCAGAAGGCGCTTGAGACGGCCCGTCGCGCCGGAGACAAGCGCGACGTCGCTTGGTGGGACCCCGACCGCCTTGGCGACCAGTCGAATGAGAGCAGTATTGGCTTCGCCATCCGCCGGTGCCGCGCGCACGCGAACCATGAGCGCAGGACGACCGTCAGCCAGCACCTGCACGCCATCGATGGCATCGCAGCCGCCCCTCGGCGTCAACCGCACCGCAAGCGCAGCGCCGCCGGTCGCCAGGGCCCAAGGTCTCGCCCCTGGCATCGCGGCCATTGACTAGAACACGTTGGGGTAGATGTACCGGATAATGACGTTTTCAAGAAACAGAATGAGCAGAATCAAAATCACCGGTGAAACATCGATGCCGCCTAGATTGGGCAGCACCGAACGGATTGGACGCAACAGTGGCTCGGTGATGCGGTAAAGAAACTCGCCGATCGTCGCCACCACCTGGTTATGCGTGTTCACCACATTGAAGGCGATCAGCCAGGACAGAACCGCCGCTGCGATCAGGAGCCAGATGTAGATCTGCAAAACCAGCAGGATGATATCGAGTACCGCGCGCATGAGTGTCCGTCCGTTTGCAAACTGGGCGCAAAATTAGCGGGTCGAATGGTCTCGAACAAGCCGAC
>DASRAF010000454.1:0-2922 GCA_035638295.1 Pseudolabrys sp.
TGCAATGTAAGGAGGCCATGATGGCCACAGGTACCGTGAAGTTCTTCAATACTCAAAAAGGCTTTGGATTCATCGAGCCGAGCGACGGCAGCAAGGACGTGTTCGTGCACATCAGCGCGGTCGAGCGCGCCGGCATGCGCAGCCTTGTGGAAGGCCAGAAGGTCAGTTACGACATCGTGACCGAGCGGGGCAAGCAGGCGGCGGCCAATCTGCAAGCCGCGTAACGACGCCTGGATTGGTCTCGATCCACCGAAGTGACAACGCTCGGCGTCCTTGACGCCGAGCGTTTTTCCGTACGCGCGCCTTCTAGATAGCCACGGTCGCGCGCTAAATTTCGCGCAGTCGTGCGCAGCATGCTCGCTCGTCGGTGATCAAGTTCATGTTCCCAAATAAAAGAAAAACTGCCCCTGTTCATTGACGGTGCTATACCACCGCGAAATCGCTCGGCTTCGACATCGATTACAAGAGGCTTTTACGCGACTTTCAGTCGCGCGGCGATCTGCTACGGGCGTTCTATTACACCGCCGCCATCGAAGATCAGGGAGTTTTCCTCGATTCGGCCACTGATCGACTGGCTCGACTTACACGGTCGTGACTAAGCCGACCAAAAAGTCCGCCGGAACTTTCGTCAGCCGGTTCGGCCAAAGAACTAAGGCAGGGGCCGCAAGCTAGCTCTGCATCTTTTCGCAGACGGCATGATAGAAACACCAATCAGGGCGATCAGTGCCTCGCATTGGAGGTCCATGTGCCGGCGGGCCGACGGTTTCAGCTTGTTCTAATCAAGCCATCGCACTACGACGACGACGGGTACGTAATCCGCTGGTGGCGTGCATTGATCCCATCGAATTCGCTCGCCGCAGTATACGCAATTGCGGCCGATTGCGCGAAGCGGCAAGTCCTCGGACCGGACGTCGCCATCGACATCGAGGCCATCGACGAGACGAACACGCGGGTGGACGTGGCTTCACTCGTCGCCCGCCTCCGGCGTCACCGCAATTTCGGACTTGTCGCGCTGGTCGGAGTTCAAACCAACCAGTACCCGCGCGCCCTCGATATCGCTCGGCCGTTCCGGACCGCTGGTATATCTGTCGCAATCGGCGGATTTCACGTATCCGGCTGCCTCTCCATGCTGGACGGTCGCGCTGTCGGGCTCGATGCCTGCCGGGAGCTGGGCATCTCGATATTCGCTGGGGAGGCCGAGAACCGGCTCGACCTGCTCTTGCGCGACGCCGCAGACGGCCGTCTGGCTGCGCAATATGATTTCATCAAAGACCTGCCGGAGCTGGCGGACACACCGGTTCCGTTCCTGCCGAAGCAATATGTGGCGCGGACGCTGGGGCTAAGCGCGAGCTTCGATGCGGGCCGCGGCTGTCCCTATCAATGCTCGTTCTGCACCATCATCAACGTGCAAGGCCGCAAGTCGCGCTTCCGCTCGGCCGATGACATCGAGCATCTCATACGGCTCAATTGGGCGCAGGGCATCCATAAATTCTTCATCACCGATGACAACTTCGCGCGGAACAGAGAATGGGAGCCGATCTTCGACCGCCTCATCCTGCTGCGCGAGAGAGACGCAATCCCGCTCGGCCTCATGATCCAGGTCGACACCTTGTGCCACAAGATCCCGAATTTCATCGAGAAAGCGAAACGCGCAGGTGTCACGCGTGTGTTCATCGGTCTTGAGAATATCAATCCGGACAACCTCGCGGGGGCCAAGAAACGGCAGAACAAGATCACCGAATATAGAAGGATGCTGTTGGCCTGGAAGGCGCAGGGCATAATCACGCTCGCGGGCTACATCCTGGGTTTCCCCTCGGACACCGCAGAGACTATTCGACGCGACATCGCGATCATTCAGGAGGAGCTGCCGCTCGACATCGTCGAGTTTTTCTGCCTCACCCCGCTGCCGGGCTCGGAGGACCATCAGATTCTCTGGAAAAAAGGCGTCGTGATGGATACGGACCTCAACCGGTACGACGTCGAGCCATGTCTGCACCGGCCATGCGCGCATGAGCCGAGAACAATGGGAGGCGATCTATCGCGAATCCTGGTCACTCTATTACACGCCGAAGCACATGGAGACGCTACTGCGCCGCGCGGTCGCGACCGGCGTACCCGTCAACAGCCTCATCAAGGTGCTGGTCAATTTCGCGACTGCGGTGTGGCTCGAGAACGTGCATCCGCTGCAGGGTGGCATTCTCCGGCTCAAGCATCCTTCGGAGCGCCGCCCAGGTCTGCCACGCGAACGCGCTTTCATTTTCTGGTCACGGTTCGTTTGGCAGACGCTGAGCAAGCATGTGGTCATCCTGGGAATGATCGCGCGCCTTTTTTTGCTTAAGCTCGTGATTACGCGCGATCCCGCTGCGCGGATGTACACGGACATTGCACTCACACCCGTGAACGACGACGACGTGACGCTCAATCTCCTCACCAGCACGACCGGGGCTCACGCTGCAATCGCGCATTTGAAAAAGGTCGCCGCGCTGACTGATAGCGCTCGGCTTGCGTAGCGGTCCCCGACCTAGCGTTCGTCACGGGACGCTGATCCCGACCGACTTGACGATCTCGGCCCAGCGCGCGGTGTCGCTCTCGATCAGGGCTCGGAATTGCGCCGGCGAGGCATGGGACGCCGTGACGCCCAGCGGCGCGAGGCGCGTCGCAAACTCGTCCGAGTCGAGAATGGCTTTCAGGTCCCCGGTCAGGCGTGCGGCGATCTGCGGCGGCAGGCCGGCGGGGGCGAGCACGCCCCACCAATGCTCGACGACGAGATCGATGCCGCCTTCCCTGAACGTCGGAATACTCGCCCGCGTCGCCAGCCGCGTTTCGCTTGCGACCGCGAGCGCGCGAACGCGATCGAGAACCGAGCTCGCCGTCGCGAGCGTGGTGAAGCCCGACTGCACGTGACCGGCGACGAGGTCGTTC
>DASRAF010000455.1:0-3395 GCA_035638295.1 Pseudolabrys sp.
AGCGATTGCGGCCGCTCGTGAACAAAGTTCAGGAAGAGCTCTGGTCGGGCGGGCCATATCCACCGCGGACGATTGTGGAAGTTACAGCGCTGAACCAAGACGACTTTTTCGAGGTGGAAGGCACCTTCTACTCACCAAAAAATCGATAAAACCCTGAATGCCTCTTGGGTTGGCGGCGTCTTCTGGGATACATATATTGGTATGCGAGGCGGCCCGCGCCGCCCAACAGGATGGGATTCCATGGGCATCGAGCAATTCATCGAGAACGAGGTGAAGGGAAATGATGTGGTGTTGTTCATGAAGGGAACACCACAGTTTCCGATGTGCGGATTTTCAGGACAGGTGGTTCAGATCCTTGACCATCTCGGTGTCGCTTACAAAGGCATCAACGTGCTTGAGTCCGAGGAGGTCCGAAACGGCATCAAAAGCTACTCGAACTGGCCTACGATCCCGCAGCTTTACGTCAAGGGCGAGTTTGTGGGCGGCTGCGATATCGTGCGCGAGATGTTCCAGGCCGGTGAACTGCAGCAGTCTCTGAAGGACAAAGGCGTTTCAGTGCGCCAGAGCGCCTGACCCCCGTATCTGCGCGCGTGGTGATATTTCTGCTTGTTGTTGCGACGGTTGTCGACGGCGCGCTTGCGGCGCTGTTGATTGGCGTCTCTGGCTTTTGGCTCGGGGGCGGTCCGGAAAGTGCGCACGCAGGTGCGCTGGCGGCCGTCGCTTTCATTGCGCCGTGGTCGCCTGTTTGGCGGCGCCCATAGCGGGATTTCAACAAGAGGAGTAAGACCGGCCTCGCGCTGGCGGTCGCTTGGCTGCCGGCCGCGGGAGCACTTTTGGTGCTTATGATGCCAGCCCCATACTAGGCCGCGGGCACGAACCGGTAGGCACTATCCTTGCGTTCGACCGTTCCAACGCCCGGATAGGGCAGGTGGAAGCCAATGAATTTCGATCTGTTTTTGGCAAGTTGGTCCAATAGTTTGCGCCGCGTCGCTATCGCCTGATCCGGTACGTGATCTGCGATGGGCTTCCATTCGGGATACTGGAACGAAATCATCGGATGGGTGAGTACGTCACCACCCACAATAAGGCCTTCGCCGCCTGTAAGTTCGAAGGAGACATGGCCTTGCGTGTGGCCCGGGGTATCGATGACGCGCAGGCCGGCAACGATCTCGTCACCAGCCTTCACCATTCTGACTTTTTCCTTGATCGAAGCATAATTGCGCCGCGCGCCGGTGACGAACCCTGCGCGTTCAGGCGGGAGCCCGCGCGTTGCATTTTCGCTGGTCCAAAAATCCCATTCCGCGCTTGCGACGAAAAACGTGGCATCCGGAATCACCAGTTCGTCGAGTTCATCGACGGTGCCCCAAAGATGATCAGGATGACCGTGAGTGAAGATCACTTTCGTGATCTTCCCCTTGTCGAGGCCGGCTGCCTTGAGATTCTCCCACAGCTTGCCTGCGGTGGGCATAAAGCGGTCGCCGGATCCCATATCGACAAGAATGAGATCCTGTCCCGCCGCGATCAGGGTCACATTGGTAGGTGAGTTGTATTGCTCGCCAGTTTGTCCGGCAGCCTTGAGTAGGGGCTCGCGTTCGGCTGGCGGTGCTTCAGGCGCAAGAAAACTGGTCGGCAATACGAGATGGCCGTCACTGACGACCGTCACGCTAAACGTCCCATGACTGAACGCATAAGGTGCCGCCCCGAAAGCGGGCAGGGGGCCAGTTGCGACGCTTGCGGCAGTGGCGGCAAGAAACGTGCGGCGGTTCAGCATGGGTGGCGGCTTTCCCGAAGGCTTGTGCCTTCTACGCCAAAGCAGCGTATCCCGCCACCAGAAGCGGGATGGAAAGCAGTCAACGCGGGAGGTTTTCTACTAACGCGTGCGGTTCAGGCGATTCATGATCAGGTAGATGACGCCCAGAACCAGCGCCAGTCCGATCAAGCTCTGCGTTGGCACGCCGCTCGCGAACTTCGTGACGTTGTCGGCGACCGACGTCACAAAGACCCCGGAGCCTTGCCCGAGGATCAGGTAGATCAACATGATCGCGAGAATGGTGACGAAGCCAAGCTCGACGAACTCCCATAAGATTACTTTTGCATTGGCCATGAATTTGCGCATGGCAAACCTCTTGATGACACATACGGCTTAAAGGTGGGGAGCGTCGCCCCCCACCCCGATTGCGTCAGCAAAGCCTGATCAGGCTAGCCGGACGCCGGCGTCAGGCCATTTTCCGATTCGAGAACAACCAGAGGACAATGCCGAGTGTGATCAGACCGACGAGACCGTTCCCGCCCATGTCTTTCACCCAGGCCATGATGTTCGCTGTTACAGCGCCGAAGAACGGTAGATTGGCGCCGACCAGCAACGAAAGCACGATCGCCAATGCCAGCAACATCAGAGCTAATTCCGTCAACGCCCCGACCCACTCTTTAATGGTATCGATCCCTTTCATTGCGGAGTCTCCCTAGGCGAGCCCTCTGATTCGAGGACCGCGCAATGTTATTAGCGCGTTTTGACCACTAAATGTAGAGAATTGTCGCAGGCCCGCCACAAAATAAGCTGTGTACTAGTCAGGGGATAACTTTGGCGGCGGACCGGCTCTGGCACACCAGCGAATCGATGGGAAAAGAAATGGGCCAGCGCGATTGCGCCGGCCCATTTTGTCAAGCCTGCCTCAGCGATCAGCGTGAGTAATATTCCACCACCAGATGCGGCTCCATCTGAACCGCATAGGGCACGTCGGAGAGCACTGGGATGCGCGCGAGCTTAGCGGTTAATTTCGACCCGTCGACTTCGATATAGTCGGGCACGTCACGTTCGGCCAAAGCCTGGGCTTCCAGAACCAACGCGAGCTGCTTCGACTTCTCCTTGACCTCGACTACGTCGCCCACCTTTACGCGATAGCTCGGGATGGTAACGCGCTTGCCATTCACGCGGATATGGCCGTGGCTGATGAACTGGCGCGCCGCGAATACCGTTGGAACGAATTTGGCGCGGAAGATGAGCGCATCCAGTCGGCGCTCAAGCAGGCCGATCATGTGTGCACCACTGTCGCCCTTGAGGCGCCGGGCTTCCTGGTAGATGCCGCGGAACTGCCGCTCGGAGATATTTCCATAATAGCCACGCAGTTTCTGCTTGGCTTTGAGCTGTACGCCGTAGTCGGAGAGCTTGCTCTTGCGCCTCTGGCCGTGTTGCCCTGGGCCATACTCACGCCGGTTTACCGGGCTTTTCGGTCGACCCCAGATGTTCTCGCCCATCCGGCGGTCGATCTTGTACTTGGATTCCATGCGCTTGGTCATTCGCGTCCTCGATTGTCGTTTTCTGTTGCTGAGGATCGCGCCCTCCTCTGTCCCGGCAGGGCCGGAACCGACAGGCAAAAACCTCGTAAGCGCAAGGC
>DASRAF010000456.1:0-4318 GCA_035638295.1 Pseudolabrys sp.
TGTTTCTCCAGGCTGTCTTTGGCGCGTGCCTTGAGTTGGTCGAGATTCCAGCTGGACCTGGCGACGCCGATGACCGGCACGTTGAGGTTTCCTCGCTTCACCATCGCTTGCAGCGACGGAAAGATTTTCTTGTACGCGAGGTCGCCTGTGGCGCCAAAAAAGACCAGTGCGTCAGACTGGGACGCGTTCATCGTGACCTCCTTACGCCGCGGGCTTTTCCAGGTGGCCGCCGAATTGGAAACGCATCGCCGAGAGTACCTTGTCCTGATAATCGAAATCGCCGCGCGAACTGAAGCGTTCGTAGAGTGCGGTTGAAAGCACTGGCACCGGCACGGCCTCATCGATTGCGGCCTTGATCGTCCAACGTCCTTCACCGGAGTCGGAAACCCGGCCGGCGAATTTTTTCAGTTCAGGATCTTCGACCAATGCCGTGGCCGTCAGATCCAGCAGCCATGACGCAATGACACTCCCACGCCGCCACACTTCGGCGATGTCGCGGAGATTGAAGTCATATTGATAGTGTTCAGGATCGCGGAGCGGCGTGGTTTCCGCATCCACTTCGTGACCACGTTTGCCGATGTTGGCGTCGCGCAGAACTCCGAGGCCTTCGGCATAAGCAGCCATGACGCCATACTCGATGCCGTTGTGCACCATCTTGACGAAGTGCCCGCCGCCGTTCGGACCGCAATGCAAGTAACCTTGCTCCGCAGTACCGCCGAGCTTCTCACGACCAGGCGTGAGGGGAATTTCGTTACCCCGGCCGGGCGCGAGTGCGGCGAAAATCGGATCGAGATGTTTCACAATATCCGTCTCGCCGCCGATCATCATGCAATAGCCGCGTTCCATGCCCCAGACGCCGCCGCTCGTGCCGACGTCCACGTAATGAATCTTCTTCGCGGCGAGTTCCTTCGCGCGCCGAATGTCGTCCACATAATAAGAGTTGCCGCCGTCGATGAGAATGTCCCCGGCTTCGAGCGATGGAACGATGTCGGTAATCGTTTTTTCAACGACTGCAGCGGGCACCATCAACCAGATCGCGCGCGGCTTCTGTAACTTCTTCACGAAATCGGCGAGCGACTTCGCACCCACCGCCTTTTCTTTCACCAGGTCGTTTACTGCCTTCTCCGACCGGTCATAGACCACGCATTGGTGGCCGTTCTTCATTAACCGTCGCACCATATTGGCGCCCATCCGTCCGAGTCCGATCATACCGAGTTGCATAGTTGCGTTCCTTTCTTGCTTAAGCTGCTTGTTTAATCGCATTACGAAGGCGTTCCATGCCGGCCGCCACACCCTTGACGTCACCGAAAATCGACGTCCCGGCCACCAGGACATTCGCGCCCGCTGCCACGCCGAGCGGGGCTGTCGTCGCGTCGATTCCGCCGTCCAACTCCAATTCACAGTCCGGATTGATTCGCTCGATCATTTCGCGCACACGCCTGATCTTCGGCAGCGTGGTCTCGATAAAATGTTGATGGCCAAAACCGGGATTCACAGTCATCACCAACACCAGATCGATGTCTTGCAAGACTTCTTCCAGCACCGTTGCAGGTGTGGCGGGGTTGATGACCACTCCAACTCTTTTCTTCAACTCCTTCGCGCGCTGGATAGTACGATGCAGGTTGCTGTTCCCCTCCCAGTGCACGAGAAATGAATCCGCTCCGGCTGCGGCGAACTCATCGAAGAACGCATCCGGATCCGTGATCATCAGGTGCACTTCTAGTGGCAGGCGCGTGATCGGCCGTAGAGCTTCGACGACCACTGCGCCGAACGAAATGTTCGGCACAAAATGGCCATCCATCACATCCACGTGGATGCGATCCGCGCCGGACCGCTCGGCCTCGGTCACTTTCTCGCCCAACCGGGCGACGTCAGCGGCGAGAATCGAGGGCGCCAGTTTGATCGTGCTGCTCTTGCCTTGCCTGAAAGGCCGTGTCTTCTCGAAAATGCCGACAAACTCCTCATAGCGCCGCGCAATCTCGGCCACTGCCCCTTCGCGCGTGATCTTCTTCGCGCGATAATCCACGAGCGGATTCCAAAAGGCCGTCCGGCCCACGGCGAAACCTATGAAGCCTTGGACCTGGGCCGCCGTCGTCAGCCACTCGCGGACCTTGTTGTCGTCTTCGCCCCGTCCCAAAATGATGCAGCCCACTTTGTCCCGGCCACCGCGACGCGCAGCGGCCACGATCTTTTCGCAGTCGTCGCGCCGATCCAGTCCCTCGACCTTCCACACATCCGGCTCGACCCCGGCATCCTGCAGTTGCTGGATCGTCTGCACCATGAGCTTCGGACGTAGTTCGATGTCGTACTTCTTCTTGTCACCGTTGAGCCGGTCCAGTTGGGCTTTCTCAGCCGGCACCAGCAATTCAAACATGAACCGGCTTTGGCTCTTGCTGTGGAGATAATCGGAGAGTTGCTTTAGTCGAGCGGTCTGTCGCTTGTTCACGGCGGCATCGCCGTCCGGGTTGTAGCGCACGAGCACTTTGCAGAACGTTGGTTGAACAGCCTCGATGTGCTTCGCAAAGTCCGCGCCATATTCGAAATCAAATTCTGCCTGGCCGCTCTTCTCGGCTGGACAAGCGGCCGCATAACCATTCGCTCGCGCGTCACTCAATATAGCGCCGCCGAATTGCTCGTCGACGAGAATGCCGGCTTTCTCCTTGGGCACTCCAGCCGCGATGGCGGCCTTGAAAGCGTCGTAGATCACCTGTTTTGCCGCCGCGATTTCCGCGGTCTGCGCGGCGTTCAAGTCACCGTGCCAGCCAAACATCTTCGTCTCAAAAGAGCCTCGGTGGTCGAACGGGAGGATGTAAAGTGGTTTGTCAAAGCCGAGGGTCTTCATGCTGCGCCCTTCATCTTCCGATAGCGCCGGATCAGGTTGCTGGTCGAGCTGTCGTGCTTCAGCATCGGAATCGCCTTACTTTCGAGTTCGGGAATGATCGCTTGCGCCAGCGCTTTGCCCAGCTCAACGCCCCACTGGTCAAATGAGTTGATGTTCCAGACGGCGCCTTGCGTGAAGACGTTTTGTTCGTAGAGCGCGACAAGCTTGCCCAGCGTCTCTGGTGTGAGCCTGTCCGCGAGAATGGTGTTCGATGGCCGGTTACCCTCGAACACTCGGTGCGGCACCAGCGAGTCGGGCGTGCCTTCACCCTTCACCTGCTCGGCGGTCTTGCCGAATGCGAGCGCCTCTGTCTGCGCAAAGACATTCGCCAGCAGCATGTCGTGGTGCCGGCCCAACGGCTCGAGCGCGTGCGCGAAGGCGATGAAATCGCACGGGATCACTCGCGTGCCCTGGTGAATCAACTGGTAGAACGAGTGCTGGCCGTTCGTTCCGGGTTCGCCCCAGTAAATCGGACCCGTGTCATTAGTGACTTCGGTACCATCCAGCGTGACATGTTTGCCGTTGCTTTCCATCGTCAACTGCTGGAGGTAAGCGGGAAAACGCTTGAGGTAATTCTCATACGGCAGGACCGCCACCGTTTGCGCTCCGAAGAAGTCGTTGTACCAGACCGCGAGCAGGCCCATCAGCACGGGAAGATTCTTCTCGAACGGCGCGGAGCGGAAGTGTTCGTCCATTTGATGGAAACCATCGAGCATCGCGCGGAAGTTGTCTGGTCCGATAGCGACCATCGTAGAAAGACCGATCGCGGAGTCCATTGAGTACCGGCCACCGACCCAGTCCCAGAAACCGAACATGTTCGCTGTGTCGATGCCGAACGCCGACACTTTCTCGGCGTTCGTCGAGACCGCTACAAAATGCTTCGCCACAGCTTTGGCGTCGCCGCCGAGTCCTTTGAGCGTCCAGTCGCGAGCACTTTGCGCGTTGGTCATCGTCTCCAGCGTCGTGAAGGTTTTCGACGACACGATGAAGAGCGTCTCTGACGGGTCGAGGTCTCGCGTCGCTTCGACGAAATCGATGCCGTCGACGTTCGAGACGAACCGGAAGGTCATCGAGCGTTCGCTATAATGCCGAAGCGCCTCGTACGCCATCACCGGACCAAGATCGGAACCGCCAATGCCGATGTTGATCACGTTCTTGATGCGCTTGCCGGTATGACCTTTCCACTCGCCACTGCGGACGCGATCGGCAAAGCCGGCCATCTTGTCGAGCACGGCGTGGACTTCCGGCACAACGTTCTTGCCATCTACAACAATCGTTGCGCCACGCGGCGCTCGTAGGGCCACGTGCAACACAGCCCGGTTTTCCGTGATGTTGATTTTGTCCCCCCGGAACATCGCGTCAATGCGGGCTCGCAGGCCGGATTCCTCGGCCAGTTGAACCAAGAGCTTGAGAGTCTCGTCGGTGATGCGGTTCTTC
>DASRAF010000457.1:0-19004 GCA_035638295.1 Pseudolabrys sp.
GCTCGGCCGGCGAGCACAGCATACCGCGGCTTTCCACGCTGCGTATCGTGCCGACCGCCAGCGTGATGTTCTTGCCGGGAATGAATGTGCCGGGCGGTGAGAACACGCCTTTCATGCCGGCGCGTGCATTGGGGGCGCCGCAGACAACCTGAATCGGTTTGCCGTCGCCGATTTCGACCATGCAGACGCGCAGTCGGTCCGCGTTGGGGTGCTTCTCGGCCGAGATGACCGACGCAATAACGAAGGGCTTGAGCTGGCTCGCAGTGTCCTCGACGTTCTCGACTTCGAGGCCGATCATGGTGAGCTTGTCGACGATCTCGGTCAGGGATGCGTCGGTGTCGAGATGTTCCTTGAGCCAGGGCAGCGTGAATTTCATGCTGGCTTTCCCGGCGAGTAAAAAAAGAGAATTGGCAGCACCACAACGACCATAATCGTAAAGACGATCGCGGAGCGGATGCATAAACGGTACAATTCGGATCGGATGATCAATTCGCGATGAACGACATGACGAATTTCGTCGCCGGCATTGGTCAGATCATAAATCTGAAAAACAGACAGACAGCGCAAGCAACCGAGCGCGATCAAGAGATAAACTGCAATTTCGGAAACGACGATGCCAACTTCGAGATCGCTATCGGCGACAAGCGGGGCAATGAGCCCGAGCCCGGCTATCATCATCGAAGTGTGCGTGAGCAGGCCCGTCGCCTTTGCATCAATAGAGGTGAAGGTACGCGTGGCTTCGCCCGACATCGCAGTGTCACGCCTGCGCAAGCTTTCTTCATAGTTGTTGATTCTACCTGCGTCCCAGCCGCGCGTGACGAGCGCGAAAAACGCTCGATCGAGCGGTGAACTTGCTGACTTCGCAGGGTTCATGAGCTCAGCCCCCCGGCGAGGGTCGGAAAGTCGAGCGGGCGAAAACCGTAATGAGTGAGCCAGCGCACGTCTGCTTCAAAGAAAGCACGCAGGTCATTCATGCCGTACTTCAGCATCGCGATGCGATCGATCCCCAAACCCCAGGCAAAACCTTGATATTCGTCGGGATCGAGCCCGCAATTGCGCAGCACATTCGGATGCACCATCCCGCAGCCGAGGATCTCCAGCCAGTCGTCGCCTTCACCGAAGCGGATTTCACCTTTGTCGCGCTTGCATTGGATGTCGACTTCCAGTGATGGCTCAGTGAACGGGAAGAACGATGGCCGGAAACGCATCTTCACGTTGTCGACTTCGAAAAAGGCCTTGCAGAATTCCTCGAGAATCCATTTCAGGTGGCCGAGATGCGAGTCCTTGTCGATAACCAAACCTTCGACCTGGTGGAACATCGGTGTGTGTGTCTGGTCCGAATCGCTACGATATGTGCGGCCCGGACAAATCACGCGGATGGGCGGCTTCTTGCTGAGCATGGTGCGCACCTGCACCGGTGATGTGTGCGTACGCAGTAGCATCCGCAAGCCGTCGGGCTTTGGCGGAAAATAAAACGTGTCGTGCATTTCTCGTGCCGGATGGCCTTCCAGGAAATTCAACTTGGTGAAGTTGTAGTCATCCGTCTCGATATCGGGACCTTCGGCAATAGCGAAGCCCATGTCGGCGAAAATCGCGGTCAGCTCATCGGTAACCTGGCTGATCGGGTGTACCCGACCGGATTCGGTGGATGCCTCGCGAACGGGCAACGTAACGTCGATAGTTTCGGTATTGAGTCTGGCGTCGAGCGCAGCCGCGGCAAGTTTGTCCTTTGCCGCAGCGATGGCAATGGTGATCCGATCCTTCAATCCATTGATGGCGGGACCTTGGACCTTTCGGTCATCAGGCGTCATCGTGCCGAGCGTTTTCAGGAGCACCGAGACCGAGCCGCTCTTGCCGAGCGCTGCAACGCGCACGGCTTCCAGCGTCGCTTCGTCTTTCGCCGAGGCGACGCTTGCGAGAATTTCCTGCTCTAGCGCTCCGATGTTCGACATGGCTCACCACCGTGTCATGCGCGAGCTCGACCCGCGCATACTGTCCAGGTTGGCACTGTGTCCGCCTGAGCGGAAAGGCCGGGAAAGAGCTCGGCCATGACACTACAAAGGTTTACGCCGGCAATGCAGCTTTGGCTTTTTCCACGATCGCTTGAAACGCTGCCGGTTCGCGGATGGCAAGATCCGACAGCACCTTGCGATCAACGGTCAACCCGGCCTTAGCCAGTCCGGCAATAAACCGGCTGTAGTTCAGTCCGAACGGCCGGACCGCTGCGTTGAGACGCTGAATCCAGAGCGCGCGGAAAGTGCGCTTGCGCCGTTTGCGGTCGCGGAAGGCGTATTGGTTTGCCTTCTCGACCGCCTGCTTCGCGACACGGATCGTATTCTTGCGACGGCCGTAGTAGCCCTTGGCGGCCTTCAGAACCTTCTTGTGTTTAGCGTGCGACGTGACACCACGCTTTACGCGGGCCATGGGAAATCTCCTTGCAGAACGAGCGAATAGATAACGAGTGACAGCCGCCGGCAGGCGGCGCGGGAAAGACCGGTCAGCCGTTCGGCAGCCAGTACTTCTTGATGTTGTCGCCGTCGGACTTGAACAGCACGCTGGTGCCGCGATGTTCGCGGATCGTCTTGGTCGTTCGCTTGATCATGCCGTGGCGTTTGCCGGTCTGCTGGTACTTCACCTTGCCGGACGCGGTAATCTTGAAGCGCTTTTTGGCGCCCGATTTCGTCTTCAACTTGGGCATTTGGCTCTCCTCATCGGCGCGCAACGGGACGCCGCACGGCCGGAATGTGCTCAAAGCCAAAAATCGGCCTGGAGCGGTGTGCTCGGGATTGAGCGTTAATCGCCGCCACGGCAGCCCTTACTGGCCGGGCGACGATGGCCGGCGTTATGGCAGAGGCGGCCCGCCTATGCAACCACTGGCAATTCGGTCGTTAAGCAGCTGTGCCACCCCGTTTTTGGGGGTGGCGTGCTGAACTGATCGCTTTGGGCTAGCGCGGGGCCAACACCATGATCATCTGGCGACCCTCGAATTTCGGCTCTTGCTCGACCTTTGCGATCGGGCCGACATCACCCCTCACGCGATCGAGCAGCTTGGTGCCGAGCTCTTGGTGCGCCATTTCTCGCCCGCGGAACCGCAGGGTGATTTTGACCTTGTCGCCATCTTCGAAGAAACGCTTTATCGAGCGCATCTTCACTTGATAGTCGTGGTCATCGATCATCGGCCGGAGCTTGATCTCCTTGATCTCGACGACTTTCTGCTTTTTTCGGGCTTCCGCCGCCTTCTTCTGCGCCTGGTATTTGTATTTGCCGTAATCCAGGATCTTGCAGACGGGAGGCGATGAATTGGGGGCGATTTCGACGAGGTCGAGCCCCGCGGCTTGCGCCATGTCTAGCGCGGCTTGGATGGGTGTGGGGCCGTGGTTATGGCCACTGGCATCGATTAGCTGGACCTCGCGGACGCGGATCTCCTCGTTAATGCGCGGGCCGTCCTTCTGAACGGGCAGCGCGGACTTCATCGGACGACGAATGGCTATTTTCTCCTCGTACTGTTGCGACTGTTCCCCTGGACACTACTCCATGGGAATTGCAAAAGATTGGTAGAAACCGTGAAGAAGTCAACGCGGTTCCATCGTCACAGTCGATGGGTGGTTATCAATTCGCGGTCAAACTATTCAAATTACTCTGATTTTGTCCGCTTACTTTATTTGACGGGACCGGGCGTCTTGGTTGGCGCGGCAATCTCATCATAAAGCCGCAGTGTCTGTTCGGTAACGACCGCAGTATTGAAATGCCCAAGCACCCACTCACGCCCACGACGTCCGATCGTCGCGCGGTTCGGTTCCGGCATCGAAAACAACCGCAACAAGGCAGCAGCTAGTGCCGCATCGTCACCGGCGTGAAAGCGTAAGCCCGCAATCCGGCTTTCGGGGACAGCAGGTGCGGTAAGAACCACGTCGGGACCCGCCCCAAGATCCGACACGACGATGGGTCGTGCCATCGCCTGGGCTTCAAGAATTGCCCGTTGCACACCTTCGGGCTGGATCGCTGCCGACACCACGACCGATGCGGCGGCGTAGGCGGCCGGCATGTCGGGGACGGGGGATGCCATGCGAATGACGTCCATTGTGCAGGTCGTGTGAACGAGATCCCATAACTCGCCGGTGTACCGCGTCCGGCCTCGGTCCTCACCGACAAATACGCAGAGAAAATCCTTCAGCCCCCTCTCCTTGAGCCGCTGGGCCGCCCTGACCACCACATGATGACCCTTGCGGCGGAGAATTCGGCCGCTGACCAGAATGACCTTGGTATCGCGGCGGACTCCCCAGGCGGTGCGCATGGCCTCGATACGTTCGCGCGTCACAGCCTCGGGATTGAAACGCTCCATATCAATGCTGCACGGCACCACCGTGATCTTATTCCAGGGCGTCCCGTAGCGATCATTGATGAGTTGCGCGATCTGCTCACTTGACGCAACGACACGATCACCGCGCGCCATAATCCCGTTAAAGAGATGTTTGAAAAGATTTTGTTCCCGAAAGCCCTTGTGCCAACTGGTCACGAACTTGGCCCCGTTCAAACGAGCGGCAATCAGTCCGCTCCATGCACCGGCACGGCCGAAGGCATGAATTACCTGGCAATGCCATTCCCGCGCGAGCCGACTTAGAACGAGCGCGTTGCGCAAGATGATGACGGGATTATTGCTCGACAAATCGAGTGGAACGAACTCGCCACCGCTCGTCGTAACATCGGCCGCGAGCCGGCCCGCGCGCGACACGAGGACTGTCGAATATCCTGCGCCGGTCAGAATGCGAACGAGTTCCACCGCGCCGGCATCGGAAGCACCACCATCGAGCCCCGGTACTACGACGAGCACGGACGTCGGCGCACTCGTTGCGCGAGGCACATCCGCCTTGACGGATACGTCATCCGAACCGAGCGGCGATGGTGCGGATGCAGGCAAACTCGACATGTTCTGTTTTGCCCCGGTGACAGCTTTCGAGGGAATTACAGCAGGCTTTTCTTCGCGTGCCAAACTTAGGGTATAGACGGCGCAGATGACGTGGGCAACGGTTGGCGTCGTTGCGACAGCAGAGTTCTTTTGGCGACAACGATGCAGGTCCAACAGGAATATTATTGTCTATGAGCGACGTTCAGCTGACTTTTCTCCCAATCGATTCATCGTTGCCTGACAGGATGATCGCTGTGCGCGCCCGCGACGGCAAGAACCCGGGCCTGTTTTGGTTGGGCGGATTCAAGTCCGACATGAAGGGCACCAAAGCCGAAGCGCTAGATCGCTGGGCAGAAAAGGAGGGTCGTGCCTGCCTGCGCTTCGACTATTCCGGCCACGGTGAATCGGGTGGAATTTTTACGGACGGTACAATCGGCCGATGGCTGGAAGAAAGCCTCGCCGTCTATCTGCGCTTTGCGCAAGGCCCGCAGGTGCTGATCGGTTCATCCATGGGCGGATGGCTGGCGTTGCTGTTGGCGCGCGCGCTGTCCCGGCGCAGCGATGCGGCGCCGATCGCCGGCATGGTGCTGATTGCGCCGGCAGTCGATTTCACTGAGGAACTGATGTGGAAGCAGTTTCCGGACGCGATCAAACGCGAGTTCGAACAGAACGGATGTTGGATGCGTCCGTCAGCGTATGACGAAGAGCCTTATCCGATCACGCGCGCGCTGATCGAGGACGGCCGCAAACACCTGTTGCTTGGCGGGCTGATCGAGACGGGCTGCCCGGTTCACATTCTGCAGGGCGTCGAAGATCCCGACGTGCCCTGGAGGCACGCGGTTGAACTTGTATCGCGCTTTTCCCGCGACGACGTCGTACTGACGCTGATCAAGGACGGCGACCACAGGCTTTCGCGTCCCGAAGACATCGAGCGTCTGATCGCGGCAATCAAAGAGTTCTAGGCGAGTGCCGCGTCCCATTCCTCGCGCACGCCTGGGTCGGGATCGCGCGTGCGCTGAGACAAGGCTTCAAGCTTTTCACGCGACAAGAGTCTGGACAGAGCCCACACGGCGGCGCCGCGCACCAGAGGCGATGCATCGCCGAGCAGGCGCTCTGCCTCGGCGGCAAGTTCTGTGTCGCCGGAATTGCCAATCGCGATCAGCACATTCCTGACGAAGCGATCGCGACCGGTACGCTTGATCGAGGTCTTGGCAAAGAGCGTTCGGAATTGTGTCTCGTCGAGACGGACAAGATCTGCCAAGCGCGGCGCACGCAGTGCAGAACGCGCTGCGAGTTTGGCCTCTCTGCCACGGCTGGCAAATTTGTTCCACGGACACACCGCAAGACAATCGTCGCAGCCGTAGATTCGATTCCCCATCGCGGCCCGCAGGTCGCGCGCAATCGGTCCTTTATGCTCGATGGTCAAGTATGAAATGCAGCGGCGCGGGTCGAGCCGGTACGGAGCCGGAAATGCCGCGGTGGGGCAGACATCGAGACATGCGCGGCAGTTGCCGCAATTGTCGCGTTCCGCTGAATCCACGGGGAGTTCGAGTGTTGTGAAAATCGAACCGAGAAATAACCAGGACCCATAATCCCGGGACACCAGATTCGTGTGCTTGCCCTGCCATCCGAGTCCACCGCGGGCGGCGAGCGGCTTTTCCATCACCGCGGCCGTATCAACGAAAACCTTCACATCGCCGCCGGCGTTGGCCGTCAGCCAGCGCGCCAGTTCTTTCAGGCGTGCCTTGATGAGATCGTGATAGTCATCACCCTGGGCGTAGACTGAAATGGCTGCGTGGCTACGTTCTCTCAAGATTGCCAGAGGATCTTCATCTGGCCCGTAGTTCATTCCGAGCATGATGATCGAGCGCGCATCTGGCCACATTGCCGATGGGGATGCGCGGCGCTCGGCGGTCGATTCGAGCCACGTCATGTCGCCGTGTGCGCCATCGGCGAGAAAGCGCTCGAGTCGCGATTTCAACTCCGGTATTGCGTCGGGCTTCACGACGCCAAAGGCATCAAATCCTGCGGCGCGCGATCTTTCCGCAAGCGCGGTCTTTATCGCAGCTGGATCTTTCAGAAGTCGAGGTCGGCGTAGGTTTTCGATGGTGGAAGACCGGCCAGCGTGTCGCCGAGAATCGTCCTGAACGACGGACGGGACTTCACTCGCGCGTACCAGTTCTTTGTTGCTTCGTCTGCGTCCCACGGCACTTCGCCCAGATAGTCGACGGCTGAGAGATGCGCAGCCGCTGCAAGATCAGCCAGGGTCAATCGGTTGCCGGCCAGCCAGTCGCGCGTCTGCACGAGCCAGCCGATATAGCCAAGATGATAGCGGATATTGTGGCGCGCGGCGCGCAACGCCTCCGTATCGGGCGGACCGCCGCCCTGTTCCTGGGTCATATGGCGTTTGAAGACCCGCTCGTTCACGAGAGGGCCACTGACCTCGGCATGAAATTTGTCGTTGAACCAGTTTGCCAGGCGCCGCACCTCGACGCGCCGCCCGGGCTGGGGCGGCAACAAGCGATCCTCACCATTCTGGGCTTGATGGGTCTCCTCGATATATTCCGCAACAATTCCTGCGCCTGGAATAGCCGGTTCCCCCTCGGCGACCAGAACCGGCAGTTCCGCCGCCGGATTGAGCAGCAAGAATTCCTCTCGCCTTTCCCAGAACCGTTCTTCAACCAGCCGAGCAGCGATGCCGTGCTCGCCGAGGATCAGGCGCACATAACGCGAATGGGGACAAAGAGGCTGATGAAAAAGTGTCAACATGACGTGCGGATATGCGAGCTGGGCAAGTGGGAATCAACACTGCACTATAGAAAGGCGTAACGGGGGTGCAAACCCGCCGCGAATTACCGTCTTTTTTGTTGCCTCACGGACGCCTTTGCGCCAAAAGCGCTGACCTGCATTCCCGGCGGCAAGCGCGCAATTCCCTTCCGGAGAAACTCATGCAATTCGATGCCCTCAAGGCGGCCGTATCCGGCTGGAGCGCGGTTCATATCGACCTGATCAAAGCGGCGGTTCTCGGCATCGTGGAAGGCCTGACGGAGTATCTGCCAGTATCTTCGACCGGCCATCTGTTGCTGATGGAGCATGTGTTCGGTTGGGGCGACGACTCATTCGGCAAGTCCTTTGCCGTGCTTATTCAACTTGGTGCCATTCTCGCGTTGCTGTCGATCTATTTCGGTAGGTTGCTCGCACTTGCCAAGGATATGTTCACATCCTGGCCGGCCGCGCGCTTCGTCATTGGCGTGCTGCTCGCCTTTCTGCCGGCGGCGGTCATCGGCGCGCTCGCCTACCATTACATCAAGTCGTATCTGTTCGACGTACGCGTCGTCTGCGTGTCGCTTATTGTCGGCGGTTTCGTGCTGATGTGGGTCGACAGGCTGAACTTGCAGGCGCGTTACCACGAAGCCACCGGTTTTCCACTTCCCATGTATCTCGGCATCGGGATCATCCAGTGCATTTCAATGATCCCCGGCGTGTCGCGAGCGGGCGCGACGATCGTCGGCGCAATGTTGTTCGGGGCCGATCGCCGCTCGGCGGCGGAATTTTCTTTCTGGCTTGCGATGCCGACCATGGTCGGGGCATTCGCCTATGAGCTGTACAAGAGCCGGGGAGATCTTGCGCTCGGCAACAATGTCGCGGTGATAGCAGTCGGGTTCTTGTTCTCGTTCGTCTTCGGATGGATCGTCGTGAAGACGTTTCTGGGTTACGTGCAGCGCCACAGCTTCGCACTGTTCGCATGGTGGCGCATCCTGGTGGGCGTCGCGGGACTTCTCGCCTTGTATGTTCTGTAAAAGCTAGGCGAGGCGATTGCGGAACTGGCCGGTCTTGCGAAAGCGCCAGAGATAGGGTGGAACGATCGCTTCAATCGGCTTAGGTTCAATTCCGAGTCCCTGAAATGTCCGCATCTCGGACTTTGCGGCTTCCGAAACGACGTTGTCTTTGCGGAGCAATTCGACCTGATCGGGCGTGAGCAGCGGCTTCGGGAGATACTGCAGAAGCATCGCCTGCAGTCTGGCAACAGGAAATGGTAAGCTGACCAGAAGCCGCTTGCGTTCGATCGTTGCGAGCACAAATTGCATGAGTTCTTTGAAGGTGCGTATGTCGGGGCCGCCCAGTTCATAAATCGTACCTGCGCGCGCCTTGCCGTCGACCGCGTCCGCGATCGCGGCGGCAACGTCACCGACGAATGCCGGCTGGAAGCGCGTAAGCCCGCCGCCGATCAGAGGTAGTGCCGGCGACATCCGTGCGAGCGCAGCAAAGCGGTTGAAGAAATCGTCTTCAGGCCCGAATAGAATCGAAGGCCGCAAGATTACGGTCGAGGGCTGTGCCGCCAGCACCAACTGTTCTGCGTTGGCCTTTGTGCGGGCGTAGGCGCTGCTTGAATCTGCGTCGGCGCCAATTGCGGACACATGCACCATACGCGCGCCATGCGCGGCGGCTGCGAGAGCCACCTGTTCAGCCCCGTAAGCATGGACTGCGTCGAACCGCTGGCGACCACGCTCGAATAGGACGCCGACCAAATTGATCAGGACCTGCGCATCGCGGGCAGCGGCTTCCACCGAAGGCGCATTGCGCACATTCGCCTGTACGGTATGGATCTGGCCGACCCGGCCGAGTGGCTGCAGAAAGTTCGCAAGTTCGGGCCGGCGGACGGCGACCCTGATGCGATAGTGACGTTTGGCCAGGGCACGAACCACATGCCGGCCGAGAAAACCCGAGCCGCCGTAGACAGTGATCAGCGTGTCATAGGGGCTGCGTGCGGTCATGCCGCTCTCAATTTATTTGCGGGGCGGGTGGTGCCTCTAAACCCGGCCAATACAGGATCGGACGAGGACTGTACAGTACCAACCCGCTTCATTGACAAGCCGGAAACGGCTCCGTATCTGGTCCCGACGAGCCCAGGTGGCGGAATTGGTAGACGCACTAGTTTCAGGTACTAGCGGTGAAAGCCGTGGAGGTTCGAGTCCTCTCCTGGGCACCAACGTTCCGAGCCTTTAGAGCCCTGAATGTCCATCCGTCTGCACCGTGGCGATCTTCCCGATCTCTCCGCCTACAAGGGCGCGGTGGCGATCGATACGGAAGCCATGGGCCTTGATCCCAATCGCGATCGACTCTGCGTCGTGCAGCTTTCGCCGGGAGACGGGTCGGCCGACGTCGTGCAGATCGGCGCGGGTCAACGCAAGGCGCCCAATATCGAGCGGCTGCTTGCGGATAAGTCGATCCTCAAGATCTTTCATTTTGCCCGTTTTGATCTCGGCATGCTGGCGAAGACGTTCGGGGTGATGGCCGCGCCGGTTTACTGCACCAAGATCGCCTCGCGGCTTGCCCGGACCTACACCGACAAGCACGGACTCAAGGACCTCGCGCGAGAGGTGCTCGGCGTCGACCTGTCGAAACAACAGCAGTTGTCCGACTGGGGCGCAGATGAGTTGAGCGACGCCCAGGTGTCCTATGCGGCGACCGATGTCCTGCATCTACATGCTCTGAAAGAGAAGCTCGATGGAATGCTGGCGCGCGAAGGACGCGGCGACCTGGCTGCGGCCTGCTTTCGCTTTCTGCCCGACCGGGCACGCCTCGACCTCGCAGGCTGGGCGGCCGAGGACATTTTTTCGCACTCGTCGTAAGCTGTTGAGTCCGCATCGCTATCGGTTAAAAGGCGGTAGGTTGCTGCCGTGCCGGGGCCATATTCGGTCGGCATGTTGGACGACGGGGGCGTAAAAACGATTTCCGACCCTTCCTTTGCGCAGGACAGGTGCCGGGCTTGGCATGAGCCGTGTGACTACAGCGAGAAACGATCCGGAGGCGACGCGCTCATACTGGTCCATGAGCCGAAACGACGCCGATCGCGCGTTTCGCTCTGCGCGTCGCCACAGTCGTATGGTGCGTATCCTGCGCATCGCGGTTCCGGCCAGCGTCGGTCTCGTGCTGGTGATCGTCATGCTGATGACTTACCTCAATCCGTTGCGAATGCTCGCCAAGCTGCCGATCAATCTCGACAATCTCGTGGTCTCGGGCACGAAGGTCACGATGGAGCAGCCGCGCCTGTCCGGCTTCACCAGCGACGCGCGTGCCTACGAACTTACGGCCGATACGGCGGCCCAGGACATGACAAAGCCGGACATCGTCGAGCTGCGCAACATTCGCGCCAAGGTCGAGATGCAGGACAAGAGTTCAATGGAGCTGAGAGCTGTCACCGGCATCTACGATGCCAAGGGTGAGATGCTCAAACTCGATCGCAACATTGAGATTAATTCGTCGACCGGTTATCAGGGCCGTATGCGCGAAGCGCTAATCGACATTCGCAAGGGCAATGTCGTCTCCGAACAACCGGTCGAAGTGAGAATGCTGCAGGGCACGCTGAATGCCAATCGGCTGGATATTCTCGATTCCGGCGATCTCGTCCGATTCCACGGCGGTGTTGTCATGGACATGAAACTCAATCAGCCGCCGTCGCAAGAAAAGTCGGCCAATCAATGAGAGCCTTGCGCAAATCGCTGCTAATGTCGCTGCTTCTCGCAGCGCTGGTCGTATCCGCCGGCGCTCTGTGTGCACAGCCGACACCGTCAGGACCTCCGAATGCGCTGCAGGGCTTTTCGCAGAACCGCGATCAACCGGTGCACATCGAAGCGGCCACGCTCGAGGTGCGTGACAAGCAGAAGGAAGCGACCTTCAGCGGTGATGTTCGGGTGAAGCAGGGCGACACGGGACTGCGTTGCAAATCGCTCGTGGTGTTCTACGAGCAGGGTGGCGAAGATGCGTCCAAGGCCAAGACGATGCCGGCAGCTTCTCCAGGGCCCGGCGGCGAGCAGCGCATCAAGCGGTTGGAGGCGCGCGGTGGCGTTGTCGTCACGCAGAAAGATCAGACAGCCACCGGCGAACTCGGCATCTTCGATATGAAAAGCAACACCGTCACGCTGACAGGCAATCCGGTCGTCATGACGCAAGGCCAGAACGTGCTGAGGGGCGAGAAGCTCGTGGTCGATCTCACCAGCGGCGTATCGCGCGTGGAATCGGGCAAAAACGGGCAGGGCCGGGTGCAGGGCCTTTTCCAGGGTTCGGGCCCTGCTGACCCCAAAGCGGGCGCCAACGGCGCGCAACTTCCGCGGGGCCTCCCCGCGCGGCCGTTTTGATCGGGCGTTGCAGGCCCCCCGTGCATCCACGGCTTAGGGAATCGGCTAATGTCACGCGCCCCGCTGTTGCGGCCCTCAAGGTTTACGGGAAAGACCATGCTCAAGCAGCTTGAGCTCATGCGCCGCGAGCTGGCGAATCTGCTGTCGCAGCTGCCCCAGCTCTGGCGCCGTTCGGCCCGGAGTCGCAGGATTCTCACTCCCGCCGAAGCACGCGCGCAGCGACAGGCCGCCGTGAATCCGCAGGCGCGACCGCTGCAGCGGACCTATGGCAGAGAACAGACGCACGGCGTCGCGCAGCAACGGCGCGGCGGCGATGGTCGGCAGGCTGCGCGTCCCGCCTATCTTGCTGCGCACGGCGTCGAGAAAAGTTTCGGCGGCCGCATGGTGGTGCGCGGCGTGACACTCTATGTGCGGCGTGGCGAAGCAGTCGGCTTGCTCGGCCCAAATGGCGCCGGCAAGACCACGGTTTTCTATATGATCACCGGATTAATCAACGCGGACCGCGGACACATCGAACTCGACGGTTACGACGTTACCGGACTGCCGATGTATCAGAGAGCCCGGCTCGGCATTGGCTATCTGCCGCAAGAAGCATCGATCTTCCGCGGCTTGAATGTGGAAGACAATATTCGTTCGGTGCTTGAGGTGGTTGAGCCGGACCGCCGCCGCCGCGAGGCGGACCTCAATGCCTTGCTTGAGGAGTTCAACATCGCCCGCGTGCGCAAGACCCCCACAATCGCGCTGTCGGGTGGCGAACGTCGACGTGTGGAAATTGCGCGGGCGCTGGCGACGCGGCCGAGTTACATGCTACTCGACGAACCGTTTGCCGGCATCGACCCGATCGCGGTCGGAGACATCCAGGCGCTCGTGCGGCATCTGACCAATCGCGGGATTGGTGTGTTGATCACCGACCACAATGTGCGTGAGACCCTGGGGCTCACTGACCGGGCCTACATCATCTATTCCGGCGAGGTTCTGATGGAAGGCCGCGCCGATGACATCGTGAACAACCCGGATGTGCGCCGTCTCTATCTGGGCGAGGAATTCAAGCTGTAGATTAGCGGCGTAATTCGTTGACGCCCGCAATTCTGCGGGGTCCCGCTGCTCGATCGCATATCGTCTGTCCAGATGACCTGCTATAAGATGCAAGAATCGGACCAATTCTGCCGGACTTCTTATGGCGCTTTCGCAAAGACTGGAACTTCGCCAGACCCAAGGATTGGTGATGACGCCGCAGCTGATGCAGGCCATCAAGCTGCTGCAACTCTCCAGCCTCGACCTCGCCGCCTATGTGGAGAACGAACTCGAGCGCAATCCGCTGCTCGAGCGCGCAAACGATGACGAGGCTCCTGCGACCGCGGGCGAGAGCAATAGTCAGCCGCCAGGGACCGGTGAAGATGGCGCCGGCAATGCCGACTGGATGGGCACCGATCTCGAGACGAGCCGCAGCTCGATGGAGCAGGGATTAGGCACCGAACTCGAAAATGTCTTTCCCGATGACGGTGGGGAGAAACCTGCGAAGCCTGAACATGTCGAACCGACCTATTCGGAATGGTCAGGTGCGGGTGCCGCAAGTGGCGAAGACTACAATCTCGAGGCTTTCGTTTCGGTCGAGACGACGTTGGCCGATTATCTGGCCGAGCAAATGGCGCTGGCGATCTCCAATCCGGCCGGCCGCATGATCGGCCAATATCTGATCGATTTGGTCGACGAGGCGGGTTACCTCACCGGCGATCTCGATGCGGTCGCCGACAAACTCGGTGCACGGCGCAGCGATGTCGAACTCGTGCTCGCGGTCTTGCAGACATTCGATCCGCCCGGCGCGTGCGCGCGTAATCTTACCGAATGCCTCGCGATCCAGCTCAAAGAACGCGACCGTTACGATCCGGCCATGCGTACGCTGGTCGAGCATCTCGACCTTCTCGCAAAGCGCGATCTTTCCGTCTTGCGACGGCTGTGCGGAGTGAACGACGAAGATCTCCAGGACATGATTGCGGAGATCCGCACGCTCAATCCCAAGCCGGGACTCGCCTTCGGCTCAACGATGGTGCAGCCGATCGTCCCCGACGTGTTCGTGCGTGCTGCGCCCGATGATACGTGGCAAGTCGAGCTCAATTCCGACACCCTGCCGAAGGTGCTCATCAATCAGCGCTACTATGCACAGGTTTCGCAGATGAGCCGCAACGAAAAAGAGAAAGCGTACATTGCCGATTGCATGCAGACGGCAACCTGGTTGGTCCGCGCGCTCGACCAACGCGCAAAAACAATCCTCAAAGTGTCCAGCGAAATCGTAAGACAGCAGGATGGATTCTTTGCCAAAGGCGTGCAGCATCTGCGACCACTGAATCTCAAGACGGTTGCCGATGCAATTGGCATGCACGAGTCGACTGTGTCGCGGGTCACCGCAAACAAATACATGGCGACGAGCCGCGGCATTTTTGAATTGAAATACTTCTTCACGTCGGCGATCGCGGCGGCCGATGGCGGCGAAGCGCATTCCGCTGAGGCAGTCCGTCATCGCATCCGCCAGCTGATCGATGACGAGAGCGCCGAGAGTGTATTGTCGGACGACACGATCGTGGAAAAATTGCGTGACGCCGGAATCGATATCGCGCGCCGCACCGTTGCGAAATATCGCGAAGCCATGCGCATACCCTCCTCAGTCCAGCGCCGGCGGGAAAAACTGGCAGCCGGCGCCTGAACCCGCGGCCCGCATACGCGCCTTGCCGCATTGACGTCAGGAACATTTTTAAGGTGAAATCTCTTGGTGCCTGGCGACCACACAGCTTTGGCAAGAGTCCATGGAGGCATACAGATGCCTTTACGCGTATCGGGACGGAACATCAGTATTGGCGCGGCCCTGCAACGAAAAATCACGGATCGTGTCGAGGAGGCGGCCTCCAAATACTTCCGTGGCGGATATTCGGGCCACGCGACCGTCGGAAAGGATGGCTTCGGTTTCCGCACTGAATGCGTGCTGCACCTTGATTCGGGCGCATTGCTCGAAGCCGAAGGAATGGCCCCTGATGCTTATGACAGTGCGGAACAGGCTGCGATCCGCATCGAAAAACGGCTGCGGCGCTACAAAAGACGCCGTAAGGACCATCAGGCCCGACGTGGGAGCCGAGCCAGCACTAAAAATGCCCGGAAATCGGCAAGTGCGGGCTGAAGTCAGCCATTGACGACGGGGCCGACGACTCTTATGGTCCGCCGCCTTCAACAACTCCCTTTGCAACTCGGCGCTGCCATCACCGATCATTGGACATGTCCATGACGCTTACCGATCTCGTCGCGCCGAACGCGGTAATCCCCGCTCTCAAGGTTAACAGCAAGAAGCAGGCGATCCAGGAGTTGGCTGCGCGTGCGGCCGAACTTACCGGTCAGAACGAAAAAGCTATTCTGGAGATCCTGCTGCAACGCGAGAAGCTCGGCTCGACCGCGGTTGGCAACGGCGTGGCAATTCCGCACGGCAAGCTCTCGAAACTTGGCCGGCTCTTCGGTCTGTTCGCGCGGCTTCACAAGCCGATTGATTTCGAGGCGCTCGACAATCAGCCCGTCGATCTGATTTTTCTGCTGCTCGCGCCTGAGGCCGCCGGTGCGGATCACCTGAAGGCGCTGGCGCGCGTTGCGCGGCAACTTCGCGATCCAGAGATCGCACGCCGTCTGCGAGAATCGAGCGACGCAGACGCTCTCTACGCCGTGCTGGCAATGCCGCCGACGTCAACCGCCGCCTGAGCAGCCTAAAGGCGCAGCGAGCATCGCTGCGCCTCTTTTCGATTTCGATTTTTGCTGGCTCGAATGCGGTCAGTGTACGCTGACGGGCTCGAGTTCCTGGCTCCAGGCATTCGCCAGCGCCGCTTCGCGCGTATCGGTCAGCATGATCGGCGTGCCGTCAGCTGCATGCAGCGAAAACAACTTGATGCCTGGCGCGATCTTCGGCGCCTGCGGAAACAAGTTGGCGACGTCCTCAGAACGGATGGTCTTGACGTATGCGAGACGGCCGTCACCGAGGTGAGCCAGCGCTTCCTGAGTAATAGCTGCAGGGGCGATATTCGGTTCAATCTGTTTGTCGTTGGTCATGGCCCTCGACTCCTTTCTGATTCAACGCTTGACGTGGTCGAGTCCTTCTTCACGAGTCCGTCATTCTTGCTCGTTGATAGAGATTGTTTTCACGATCCGTTCCGGGTGGGGACGGATCAGATCGATCGATAACAGGCCGTTTTTCAAATCTGCGCCCATCACCTCCATGCCGTCAGCCAACACAAAGGTGCGCTGGAATTGGCGCGCGGCGATACCGCGATGGAGATATTGGCGGGTTTTGTCGTCCTGCTGCCGTCCGCGGATCACTAACTGGCTTTCCTCGATGCTGACATCGAGCTGATCGCGCGTAAAACCTGCTACGGCGAGCGTGATACGCAGCCGCTCAGGATTTTGCCCGTCGCGTGGCAGCCGCTCGATATTGTAGGGCGGGTAGCCATCGGCGCCCTTGGCAACACGGTCGAGCACGCGCTCGATTTCGTCGAAGCCCAAGAGGAACGGGCTGGATAGGGACGGAACTCGCGACATTGGTCTCAAAGCCCTCGCTTGAAGCGACTTTGACGGGGCCCCTTTCAGGCACCCCAACCGCCCGGCAACCGCCGTTCGGTCCCAGCTAATATGGGCGGGTCGGGTTAAAGGTTCAAGAACAAGGCGAAATTGGGCATATCCCGGTTATATTGCGCTTTGGAGCCGGATTTCTCATGACAAATCTGTCCTCATTGCCCCATTTGACGGTGCGCGCCGTCCGCTCGACGCCGGTCCAAGTTCCACCGAATTTCGTGCTCGGCACCAGCATGGGCGCCTTTCGCCAGGTGCCGCTGCTTCTGATCGACCTCGAAACCGAGGAGGGCGTCACCGGCCATAGCTATCTGTTCGGCTATTTCCGCGCGGCCCTTCCGGCCGCTTCCAGTTTGGTCGGCGAGGTCGAGCGTCTTGTGAAGGGCAGCCAGGCAAAGCCCGCCGAGCTACGGGCAAAGCTCACACAGCGTTTCACGCTGATTGGCGTCCAAGGCATCGTGCGCATGGCTATGGCCGGCTTCGACACCGCATGCTGGGACGCGCTGGCGATCGCGAGCGGCGTCCCGCTCGCGAAATTGCTGGGCGCTGAGCCGCGTCCAATCCCGGCCTACAACAGTTGCGGGCTTGGTCTGATGAACGATCACGGCATGCTCGCCGATGAGGCGGAGAAATTGCTCGCCGGTGGTTTCCGCGCGATCAAGCTACGTCTTGGTTACCCGACGCTGGCCCAAGATATTGCCGCTGTTCATGCCGTGCGCAAACGCATCGGCAATGGCGTGAAATTGATGGTCGACTACAACCAGGCCCTCTCGGTTGAAGAAGCGCTGACGCGCGGCCGTGCGCTCGACGCCGAAGACATCTTCTGGCTGGAGGAGCCGATCCGGCACGACGACTATGCCGGGTCGGCAAAGCTCGCGTGCGAGCTGAAAGTCCCGATTCAGATCGGCGAGAATTTTTCGCTCCCGACCGCGATGTCGGTTGCGCTCGATGCGCAGGCCGGCGACTACGTGATGCCGGATCTTGAACGCATCGGCGGCGTCACCGGATGGCGTGAGGCCGCCGCAATCGCGCAATCACGCAACGTGAAAATGTCCTCGCATTTGTTTCCGGAAGTAAGCGCGCACCTGCTGGCCGCCACACCGACCTGTCATTTCCTTGAGTATGTCGATTGGGCAGACGTTCTGCTCGAAGAGCCTCTCGCGATCGTCGATGGCCACGCGGTCGTTCCGTCGCGGCCCGGCAACGGTATGGTGTGGGACGATAGCGCTGTCGAGCGCTACCGCATCTAGGTTCAGCTCTTTTTCAGCTTGAATAATCTGAGTGCGTTGCTGCGGCCGATCTTGTACCGGTCATTTTCGCTGATGGTCGCGGCATCGAACCACTTCGCGGCGTGGTCGATATTCTCGAACGGCCAATCCGTCGAAAACATGATGCGATCGGCGCCCACCACCATCATCGTGCTCAATAGTGCGGGTGTGCTGAAATTGCCGGACGTGGTGATGTGGAAATTGTTCTGAAAGTAGTGGCCGATCCTCTTCTTTGCCGGATAGCTGTGGCGGTTCGGAATCCAGCCGTTGGTATTGTCAACGCGCCACATGCCGAAGGGCAGGTTTTCGCCCATGTGCCCGAGAATGATTTGTAGCTTGGGATACTGATCGAACAGACCGGAGCCCATCAGCCGCAACGCATGGACGGCGGTCTCCTGGCCGAACGCCCAGGTCGGTCCCATAAGCCAACCGTGCCCTTCGTAGATCTTCGCGTGCTGTGGCAGCGGATTGCGTGGATGTAGGTAGAACGGCACGTCGAGCTGTTCCTGAACTTCCCAGAACGGCCAATATTGTTTCTGGTCGTAGTAGGCGATCGTGCTGGCATCACCTACTTGCGAAAATCCGTTGGCCAAGGCACCGATCATGCCGAGATCCTTGACGCAGCGCTGCAACTCTCTGGCGGCGAGATCAGGATCCTGTAGCGGCAGTGCTGCCAGGGCCTGAAAGCGGTCGGGCTGCTTGCGAACGGCATCGGCAAGGTAATCATTCGCCTTCCTTGCCATGTCGTTGGCCTTCTTTGCATCGGGGATGGCCTGGATCGCCGGCGCGTTGAGCGACAGAATCATCATTTCGATCCCGAATTCGTCCATCAGGCGAACGCGTCGCCCGTGAATATCGAGAACACGCTCGCGCACTTCCGCCCAGGCGTCGTCCGGGAAGAATCCCTTCGAATCCATCAACGTGTCATTGATGGCGAAATGTTCCTCTAGCGCGACCTTACCTCGCATGATTTCCCCCCGACGAAACTAGAAAAGTGCAAATGCGCGACAACGCCCCAATTGCTAAAATGCATGAGCAACGGTTGACCAGCCGAGCCGTTGCTCGCGAAGCGAGCGGAGGCTGGTGGAGCCAGGG
>DASRAF010000458.1:0-2899 GCA_035638295.1 Pseudolabrys sp.
CCTCCTACGAATATCGAACCACTGGCCGCGGCGGCAAAGGCATCGTCGCCATGGCGGTCACTGGCAAGACCGGCCGTGTGGTGGCCTCGTTCCCGGTCGAGGACCAGGACCAGATCATGCTGGTGACCAATGGCGGTCAGCTCATCCGCACCCGCGTCGAGGGCATCCGTATCGCCAGCCGCTCGACCCAAGGTGTGATCGTGTTCGACACCGACGAGAACGAGAAGGTGGTGTCGGTCGAGCGCATCAGCGAGGAAGGCGACGACAACGGCGGGTAGGCAGTGCTGTTATCCCGGCTAAGCCTGCGTATCCCTAAGCGTGTGCGCGAATGCTGGCCTGCCATTTGGGCAGAGCAGTGCCACAGCGTTCCCTCCCCCCTTGTGGGGGAGGGACAGGGAGAGGGGTAGAGCACGGGTGCCGTCGCGGATCGTGTTGGAAATCGGCGTGGCGCGGTCTTCGGTAACATGAGGATATCGGCTCAGGCGGCGAGGTCAATTGGCTGATCGTTGGGCTTGATGGTGAGCGTTTGCCATCCATCGACTTTGCGCATGGTGATCTGCCCGGAAGCGAGCAAGGCCCAGAACAACATGGCTGCCGTTTCAGCGGATGGCAGCACGGTCTGCGTCTTGATCCGTCGCTTGAACTCCTCGTGCAGCCGTTCGATCGCGTTGGTGGTTCGGGCGCTGCGCCATTGCATCGGCGGCAGACAGGTGAAGGTGAAGAGCCGGTCGCCGGCTTCCCGCAGGCTATTGGCTACGGCCCAATGCTTGGTCCGCCATTTGCGGATGAAGGCCTTGCGACGCTCCATGATCTGCTCGCGGCTGGCGGCGTACATCATCTCGTTGTACTCGGCGGTTATCTCGGCGCGCAGCCGCTCAGGCGCGTGCGCCAGCAGGTTGCGGAGCTTGTGCACCGTGCAGCGCTGCACCGGCACGCCGTCCCATACGGCGGCGATCGCCTTCTCCAGCCCCGGCGCGCCGTCGACGATCAAAAACTCGGGCCGCCGCAAGCCGCGCCCGATCAGATCATCGAGCACGGCGCGCCAGGCCTCGGCACTCTCCCCGCCCATGCTCTTGATCGCCAGCAGCACCTTCTGGCCATTGGTGCGCACGCCGATAACCACGAGCAGCGAGATCGCCGTGGCCTTGCGGTCAAGCCGGACGCGTACGACCGTGCCGTCCAGGATCAGTCGCACAATCGGCTCTCCGGCGAGGGGGCGGGCGTTCCAGGCCTCCCAATCGGCCTGCACCTTGCGCCACACCCGGCTCACTGTGTCCTTGCCGACCGCCCCGCCGAACAGTGCCCCGAGCGCGCGCCGGACCCGTCGCGTATTGGTGCCCGCAAGGTAGGCGCCGGCGATCAACGCGTCGACGGCACGCGTTCGGCGCTGATAGGCCGGCAGCACCTGGCTTTGCCACTCGCTGGTCTTGCCATCCGGCCCGGCAAGCCTGGCACGCGGCACTGCAAGCTCGACGCGGCCAAAGCTACCCATCAGCGACCGCGGCCGCCGACCGTGACGGTGGCCGATGGCAGCCGAGGCATCCACCTCCGCCGCATCGGTCTTTGGCAGCCGTCCATAACGCGGGCGCAACAACGTTGCCTCGAGCTCGTCCTCGATTAGGACCTGAATGAACTCGCGTACCCGCTCGCGCACAGCCGCCTCGATCGGGTCAAACCAGCCGTCGAAAAGATGGGCCGAACTCTCGCCTTCCGCATGCGGAATCGTTGAATGCGTGGTAGCGTTCGTCATGGCGTGGTCTCCAATCCGGCGCGCCAACGCCGGATGATTCGAGGTTGAACACCCCGGAGACTACGCCACCCTCAATTCCAACCAATCCCGCGACGGCACCGCCTTCAACTCGGCAACCTGACTGCTGAAATCCTGGTCCCTGGTGCTCACCTGGCATGGCCGTATGTCGTCATAACGAATCTCACTTTTGCAGGTAAGTTCTGCAGGAATATTCTTGTGTTTGATTAGAGTCACCAAATGCGTGAGACATCGACGCTCACTCTATTTTCGATCGCTCAGAATGCCCCTTGGACCGGTCGACGATCGGGCCCACGCCTTCCTGCAGGGCAAAGTCCTGCGTATTGACGCCTTGATGCCGGTGAATGTCTTGGTCTTCTGGATCCGATCTCACGCTGGCTTGAAGTGGGAGCCCTGACTTCGCCGCCCCGCGCAAAGCGACAAATTGTGACGATTATCACATCGGTCAAAAGCGCGCTTTCGCTACGGTCTTTCATCACCATCCCTGCAGCAGAACCGGGCGCTGCAGTGAAAGCCATCAAAGGTTTGTGTTGGGAATAATGGCCGCATGGATGCGGTGCTAGCGGGGCGACAAAGGAGCTATCGATTGTGTTACAGAGGGCCCGCAATCTCAATTGTCGACGATGATGCTTTCGTTAGAGACAGCATCAGCGATCTACTGACGTCATTGGGGTATAGATCGCATACATTCGCATCTTCGGAGGAGTTTTTGGAATCCGGTCAGGTGAGCAACACCGTTTGCCTAATCACTGACTTGCATATGCCCGGACTGAGCGGGCTCGATTTGCAGGCGCACTTGCTGGAAAAGGGATATTGCACGCCAGTAATTTTCGTTACCGCGTTCGCAGATTCTAAGGCGCGAGAGCAGGCACTAAAAGCTGGGGCTATTGCATTCTTGAGCAAGCCATTTGAGGAGGATTCTTTGATCCATGCCGTCGGGTCTGTCTTGGAGATCACAAGTCGTGAAGAGTCAAAGAGTCCGCGGTGATCAAGAACCCCACTAATTTTTGAACCTCCCCGGTGTCTGCAAGGGGCAATCAGATCGCTTTCGAGATGTCAGAGGAAGGCGCGACCGCTCACCAACTCAAGGCATGGTTCGGTTGGAAGACATTGAAGGAGGCCGAGCGTGGC
>DASRAF010000459.1:0-17009 GCA_035638295.1 Pseudolabrys sp.
CCTCAGGCAAGTCGGGCGCGGCGGTGAGCGCGACAAGCCTCGGTTTGCGCTTCCATGTTGGCGGTCGTGCGGCATAGGCGGAAATCCATAGTGCGCAATCAGCTTCGCCGCTATCGATGAGACGCGATGCGTCCAATCGCCAGGGGTCGTGCTCCGGGAACCCGCGGCCGAACCCTGTGCGCAAAGGAAAGCCAGTCATCCAACCGGCCACTTGTTGCACCGCGGTGGCATTGTCGGCAGCTGCCAAAGGCAGACCGGAAAAGCGCGTCCCGTTGTTAAGATCGTCCACCAGGCCGCATAACATCTCGATGGTAGGACTGTCGTGCCGGGCTGCCGACCATATTGCAACTCCGAAACGAACTTTTTTCAGCTCCGCCATCAGCGAATCGATTGTCGCCAAGGGAAGCGGTGGATGTGCCACTGGTCTTCCGGCGCAACGCGCGCGCAGGGCGGCGAGGACGACTGGCAATTCAAAGGGATCATCGCCGACGACGACCATATTTCCAGGCGTGTTTTCAGGCCGAGCCCCAGCATCCGGGCAAAGCCAGACGATACGGCGATTGGCAAATAGCCTTGCGGGTAAGGCGGGCCAAGCTTCAATCAGTCCGGGGCCGACCAGCAGAAGAAAGTCCGCGTGCACGCGCGTTTCGTTGGGCGTGGTGACCATCATTCCGGCCTCGCGCATGACGTCGAGGTCGCGCAGCAGGGCGTCGGAATGCATGTGATCGACAACACCGCCCACGCTTTGCGCTAGTTTGATTGCGGCGCGAGCCCCGGCAACATCGGTGCCGAGCCCGGCAATCACCGGCAAACGGCTAGCCGACAAGAGGCTTGCAGCTTTCGCGATCGCGGCTTCGAGCGCGGCTGACTTGCCGTGAATCCAAGCTTCAGCCATGCCGTTTCCTGTCGTGCGGTACGTTCGGCCGTCGTCAATCTGTTGTTACGTCCAAACTTACTTGTCGTACTTGATGTAGGCGAAGCGCGCATCCTGTTGCGGCGTGCCCTCCAGCGAGCCTCCTTTGGCGGGCTGCCACTGAACAATCTCTTCGATCTTCTTAGCCAATTCAAAATCCTTGTCGGTGATCCCTTTTGCCGCGTGGTTCTGCAGGCGCACCTCGACCCAGGCGTAGGAAGCGGTGATGTCGGGATGGTGCCACGCTGCTTCAGCCAAATGCCCCACGGCGTTGATGACCATCAACGTGCCTTTCCAGCTGTTGGTGCGGTACTTGCGGCGAATCCAGCCGCCTTCCAACCACCAATGCGGCAAGTCGCGGGCGAGTCGCGCCTTGATCTCGTCTTCGCTGTAGGTGCGTTCTTTGGTTGCTTCTGTCGTCATGATGGAAGCCTTTCTCGTGGCCGATCAATCCGATCTGTTCGGATTGCCAAGCGAGTCCAACTGTCGCAGTCTAGTCCTGGTTTGCATAAATGAAAAAGCCCTGCTTGGGAGCAAAGGTTGAGTAGAGGTCCGAACGGCGTGACGGTTACTGCTTCGGCCAGGCTCCATCTGGGATTCCTTGATTTAAACGGCGAGCTTGGACGAAGTTTCGGCAGCTTCGGTCTCGCGATCAGCGACTTGCGTACGCGCGTTGTCATTTCCAGAGCGGCGGTAGCACAGGTGACCGGGCCAGACAGCGAACGCGCGCGTCGTTATCTCGAGCGTCTGCAAGTTTTGCTGTCTGTCGATGGTGCTCATCACGTGCACATTGCAGAAGCTATTCCGAGTCACGCCGGACTTGGCTCCGGCACGCAGCTCGCACTTGCGCTTGCTGCGGGCATCCGCGCGCTACACAACATGCCACTCGACATCCGTGGCGATGCATTTCGCCTTGGACGCGGCCATCGGTCAGGCGTGGGTATCGGTCTATTCGATTCAGGCGGCATAGTGGTCGACGGCGGATGTGGAGAGGGAACGCGCGTCGCGCCAATCGTCAGCCGAATACCTTTCCCGGACGAATGGCGTATCCTGCTTGTTCTCGACCGCAAACGAATTGGCCTGCATGGAGAAGAGGAAAGAGCGAAGTTCGCGCGTTTGCCAGCATTTGCTGCTACGGACGCTGCGCATATCTGCCGCCTTGTGTTAATGCAGGCGCTACCGGCGCTTGCGGAAGCGGATATCGATTCTTTTGCCGCGTCAATCAAGCAGATGCAGACGATTCTCGGCGCGTATTTTGCACCGCTGCAAGGAGGGTATCCGTTTGCCAGCCCCGATGTCGCTGCGGCGCTCGAGCTTCTTGAAAGTGAAGGAGCGCTCGGCATCGGTCAGAGTTCGTGGGGCCCGACCGGATTTGCGTTTGTTCGTTCGCTTAATGAAGCGAAACATTTGATCACCTTCGCGCGCGGCCAACCGCGCTGCGAAACCCTGGACATCATCGCTTGCAAGGGGCTCAATCGCGGCGCAGATATAGAAGCTGCCACGGTTGCGGCGATGCCTGATCTGTGATCTGGCCAGGAGGCGGATGTGGCTGAAAAGCATATCCTGCATATGCTGACCCCGCTCAGGCACATGAGCCCCTTCGATGTAAATATGGCTCTCGATGCCGGTTTTGACGCCGCCATTCCCTATACCAACGTCACGCTCGCGGAAGTGACCGGTCTGGTACAGGACGCCATTTTCTCTCGCCCTCCAAAAATAGGAGCCAAGACCGGCATCTTCTTTGGGGGCAGGCAAGCGACCATGGCACTGGACATGCTCGAGACCGCCAAGAAGGCGCTCGTGCCGCCATTTGGTATTTCGTTCATCGCCGACCCTGCAGGCTCCTTTACTACGGCAGCCGCAATGGTCGCCTGCGTCGAGAAGTTGCTACGTGAAAAGAAAGGCCAGCAACTCAAAGGTGTCCGCGTCGCGGTGTTCGGCGCAACCGGGGTCGTCGGATTTTCCGCCGCCGTCATTGCGGCTTTGCAAGGTGCTGACGTCACACTTGTCGGGTACGACGGTATAAAGCGCGTGAGCGACGGCGCTGACGAAATGAAGACACGCTTCGGTGTCGAAGCTCGTGCCGCCGACGGTAGTAACGAGGAAAAGAAAATCGGGATCCTATCGACGAGCGAAATTGCCTTGTGCGCAGGCCGCGCTGGCGTACAAATCTTGACGGGCCCGCAACTAGAAATGGCAAAAGACCTTCTTATAGTTGCCGACGTGAACGCGGTTCCACCTCCCGGCGTCGAAGGCCTCGATATGACGGCAAATGGGAGCGAGGTTAATACACGTGGCACCCTCGGAGTGGGTCCACTCACCATCGGTAATATCAAGTACAAGACTGAGTTTGGTTTGTTCAAGAAGATGATCGAAGCCACAAAGCCCGTGTGTTTGGATTTCCGCGACGCGTTCACGCTTGCTCGCGAACTCAATGGATAAGGGTCTGGTGCTGATTGCCGCTGCCTCGGGCCGAGCGCTCGCCGCCTCAGCCCGGCGCGGCGGGTACGTGCCGCTCGTTGTCGACGGGTTCGGCGATCAGGATACAATTGGCGCTGCCGCCGCTCACATTCGCGTCAGTTTCGCCCGTCCGATAAATGGCGATCGGCTCATCACCGCTTTAGAAACTTTGGCCGATAGCCGTGATTGCGTCGGCATTGTCTGCGGCAGTGGTTTCGAGGATCGCGCCGACCTGCTGAGAATGATAAGTCAGCGGTGGCGGCTTCTTGGCAACAGTCCGGAAACCGTCAAGCGCGCCAAAGACCCAATTGGGTTTGCGGCAAGGTGTCGCGAAGCCAACATTCCGCACCCGGAGACATCGCTTGTGCCTCCGCCGGATGTGGACCGTTGGCTAGCGAAACGTATTGGCGGCGCGGGAGGTTGGCACATTAGGTCAGCTGACGAGGTAAATAAGCGCGCCAAGGACATCTATTTTCAACGCCGCGTCAATGGAGAGCCAGTTTCCGCACTGCTGCTTTGCGATGGCAGCAATGTATTAGTGCTCGGGTTCAGCGCGCAATGGACGGCGCCCACACCGCGGCATCCTTTCCGTTATGGCGGAGCTGTTCGGCCCGCGCCGATTGGTGAGGTTATGAAGGAGGCCATGATCGCAGCGCTCGGGCGGCTCAATTCCATCATGCCGCTCGTTGGTTTGAACAGTGCCGATTTTGTCCTCGACGGAGATGTTTTTCAGTTGCTTGAGCTCAATCCTCGGCCCGGCGCGACTTTTGACCTGTTCGAGCCGGAGGGTTCCTCGCTGTTCTCTCTTCATCTCGATGCCTGCCGCGGCGCACTGCCTACGTCCGCTCCGAGCTATCGCACTGCGATGGCAGGCGCCATTGTTTATGCGCCACGAGGCATCTTGGCAGCACCCACCTTCGATTGGCCGGAATGGACCGCCGATCGTCCCGTCCCCGGCAGTCGGGTCGAGGCCGAGCAACCGCTGTGCTCGGCGTTCGCGTGGGGGGCGACGGTGCTAGAAGCGAAACAACTTGTCGAGAAACGTAGTGCGATGTTGCACATGCTTCTTGCCGAAGGCGTGGCATGACTGAGTCGACCTCCGTCAGCCTGAACGCCCGTGCCGCTGCGCTGATCAAAACGCTTGTGGCCGCCAAAGCCGAGCTCAAGATTGCGGTCGCACAAGGAGAACGCGGCGAGACCTTAATCGATGCCGGTAGCAGCATGCAGGGCAGCATTGCAGCCGGCTTGGCGATTGCCGAGATCTGTATGGGTGGATTGGGGAAGGTGGAACTCACGTCGAGCACCATGACGCCGCGGTGGCCCTGGACACTATTGGTGCATTCGAGCAATCCGGTAATCGCGTGTTTGGCCGGGCAATATGCCGGTTGGCGGCTCATGCACGGAAAAGGCCCCGACGCTTTTTTTGCTCTTGGTTCCGGCCCTGCCAGGGCGCTTGCCCGCGTAGAGCCATTGTTCGAACTGCTCGAGTATCGAGACGCGGCGAAGGAGGCCGTTTTGGTATTGGAAAGCGCGCGTCCGCCGCCGCCTCAAATCGTGGACAAAGTGCTGCAGGCCTGCGGCGTTGCGCCGGAGCGCTTGACCATCATCTATGCGCCGACGCAGAGTCTTGCTGGTGCTACGCAAATCGTAGCGCGCACGCTCGAAGTCGCTTTGCACAAGGCGTATGAGTTGAAGTTCCCGCTCGACCGGATTGTCGAAGGCATGGCGGCTGCACCCCTAGCGCCGCCGCATCCCGACATGGTTATTGCGATGGGGCGGACGAACGATGCCATTATCTACGCAGGGCGCGCTCATCTGATCGTAATCGGCTCGGCCACCGATGCTCGCGCACTGGCCCAGCAATTACCGAGCGCGGGCTCGCGCGACTATGGTCAGCCGTTTGCTGAAATCTTCACGCGCTTCAAAGGCGATTTCTACGCCATCGATCCAATGTTGTTTAGTCCGGGCCAGGTGACGGTCACGGCGCTCGAAACCGGCGAGAGCTTCCATGCCGGCCATCTCAACTTGAAACTTCTCGATGCCTCATTCGCCTGAGTTGCTCGCGCCGCTTGCGTCGCCGTCCGGCCCGACTATTGCTCTTGTTACCGATTCAAACGACTGGCACACGCGCTCTCTCTGCAAAGCATTCGCCGCGGTGGGTGCGCGAGCGCAGCGGCTGATGCTGGCGGCTTGCCGTTTCGACACGACGAGTCCGAAGGGCCTCATCCTGCCTGGGTTAGGCGCTGGTTTGCCCAACGCCGTACTCGTGCGCGATATGGCGGGTGGTAGCTTTGAGGCGGTGACGCTGCGTCTCGGTGTCCTGCATGCGCTACAAGAAATTGGCATCCCAGTCTGGAACAATGCGCGGACCATCGAGCGGTGTGTCGACAAATCAATGACGAGTTTCTTGCTTGCACGCGCCGGTCTGCCGACTCCGGCGACCTGGGCTGCTGAATCATTTGAGGCTGCGGCGGAAATCGTGCGGCGGGAAACCAGCCCACTCGTTCTCAAGCCGCTGTTCGGCTCTCAGGGACGCGGCTTGAAACTCATCTACAGCCCCGAGGAACTTCCGCCGCCTGCCACAGTATCGGGAGTCTATTATCTGCAGCGATATGTCGGGGTCGAACGGGACGGCTTCCATGATTTTCGCGTGCTCGTCTCACAACGGCGGGTCGTCGCCGCCATGATGCGCCATTCCGCGCATTGGGTGACAAATGTAAAGCGCGGCGGAAAGCCAGTCGCCGCAGTTGCAGATGGCACTATGCGAGATCTTGCCATTGCTGCGACTGCCGCGGTCGGGGCCAATTTTGCCGGCGTCGACATAGTCTACGATTGCGACGAACGGCCGACAGTCCTTGAAGTAAATAGCATGCCGGCGTGGTCGGGTTTGCAACGAACCACACCCATTGATATCGCCGAGACACTCGCGAGCGATCTCATCTCCGGGCTCGCAATGCGGGCCCAGGGCAATGTCTGAGTTAGCGCCAGCGCGCGACTGGTCGAATCCGATCGCGCGCGCGTTTGAAGAAGCATGTCGGGACGAGCTGGACGCACCAAAGCCCGGCAACGTTCATGTCTTCGCCGACGGGCACCGTATGACGGTGACCGACTTCGAGCGCAGCGCGGCGGCTGCGACACGGCCACTTGCAGCTACGGGGCAAAGGGTCGGAGCGCGAATTCTCGGAGCTGTCGAAGCAAGCTTCGAAGCTGTCAAGAGCAATACCAATCTCGGTATCATCCTACTTTGCGTTCCGCTTGCGGTAGCAGCGGAGGCGCGGCCGTATAACCTGCAGTCATCGCTTTCGGCGGTTCTACAAGGACTTGATCGGGAGGATGCAGACCTGACGTTCCGTGCCATCGTGCGGGCATCGCCGCGAGGGCTGGGACGCGCCGAACGTTACGATGTGTTTAAGCCTGCGACGGTAACCTTGCGCGAGGCCATGGCCGAGGCAGCGGATCGCGATCGCATCGCTCGCCAATATGTGACCGACTTTGCGGACGTTTTTGACCTCGGCGAGCCGGTATTCGCAACCGCGCTTGCTGCCTCTTCCGATCGGCGTCTGGCAACACTGACTGCCTATCTCGGCTTTCTTTCAGCATTTCCAGACAGCCATATCGTCCGCGTACATGGCTTATCGGTTGCGGATCAAATTCGCCGCGAAGCTGCAAACCTAGCTGCACAGGCCGGAAAGGCCAACCGGCTCAACGATGTCCTTCCCGACGTTCTTGGCTGGGATGCCGCACTAAAGCACGCGAGCGTCAACCCCGGGACAAGCGCCGACCTGACTGTGGCGACTCTTTTTGCGCATCGACTGCGGAGCGTCTTGCCGACGGCGGGCAACAGTGATTGACTTTCGCTTGCGGAAAACCTTTGCCGCTATCTGGTTAACCGGTCCGAGTTTCGGACGCTGACAACAAGGATAGCTGTTCGGCCGGGTGCCCTACAATGGCGACCGGTGAAGGTGTAATATTTCGTTGGGAGGAGATGGCGATGGCAAAAATTAGTGGACTATGCGTTGGTGAATCACTCGTCGGCGATGGTAATGAGGTCGCGCACATCGATCTCATTATGGGGCCGCGGGGAAGTGCTGCAGAAACGGCGTTTGCAAATTGCCTGACAAACAACAAGGACGGATTTACAACGCTACTTGCGCTCGTGGCGCCAAATCTAATGTGTAAACCTGCAACAGTGCTGTTTAACAAGGTCACGATCAAAAGCGCCAAACAAGCGGTGCAAATGTTCGGGCCAGCTCAGCATGCGGTTGGCAAGGCGGTGGCTGACAGCGTGGCGGAAGGCGTGATCCCGCAGAATGAAGCCGAAAATTTGTTTATCTGTGTCGGCGTTTTCATCCACTGGGAGGCGGCGGACGACAAGAAAATACAAGACTTCAATTATCGCGCCACCAAAGAAGCCATTGCACGCGCAGTTGCTGGCGAGCCAAAGGTCGCCGAAGTCGTCGCCAAGCGCGACCAAGTCAAGCATCCTTTCGCCGCGTAGAAGACGGACCGGCGTGGTCAGACCGATCAGAGAAGGGAGCTACAACACGCAGCTCCCTTCTCGATTGATTTTTTCAGCTGTTGAATGTCGGCCGTCGTAACTCGTCCGTCGTGCAAGCTGGACGCGACGAGCGTTCCAGCTATGCCCGCAGCCGCGAGAGTGTGCAGGTCACCGGCATCGCGTACGCCCCCCGCAGCATAGATTGCGCGCGTGTTAGTCGCCGCCTTAATGGCGCGAAGGCGTTCCATGTCCGGTCCCGCGCGGCTGCCAACTCGATCTAGCGTCATGACGATCACTCGATGCGGCCAGCGGTCAGCGTGCGTCAATAGAGTTGAGGGGCCTTGGAACTCGGCTTCGCGAAAATCGAGCGACAGCACAAAGCGAGGATCTTTTGAAAAGCGATCAACAACAGTCGTGTCCACTTGCGTCTCACTGCCCAGAACCAAGTAACCAAGGTCTTGCTGCAGCCACTTCTCGGCCAGGTCGGCATCGGCAATACCGTTATCGAGCCAGAACGTAACTTGCGGAAATGCCTGTTTGAGTTTCACAATGGTGGCGTGATTGCTTCCGCTGCCTCCGATTGCGTCAAGGTCGGCAATATAGAAGGCTGCGAATGAGTAGATTGACATGACGCCAGCCACGACGTCGAGCGGATTGCTTGTGGGGGAAAGGGGGGTCTGGATTGGGCGGTAGAGTTCTCGCCGACCCATTCGTGCGTGAACAACTATTCCATTCTTAAGGTCGATGACGGGAATAATTTCCATGCCAATTTCTATCGTATCGGCCGATATACAGGTCCGACAAGGTTGATTCACTTAAAAGCACTTGAGTTTAAAGGAGAGTGCGATGGCGGTCGTGGGCTGGGATATCGGCGGTGCGCACCTCAAAGCGGCGCGCGTCGAAAACGGCCGCATAACAGCGGCGATTCAGGTCGCTGCGCCGCTAAGGCTTGGACTTGAGCGCTTGGTTGAGGCCTTCGGAGAGGCCAAGGCACTGATCGGTCAAGCTGATTGCCAAGCCGTCACTATGACGGGGGAACTGGCGGACACCTTCTCATCGCGCGCGGAGGGGGTTGCGGGGCTCACTACGGCGGCAGTGCGTGAATTGGCGCACAGCCGTGTCATGATCTATGCCGGCCGCGCCGGCTTTGTAGCACCCGCAGACGCAGCAAAGCATGTCAGCGATATTGCGTCCGCCAACTGGTTTGCCAGTGCGTCCGTGGTCAGCAAAGCGATTGGCTCCTCTTTGTTCATGGATATAGGTTCGACTACGACAGACATCGTTCCGATTGTAAACGGCACTATCGCCAATCGTGGCTACACGGATGCCGAGCGGCTTGCCACCGGCGAGCTTGTCTATACCGGACTAGTCCGCAGCGTCCTTATGGCTACTGCCGACCGAGCGCCTTTCGTGGGAGGCTGGACTGAGCTGATCCACGAAAACTTCGCGAACATGGCCGACGTACACCGGATCCTCGGCAGTCTCCCGGACGGAGCGGATCAGATGGCTAGTGCCGACGGCCGCGCCAAAACCGTGGCCGCGTCGCAGGCGCGGCTTGCACGTATGGTTGGGCGCGATGTTGATGATGCCGATACTCCGGCGTGGATAGCATTGGCGCAGTATTTTGCCGAAGCCCAGATCCGGGCGATTACCGACGGCGGCTTGCTTGTGCTCTCGCGAGGGCAGGTGCCGCCCGACGCTCCGGTTGTTGCCGCGGGCATCGGTGCCGGCTTACTGCACGAAGTCGCACGGCGCCTTTCGCGCGATTGCATTGGATTCGAGACATTGATCGATGCAGCGCCCAGCGTGCACACGCCAGTTTCGTCAGTAGCACCGGCCGCGGCCGTCGCTATACTCGGGTCCATGGCAAACGGCGATGCCGATACTGTACGACCCCGTCGGGTGTTGACATCGGCATAACTACCACTGCGGATCCACAAACAAGATGAAACCGCGACAATCAGCAACAGTTGTCACCCTGCCGATTGGGCGCTATCATTGGGCACGCGATACAATCGAAAGCTTGAACCGGAGGAAAGTCTCATGGTCTGGACGACTCCTACTCTCGTCGAAATCTGCATTGGCCTTGAGATCAACGGGTATTTACCCGCCGAATTCTGATATCGCCCGCAGCGGAGCGGGATCCTCAACAGGCTTCAGGGCAATCGGGCCGAGAACGCCCAAAAGCGGCATTCACTGGAAGGTGCCGCGGCAAGGACCGGTTGTTAATAGCGGTATCTGCCGTCCAAGCGCGCAGTCGCGTGAATATTGTTCTGACGCATCATGATTCGTCTCGACCGGGGAAAGCCAACAATCGGGTCGTATCGTACCGATTAGCCGGCCGCGCCGAGCATGCGAGGGAGTCAACAGGAGCCTGTAATGAAGCCGAGCAAGTTAGAGTTTCACGCGCAAACCCCCGTAAATCGCCAACGGTGCACCCGGGCTGAGCGTGCGCGGATCGGTCAAATTTAGGAATGGCACCTCAGTCGTATCGAAGAAAGTGCCGAAAGTGTAATATCGATTGTTGAACAGATTTTGAACAAGCATGAAGGCTTCGAAGTTTTTCGTGACTTGGTAAGTCGTGTGCAGATTGAGCACCCAGTAACCAGGCAGCTTGGGGTTCTGATTCGACTCGTCGCCATGGAGATACTGCCCGCTAAAAGCGACCAAATTCGCGCCAACTTTCCATTGAGGCAAAATCGAGTATTCTGCGCCTGCTTTAAAACGGTGCTGCGGAATTGCCGGCAGATGGTCGCCGGGCTGGACGTGAATAAGACCGTCAGCGTCAGCAAATGGGTTATTGGGCGATGACAGGGTTACCGCATCGCGGAATGTGGCATTAATGAAAGCGTAGCCCGCAAACAGCTTCCACATGTCGTGATCGTAGGTGACGCCGGCCTCCACGCCCTCGCGACGCGTGCCACCGACGTTCTGGAAAAATCCACGCCCCGTGATCGTGCTCGGCACGCTCAGAATGTCGTTTTGTGTGTCGGTGAGATAGGCACCGACATTCCAGCTTACTTTCCTTTTGTTCCCTAGATCATGCTGCCCGCGAAAGCCAGCTTCCCAGGTCCGCCCGACCACCTGCTGGAGCGGCGGGTCGGACACCAGGAAATTATCCAGCAGGCAGGGTCGGGCCGGATCGGCGCAGCCCAGTTCCGACGGGTTGGGGGCGCGGTTCGATTCCGAATATCCGGCGTAGGTGGTGACCTGCGGCGTGATCTTGTAAGTCGCCCCGATGACGGGGTTGAAATGCTGAAAATTGCTGGTCCCGTTCAGCGCCGTGCCGAGCTGGTCGTTGAGCTGGATGTTGGCGACATTGAACCGACCGCCTGCGGTCACTGACAGCTGGCGTGTGAGGTCAAACGTGTCGGTTACGTAGAGGCCGGTGTAGGTGTTGCGTGTGATGAGATCGACCGGCGCAACAAGACCATCGGGCTGATTGACAATTACTCCCGTGCCGGTGACGAAGAGGTCGCTCCCCACCGTGCCAAGTTCGCTCGCTGCCTGGAAATTGGCACGGCCGCGATCGATGCTGGCGCCGACAACGAAGTGATTTTGTCGTCCCCAGACTTCGCTCGTGCTGGTCAACTGTGCCGATGCACCGTAGGCGTCGGCGGTGGTCCGGGTGCGATCCACCGAGCCAGCCAGACTTCCATTGAGAATTGAAGTCGGGATGCCGCCGCCATTCAGCGGGCTGTCATCGAGGCAAAGGATCGCCGGATCGAAGCTGCACTCCTCAACGTCACTGGTATTGCCGTCGACATGTTTCTGGCGGAAGCCGCGGTAGTAGGTGTTCGCCTTGACATTCAGCGTGTCGCTGAAGTTGTGGCTGCCGATCGCGTTCACAAAATTCAAGCGATTGTTGTAGGTCTGCGGCGATGTGTAAATCGCGCTCCAGCGCTGATCCAAAAGCTGAATAGGTGTGCTCGCCAAAGCGCCGAAGGTGTTTTGAGCCCCCATGTAGTTGACGTGGAATTCCGATGTGTCATTGCGGGCGCCGATATCGGCGAAAACACGACGCAACTTTGACCGTGACTGGTCGCGCCAACCGTCATCGTTGAGAGCATCAGCCGCCACATAGGCTGCGACGTTGCCGAACTGCTGCCCCGACTGCAGCGTGAGAGCTCGGCGGCCGAAGGACCCGCCGCGAAACTCGGCTTCGCTGCCCTGGTAGTTGAAGCCGTTTTTCATCTGGATAGAAATCGCGCCGCCCAAGGCGTTCAGGCCGTAAGTGGGATCGTTCGGCACGACATCCAGGCGATGGACCGCATAGCTTGGGATGAAGTCCCAGTTGACGGTGTCACCGAACACCTCGTTGACGCGCACGCCATTCTGGTAGACGGCAAGGCCCTGCGGCGTCCCGACCGTGGGTGAAGCAACAAAGCCGCGATACTGAACGTCGGGCTGGAAAGGATTTACCGCAGTATCATTGTTGAACACGCTCGGTACACGCTGAAGCAGGCTATCGGGTACGCTGTTGGATTTGGCGTGGTCAAAGTCTTGCGGCGTCAAGGTTTGAGTGTTGGCAGGTACCTTGTCGCGATCGATGCTTGTAATATCGATCGGCCCACCGGCGCCGGGGGCTGTCGACAGGGGGGTGGTGGCGATGACATCGATCGGGGGCAATTGTATGGGTGTTTGCGCGGAAGCGCTGCGGGGCGCAATCGCAGTCGCCACAAGTGCCGCACCGGCGACTAAAGTAACTACGACCTTTGCCATATATCCCCATTACGAACGGCCCTTCCAATCCAGCCTAAAGGGGAACGAATTGCAATTCTATACGGGACGTTTTGGCGTTCGGGGGCGCGGTACTTTGCCTCACAAAAAATATTTCTCTCACGCCGACGAGCATTCGCATTCAGGGGTGAAGCAGACTCCTCCCGACATCGCGTTGCAGCCATCAGCCATGTGAGCCCGTAACATGTCGCGGCGATCGTGGCCGTCGTCGGATCGCAATGATCCAAGCCAGCACAATATTGTTTGCGATCCAGCGCACTGAAGAAATCCTTCGTGCTGGACCACCCCAATGATCGACCCGGAGAAGTGCGCCGTGGTCGATACGAGAATGCCAAGCCAGGTGGAGGCGAAGAGCGTCCCCGCGCCTCCGGTTCCGCGCAGAAGCCTTGCATCGACGTGAGACGCGGTAATCTTGGACCCCATTGTCTTCACGATGCGCCAGCACACCTATGGCTCGACTCACGGATCGCCATGGTCGTATGACACGAATGTGCCAGGCCCAAATTGGATCAAGCCCGGCAAATACGGCGAGTCCGAAGTCGGGGACCCTGGGCGGACGATCGCCTTCCTGCTGAATGTCCGGCCGCCAAACGGCTGTGAAGGCCGCGTTTTGTCCGAGGTCCTGAACTAGGCGCGTTAGGCTCAAATGCGCCTTGCGTTCGGGGGGTGTCGACAGCGGAGCTGTGCCGACCGGCACCCGCTAAATACGCGGCGAGGGCGCCTTTGCTCGGCCGGGCTATCAACACGCGCTCGGCTGTTGCTTTTCCAATTTAAGCGCGTAAAGGCGTGGAGGGCCGGGACAAGTCCGGCGGCTAACGAACAAGGGACCGCATTGTTGGCGACAAGTAATGGAACGATAATTCCCGCACCGCTTGGCCTGCTTGCTGAGCTTACCCATCGCTGCCCACTCGGCTGCCCGTACTGCTCAAATCCGCTTGCGCTCGACAAGCGTGTCGACGAGCTCGACACCGCGAGCTGGGCGCGTGTTTGCCGCGAAGCGGCCGCGCTTGGCGTGCTGCAGGTGCATCTCTCCGGCGGGGAGCCTGCAGCGCGGCGCGATCTGCCGGACATCGTCAAGGCCGCGCGCGAAGCCGGCCTTTACAGCAATCTCATTACGTCGGCGGTTGGCTTGACGCCGCAGACACTCGCTGCGCTCGCCGCTGCCGGCCTCGACCACGTGCAGATTTCGATTCAGGACAGCGACGAGGCATCGGCCGATCACATCGCCGGCTACAAAAGCGCGTTCGCGCGCAAGCGCGCCTTGGCCAAGGAGGTTGTGCGTCTTGGGCTGCCCCTCACCATCAACATGGTCGTGCACCGCGCCAATATCGGCCGTATCGAGGCGATGGTGGACTTGTCGCTCTCGCTTGGCGCCAGCCGGGTGGAAATTGCGCATGTGCAGTATTACGGCTGGGCCCTGAAAAATCGGGCGGCCTTGATGCCGACCGGCGAGCAGGTGGACGACGCCGTGCGCACGGTGGAGATGCTGCGCGACAGGCATCGGGGACAGATCGTCATCGATGCTGTAGTGCCGGATTACTATGCGCGCTTTCCCAAGCCGTGCGTCGGCGGCTGGGGCCGCCGCTCGCTCAACGTTACGCCGGCCGGGCGGGTGCTTCCCTGCCACGCCGCTGAAGTCATTCCCGGCCTTGAATTCTGGAATGTGCGCGAGCATTCGCTTGCCGACATCTGGCGCGCTTCGCCAGCGTTCCTGGCATTCCGCGATACAAACTGGATGCGGGAGCCGTGCCAATCCTGTCCCCGGCGCGAGCAGGATTTCGGTGGATGCCGCTGCCAGGCTTTCCTGCTGACGGGCGATGCACGTGCCACCGATCCGGTTTGCCATCTGTCACCGCAGCACGCCATCGTCGCGCACGCGGCGGCTGAACGCGCTGAAAAGGCGTACGAATATCGATCTTGAACACCAGGGTCTGCCCTTTGGGACCCGATTTGGCCGCCGTGGTGCGCAACAGTAACCGCCGTGCCGCTTATCGAGCAGATGCGTCATTCCGCTGCCACCCATGGCGCAAACGATTCCACCTCATGCAGACATTGCGCGGCCGACAAGCGCCATGAGCGAAGGCGGTCAATGGTGGAAAAAATTGGACTACGGTCCAACTCGATTTCTTGAGTTCGAGAGCAAATAATTTGCCTTGGGCGCCCATGCATCAAAAAATCGGACGATGCGTATGACGAAAGCCTCGCGTTCTCTCGTCAAGCTCCTGATTTACTGCTCGGCATGGTCCTTGCTGTTTTTTTCCAAATTGGCTCTTGCCCGCGACCTCGATGGAAAATATTCAAACTCGCCTCTTAAGCAGTGGTTTGAAAGTCTCGCAAGCCGAAGAGGTCCTTGCTGCTCAACCGCTGATGGCCAGAGCGTTGAGGATGTGGATTGGGACACGAAAGACGGAAAATATAGAGTGCGACTCGACGGCCAATGGGTCGAAGTACCGCCCGACGCGCTGGTAACCGTATCAAACAAGTTCGGATTGGCCGTGGTCTGGCCCTACAAGGACTATGAAGGCAAAACGCAGATCAGGTGCTTTATCCCTGGAGCGGGCGGGTAATTAATTTTCTTCACATAACGGCATCGCACCCCCTGTTCTCTCTAAAAGGCGTGCCTAGTTTCGTAGCATCACGTGGCTAGACTACAGCCTAACGGACATTCCAACTGCGGCGATGGGTGTGCTAAGCCTGCCAGAGTGTAGTAATCCAGCCATTGGAGGAAAGCTGATGCCTCTACAAAAGTTCATCATTGAGCGTGATATCCCAACGGTGGGCAAATTCGAACGGGAACAGCTCCGAGGAGCAGCAGCGAAATCGAACGAAGTGTTGCGTAAACTGGGCCCCGATATTCAGTGGGTTGAGAGCTACGTCGCTGACAATAAGACGTTCTGTATCTATCTCGCCAAGGATGAATCGATTATTCGCGAACACGCTACGATCAGCGGATTTCCGGCGACAAAGATTACAGCGGTGAAGAAGATGATCGATCCGACAACCGAAGCCCCGTGATCTATATCCAGCATCAACGTTCGGTTTTTGAAAGGTCTAATCGAAATAGTGTCGAAAGTGTCGTCTGAGCGTAATGGGCTAGGACGTCTCGGCTTGTTAAGCGGGATCGCCTACGTGGTATTGTCAACCTTTTCTGCATCTGAGGAACTGGTCTCTCAGAAGGGAGAAGTCACATCGGGGCAGCTGGTGTTTAACAACGTTTGCCGAACGTGCCACTCGATTAGGGACGGAGATAATCGACTCGGCCCTCACGTGCGAGGAATCGTGGGAAGAAAAGCTGGGTCGCTACCAGGCTATTCGTATTCCAGCGCTATGAAAGGCGCAAACTTCGTTTGGGACGAGAAAAACCTCGAACGCTTCATCGCAAACCCCGACCAGACAGTGCCCGGCAACAACATGAAGCCCTACGGCGGATTGGCATCGGCGGAGAGCAGAGTAAACCTGATTGCTTTCTTGAAGACCCTTGCGGCCGATCAATAGCTGCCTTGGCCTTCCGGAGTGCGCGGGTTGACCCCTCCGAAGATCAAGAAGGGCGGGCTTAGTAGCCGTAGGTGGAGAGACCCGGATCCGGATACACGGCACGTCTCGACGCGTCCATGGTGCGTTGCGCACTAAGGCGCTGCCGCTCTGTGATTTTGGTGGACGGCTGCAACACCGACATCTGGAGCGGGGTAATAGGGAAGCCCGCGGCTTGATACTGTGGGACCTGCTGAGCAGTAGCGGCGCTTGTTCCACTGAGGATGACGACTACTGCAGTCAGCGCTGCTACAGCCACAATTAAGATTTGCTTTTTCATGGGCGCCCCCATGTTGTGAGTGAATTGCAAGTAGCTTTTACACTCAAATGAGGCAGCCCACAGTGACGCACATCACTCAGGAGGTGTGATGGCCATCACGAAAAGAAGATTTTATTTTTCCTTCCCGAACGGGTTCCAATCGTGTGCAGGCAGGCGCCTATCGCGATACCGGTGCACACAATCCCAACAGAGGCGTTAGACGGCGAAGCTTGATCACACGACAATGCGGTATTTAGTTCTATCACCTGCCCAAGCGCCGACTACAAATCCCGTAACGTACTACCTTCGAGTGTAAGCTCGAGCGCTTACTTCAGACGTACGAACTGTGCGCGGCAAATTCTTGAGCAAAATTTGTCTGCCAATCGTCTCGCCGGCCCGATATCCGCTTCCGGGAAGTAAGGCCGATATCAACGGACAACCAAACTCTTAGAAGCCTTAGAGGCGACGCCGGTTCAATATTTTGGCAAGCGGTCGCAGCTATCGGGCCGCACCTTCGTCCCGCGCTTCTCGAGCGGGACCCTGCAATTATCTACGCGTTGATCGTCTTTCCATTTCTCACCGAGGCGTTCCTTGCCAGTGAGTCTTTC
>DASRAF010000460.1:0-11914 GCA_035638295.1 Pseudolabrys sp.
GTGACCAAATATGAGCGGGGCATCGCGCCTCTGGTGGTCAACCATCAGGGCCAATTCCCCTCGGTGACCATCACGTACAACCTGGCGCCCAATGCATTGATCGAAGACGTCACGCGCTCGATCGAACAGGCCGTCGCCGAGATGCACATTCCCGACATCGTCCGGGCCGACTTCTCCGGCGATGTGCAGGCCTACAGGCAGGCGGTTGGCGCGCAACCCTTGCTTCTGCTGGCGGCACTGGTTGCGGTCTACATCGTCCTCGGTGTTCTCTACGAAAGCCTCGCGCACCCCCTGACCATCATATCGACGCTGCCGTCGGCAGGCCTGGGAGCACTGCTGGCTCTCGAGATCTCAGGGGCCGAACTTTCGGTCATCGCGTTTATCGGAATTATTCTGCTGATCGGCATCGTGAAAAAGAACGGCATCATGATGGTCGATTTCGCCCTCGACGGTGAGCGGCGAGTCGGATTGCCCCCTCAACGCGCGATCCACGATGCCTGCCTGGCACGATTCCGGCCGATCCTCATGACGACTTTGGCGGCGATGCTCGGCGCGTTGCCGCTTGTCATTGCCATTGGCCCCGGTTCGGAGCTGCGGCGGCCCCTCGGCATCACCATTATCGGTGGTCTTCTGGTCTCGCAGGTGCTCACTCTGTACACCACGCCGGTCATCTACCTGCTGCTCGATCGGCTGCACCGCAAGTTGGGCGGCGCCAACATTTCCTTCATTCGCCGGCGTACGCCGCCGCTGCAGCCCGCGGAATAATCAGACGCCCAGATAGCGGTGCTGCACGTCAGTCGCTGCGGCGAGCTCCTGCGATGAGCCCTTCCACACCACGCGCCCACGCTCGATCAGGAAGTGCCGATCGGCAACGCGTATAAGTGCGCCGACATTTTTGTCGATCACCAGGATCGACAGGCCTGATTCCTTCAATCGTGCCAGGCAGCGCCAGATTTCGGCGCGGACCAGCGGTGCAAGACCCTCGGTCGCTTCGTCGAGGATCAGCAAACGCGGATTCGTCATGAGCGCGCGCGCGATTGCCAGCATCTGCTGCTCGCCGCCGGATAATTGATTGCCCATGCTGGCGTCACGTTCCGCCAATCGCGGAAACAGCTCGTACACATTATCCAGCGTCCAGTCATCGCCATTCCGCTGCACGGCGGTCGCCTGCAGATTCTCGCGCACGGAGAGGTTCGGAAAAATCTGCCGCCCTTCAGGCACAAGACCGATGCCGCGCTGCGCCACCTTGTATGACGGCAAGCCGCGTATCTCGTCGCCCAGGAAGCGTATCGTCCCAGCACGCGCCTGTGTCAGCCCCATGATCGAGCGGACAGTCGTCGTCTTGCCCATGCCGTTGCGGCCCATGAGCGTGACCATCTCACCGGAGGCGATGGCAAACGACATTCCGAACAGCACCTGACTCAGGCCATAGCAGGTCTCGATCCCTGTGACCTCGAGGACGCTGTCAGCCATGAACAGCCTCCTGCTCGCCGAGATATGCATCGCGCACCTGGGCATTGTTGCGAATATCCTCAGGTTTTCCCGAGGCGATGACGCGCCCGTAGACCAAAACTGTAATGCGATCGGCGAGCGCGAATACCGCTTCCATGTCGTGCTCGACCAACAGAATTGTCAGCTCCTTCTTGAAATCGCGCAGCATGGACACCATGCGCGCGGACTCTTCGGGGCCAAGGCCCGCCATTGGCTCGTCAAGCAGAAGCATGCGCGGCCGAGACGCGAGCGCCATTGCGAGTTCGAGCTGCCGATGTTCGCCGTGACTGAGCGCAGATGCGGGGAGATCGGCACGCGTAGTCAAGCCGACGCGCGCGAGGGCCGCGCGTGCCGGGTCGCGCAGTTCCGGCTCGCGGCGAGCATTACGCCAGAAGTGAAATGAGTGACCGGCATGCGCCTGGACCGCCAATGCAACATTGTCAAGCACGCTCAGTTCGAGGAACAACGAAGTGATCTGGAACGAGCGGGCCAGGCCGAGAAGGCTGCGCGAGGGCATCGACACGCCGGTAATATCGCTGTTGCCGAAATAGATGCGGCCTGAATCGGGTACGAGCTGGCCGCTGAGTTGTGCGATCAATGTTGTCTTGCCGGCTCCATTCGGACCAATGATGGCGTGCAGTTCGCCCTCGGGAATGCCTAATGTCAGGTCATCGGTGGCCACGATGCCGCCGAAACGTTTCGCCAAGCTTTGTACCCGCAGCAATTCAGCCATGGCGCGCCTTCCCGAGCAGACCGTCGATTCCGCCCCGCGCAAAGAGGACCACCAAGAGCAACAGCGGACCGAGGATGATCTGCCAATATTCGGTGATGCCCGAGAGCACCTCCTCCAGCACGAGCAGCGCCACCGCTCCAAACAGTGGGCCGAAGGTTGAGCCCATGCCTCCGAGCACCACCATGATGATGAGATCGCCTGAGCGGGTCCAATACATCATCGCCGGGCTGACAAAGTCGGTGTGATTGGCAAGCAGGGCGCCGGCAAGACCACACAGCGTTCCGGCAACGACAAAGCCGGTCAGCTTGTAACGATAGGTTGGAAAGCCGATCGCGCGCATGCGCGTATCGTTTGATCGCGCACCCTGGAGGGCCATGCCAAAGCGGGAGTTGACGAGGCGCCACACCAAATAGATCGCGCCACCCAGCAACACCAGGCAGATGTAGTAGAACTGCACCTTGTTCGACAGATTGATTGGCGCAATGAACTGACTTCGTTTCTCGATCGTCAGACCGTCATCACCGCCATAGCGCGCGAGCCCGGCGACGATGTAATAGGCCATCTGCGCAAATGCCAAAGTGATCATGATGAAATAGACGCCACGCGTACGCAGGCTGAGCGCCCCGATCACCAGTGCGAAGAACGCCGACACAAGAAGCGCGACGGGCCATTGCACGAAACCCGTCGTGATCCCCTCGAAGGCCAGCATACCGACGGCATAGCCACCGATCCCAAGATAGGCCGCGTGCCCGAAGCTCATCATCCCGCCATAGCCGAGGATCAGATTGAGGCTCACCGCCGCGAGCGCCAGGATCACGATGCGGGTGAACAGCGTAAGCAAAAATCGGCTGCCGGTCAGTTCGACATAGACGGGCAGAAGCACGAGCGCGAGCAGCAGCAACAGGCCCACGGTCGTTCGCAGATTGAACGTCGGGATCATTTGCTGCTCGCCGGAAACAAGCCCTCGGGGCGAATGACCAGCACGAACGCCATCAGCAGATAGATCAACATGGACGACAGCGCCGGCGCTGCGGTTGCAGCCGTTTCCTTGCTGAAGGCGAGCCGCAGCAAATCGGTGAAATAGGCGCGGCCCAACGTGTCGATGAACCCGACAAGAATGGCAGCGACGAAAGCACCACGAATCGAGCCTATGCCGCCGATGACAGTAATGACGAATGCGAGAATGAGAATGTTCTCACCCATGCCGATCTGAACCGTCAGAATAGGCGCCTGCATCAAACCGGCGAGCCCCGCCAGCGCGGCACCGAGACCAAACACGAGCGTGAACAACAGCTTGATGTTCACTCCGAGCGCGCCGATCATTTCCCGGTTCGAGGCGCCGGCACGGATCAGCATACCAAGACGCGTGCGCATGACGAGAAAATAGAGAAAAGCCGCGACAGCAAGCGACACCACGATGATGGACAGCTTGTAGGCGGAATAGTCGACGCCTGGCAGAACGCGAACCGACGTATTGAGCCACGACGGCAATGGCAGGCTCATGCCGCCCGCTCCCCAGATCAGCCGCACCAGTTCGTCGAAGAACAGGATCAGACCGAAGGTTGCGAGCACATGATCAAGATGATCGCGGCCATATAGCCTGCGCATGGCGATGACCTCCACCGCCATGCCGACCAACAACGTCGCGCCAAGCGCCAGGACCGCACCGAACACGAAGCTGCCGGTCCACGCGGCGAAGGTCGCGGCAAAATAGGCGCCGAGCATGTAGAGCGCGCCGTGCGCAAGATTGACCAGGTCCATGATGCCGAAGACCAAAGTCAAACCGGCAGCAAGCAGAAACAGCAGCAAGCCGAACTGCAGACCGTTCAGGCATTGTTCGATAAACAGCGTCATGGCGGGCGACGATGGCTAATTGCCGATAAGCAAACGGCGGCGGCGCCGTCGCGCCACCGCCGTCGCAGTCAGCGGTTGATCATTTCATCTGGCATTGAGTGACGAAGCGATCCTGGTTCTCTTCCACGATCGTTGCGACGGTCTTCAGAACGAAGTTGCCGTCCGCATCCTTCACTGCTTCCTGCAGATAGAAATTCTGGATCGGGATATGGTTGGCGTTGAAGCGGAATTTCCCCCGCACCGACTTGAAGTCGGCCTTCTCCAGCGCCTTCTGCACCGCCGTCTTGTCGGACAGGTTGCCGTTGGTTGCAGCGACTGCCGACGCGATCAAATTCGCCGCATCGTAAGTCTGCGCACCGTAAAAGGACGGCCGCAGTCCCGGATACTTCTTGAGATAATCGGCGACGAACTTCTTGTTGGCATCGTTCGGCAGGTCGTTCACCCATTCCTGCGCCCCAGGGACGCCGAGCGCGAGGTCTTTCTGCAGGGGCAGCGAGAGCTCGTCGATCGTAAACGCCGTATAGAGCGGGATCTGCCCCTTGAGGCCGGATTGCGCGTATTGGCTCAAGAACTGCACGCCTGCCTTGCCCGGATAGAAGACGAAAATCGCATCCGGCTTTTCCGCCTTTGCTTTTGCGAGCTCCGCGGAGAAGTCGAGTTGATCAGGCCATTTGGTCAGTTCCTGCCCGACGATCTTGCCTTTGAATGTGGACGCCACGCCCCCGAGCATGTCCTTGCCGGCGGCATAGTTCGGTCCGATCAGGAAGGCCGTTTTCACGCCCTTCTGGTTCATGTAATGGCCCATCGCCTGGGGCGTCTGGTCGTTCTGCCATGAGGTTGAGAAGATAAAGGGCGAGCACTGATCACCGGCGATCTGATGCGGACCAGCATTCGACGTGATCAGGAAGGTCTTGGCATCGATCGCCGACTTCATTGAAGCCAGCAGCACATTCGACCAGATGTACCCGACGATAAAATCGACCTTGTCGGATTCGATCAGCTTGTCGGTCTTCTGCTTGCCGACCTCCGGCTTGAAGCCGTCGTCTTCGTATACGACCTCGACCGGAAGACCACCCATTTTGCGGCCCATGTGATCGAGCGCCAGCTCGAACGAGTTGCGCATGTCATTGCCGATGACGGCAACGGGTCCGCTGAAAGTGCTGATGAAGCCGATCTTGATCGACTTGTTCTGGGCCGTCGCCGGACCCGCTGCAAGCAACACGGCTGCGCTTGCTGCTAGCAAGACTTTCCGCATGATTTTCCTCCCAGAGGCCTTTTTCCGGCCCTTGTGTGCAAGCCGCTAATCTACTGGGACCGGCGGCCAAAGGTCCACCGCCGTCAGCGCCGCAGTGTTGAGCATCGTTGAAAAGGCCAGCAATTCCGGCGTGTTGGCCATGCACCCGTGACCATTGACCGCTGCGCCGGCCGACCGGCAGTGTAGTTGGCAAACCGGCACTCGGTGCTGGTTCTCCGGGGAAACGACCTTTGTCCAAGGCAATCGAAAAAACTTACGACGGCATCATCATTGGCGCCGGGCACCACGGACTGATCCTCGGTAGCTATCTGGCGCGCGCCGGCCTCGACATCCTGCTGGTCGACCGTCGGCTGACCTATGGCGGCGGATTGTGCACGCGGGAGGTCACGCTGCCGGGCTTCTACCATAACCTGCATTCGATCAATCATTTCCACATCAGCGAAGCACCCTGGTTCAAGGACCTGAATCTGGACGAGCGCGTCAGCTACGTTACGCCTCGCTATGAATTCGGCCAGGCTCATCACGATGGATCCGCACTCGTCCTGGGTCGCGATCTCGAAGAATCGGTCGCCAACATTGCCCGGTTCTCGAAAAAAGATGCGGCGACTTTCCGTGAATGGAACCGCAAAGCAGAAAAAATCACCGCGCAGATTTTCTTGCCGGAACGATATGCCGAGCCCTTGTCAAAGGCGGAGCGCGAATCGTTGTTGTCGCGCACGGCGTTGGGACGAGAGTTCATCGAAGTCTCAAACCGCCAACCGCTCGATGTCGTGCGTGAATTGTTCGAGAACGAACACGTCCGCCTGCTGTTCTTGTTCAAGGTCTCACTGTTCGGCACCTGGCTGGTGGATACGCTCTCCAAGACCTCGCCCATGGGCTCGGTTATTCGCGCCTTCGACCTGGAGAGCGGCTACCAGCTCTGTCAGGGCGGTTCCTTCAACCTGGCGCGCGGATTGATGGAGACCTTCATTGCCGCCGGCGGCTCTTTCCAGCCGCAGGTCAATATCAGCCGCATCGTCATCGAGAACGGCCGGGCAACCGGCATTGAGTTGGCTGACGGCCGCGCCGTGCGTGCGAAACAGTTTGTCGCCTCGACGCTCGACGTGCATCAGACGTTCGAGAGCCTGATCGGGCGCGAGCAGCTGCCTGCCGCGTTTCTCAACAAGCTCAACGCTTTCCAATACACGGCCTGGAGCCTGTTTGGTCTGCATCTCGCGCTTGACGAAAGTCCAAAGTTTGCTGCCGAAAAATTCGACGCCAACATCAACCGCACGCTCAAATGGAGCATCGGCGCAGAGACCATGGAGGATCTCTTCTCGGCGCACATGGACGTTCAGGCCGGCCGCGTTCCCAAGCTTGTGCAATTTGGGTCTGGACCCTTGAGTTTGCTGGATCCGACACAGGCACCTCCGGGCAAGCACACGACCTACTGCTGGCACGTGATGCCGCTCGACCCCGATCTCGGCGGTCAATCTTACGAGTCCTTCAAGGAAGACTTTTCCCACAAGATCATCGAATGTTTTGCACGCTACTGTCCAAACATGACCAGCAAAAATATTCTCGGGCGATACGTCTACACCGGCCGCGAATATGTTCAGGAAATGATCAATATGCGTGGCGGCGACATCTTCATGGGCGCCTTCAATGCCGAACAGGTGATGTACAATCACTTCGGCTACCGCTCCCCGATTCCCAACTTGTACAACGCGGGCTCCGCCGGCCACCCGGGCGGCGCGATTTCCGGAGGCGCGGGCTATATCAGCGCCGACGTGATCGCGCGTGACCTCGACATCAAGCCGTGGTGGACGCCGTGGGACGCCCGCGCATCGCTTGAGTCTCTGCCTCGACTGGAGCGAGGTGCAGCATGATTCCGTCTTTGCGTCCTCGCAATGCCTGATCCAGACAACATCGTCTTTCCCGGTCTCAAGGATCGCGTCGTCATCATAACGGGCGCCGGCCAAGGCATTGGTCGCGTTCTGGCAAAATCGTTCGCCTCGGCCGGCGCGCGTGCCGTCATCGCCGAGCTCAATGAAAAAAAGGCCGCCGCAGTTTCCGAGGAAATTCTCAAAGCCGGCGGCCAGGCGTTTGCTGTCACGACCGATGTCGCCGACCCCGCTTCAATCGAACAGATGGTCGAGGTCGTTGAAGGCGAATACGGCCGCATCGATGCCCTGATCAACAATGCGGGCATCTTCTCGACACTGGAGATGCGTCCGTTCGATCAAATTTCGTTGGATGAGTGGGAGCGCGTCCTTCGTGTAAATCTGACCGGACCATTTCTTTGCGCCCGCGCGGTTCTTCCAGCAATGCGGCGGGCGAAATGGGGACGCATCATCAATGTCGGGTCAGGCGCCGTGCGCCTCGGACGACCGAATTATCTGCACTACATAGCCTGTAAGGCCGCATTGGCCGGAATGAGCCTGTCCATGGCCCGCGAACTTGGCGCCGATGGCATCACCGTGAACGCGATATTGCCGGGCGCGACTTTCACGGAGATCGAGCGCAAGACCGTGACGCCGGCACAGAAGGAGCGCATTATCGCGATGCAATGCATCCCGCGCGCTGAGGTTCCGGACGATCTTGTGGGAGCCGTGCTGTTCCTCGCGTCCGAGGCGTCTGCCTTCGTCACCGGCCAAAGCATCAATCTCGATGGCGGTGTGACGGGATCATGAGTGCAACCCCTACTGTTGCTATCGTCGCGCCTGGAAATATGGGTGCTGGCGTCGGGCGCCGACTCGCCGAAAACAAGGTCACGGTGCTGACATCGCTTGCTGGTCGAAGCGAAGACAGTGCCAAGCGCGCGCGTGAGGCCGGCATGCAGCCGGTCGAGGAGCGCGCGCTTACGGAAGCCGATTTTCTGCTGTCGATCATTCCGCCGGGTGATGCGCTTGGTCTCGCCAAACGGCTTGCGCCCGTATTGACCGCGGCCAATACAAAGCCCGTATACGTCGATTGTAATGCGGTGAGCCCGTCGACCGTGCTGAAGATCGCTTACGAGATCGCCGCAACCGGTTGCCGGTTTGTCGGCGCGGGCATCATTGGTCCGCCGCCGAAACTGGGATCGACGAATACAAAAATCTATGCATCCGGTTCCGCCGCCAGAGGCTTTGCCAGGCTTAACGATTACGGGTTGATCGTGCGCGTGCTCGAAGGGCCCATGACTGCGGCCTCGGCACTCAAGATGTCGTATGCCGGCATCACCAAAGGTTTTACCGCACTCGGCACGGCAATGATGCTTGCCGCGACCCGGGGCGGTTCGGCCGAAGCGCTCAGGGCGGAGCTTGCAGAGAGTCGGCCTGATCTGTTGCGCTACCTTTCGAACCAGGTCCCGTCTATGTATTCCAAGGCCTATCGCTGGGTAGCCGAGCTTGACGAAATCGCCTCCTTTGTCGGCGACGAGCGCGCCGAGCATGAAATGCTCGCTGCGGCTGCTCGACTTTACGAGCGTATCGCCGACGATTTTGAAAAGGATATGAATGAGATCGGCGCGCTCGACCGGTTTCTCAACAAATCATGACTGCCGATAGTCCAATCCTTATTGATGAGCGTGCCGGTTATCGGGTCATCACCCTGAACCGGCCCGACAAGCTCAACGCCTTCAACGAGGCGATGCACCTCGCTCTGCGAAAGGCGATAGACGACGCTGAAGCCGATGAAAGCTGCCGTGCCCTGCTGATCACCGGCGCGGGCCGCGGCTTCTGCACAGGCCAGGATTTGAGCGATCGGCTTGCCAGGCCGGGTGAGACTGTCGTGCTCGGTGGTGCCCAGGAAGCTTACTACAATCCCCTCGTCCGCCGCCTGCGGAGCCTCCCCTTTCCTGTTGTCGCGGCCGTGAACGGTGTTGCTGCCGGTGCCGGTTGCAATATTGCACTGGCCTGCGACATCGTTATCGCAAGTCTGAAGGCGAAATTCATCCAGTCGTTTGCGCGTGTCGGGCTGATCCCGGACTCTGGCGGCACCTGGTTTCTACCGCGGCTTGTCGGAGATGCGCGAGCGCGTGGGTTGGCCCTACTGGCGCAGGATTTGCCGGCCGACAAGGCGGCGAACTGGGGTCTGATCTGGCGCGCGGTAGAAGACGAAGTTCTTATGTACGAAGCAACAAGAATCTGCGAGCACTTCGCTATGGCGCCGACGCAAGGTCTGGCGCTGATAAAACAGGCCCTGAATGCGTCCGCGATGAACTCACTCGACGCGCAGCTTGATCTTGAGCGCGACCTTCAGCGGGACGCCAGCATGACGCCCGACTATGTCGAAGGCGTGCGTGCGTTCATGGAGAAGCGCAAAGCCAATTTTTCCGGGCGGAAGAAATGAGCGGGCCGAAAACCAAAGAGCCGTTGCGGGTGGGCATTGCCGGTCTCGGCGCTGTCGGTCTCGAAGTCGCAAGACGCCTGATCGCCGGAGTTCCGGGCCTCAATCTGACCGCCGTCGCGATTCGCGACGCCGAGAAAGCCCGCCGTGCGCTGCCCCAAGTCGGCGAGAGCATTCCAGTCCGCAAGATGACCGAACTCGCAAATGACTGCGATATCGTCGTTGAATGTCTGCCGCCGGCGCTGTTTCGCGAAGTCGCCCTGTCGGCGATCGACAAAGGCCGCATCCTCATGCCGCTCTCGGTCGCGCAACTGCTGGAGAATGGCGACCTGATCGAACGTGCCAAACAAAAGGGTGCACGCATTCTGGTGCCCACCGGCGCGCTGATAGGCCTGGATGCAGTCCGCGCCGCAGCTGAAGGCACCATTCACTCGGTCAAGATGGTGACACGCAAGCCTCCAGCGGGCCTCGAGGGCGCACCCTTTCTCCGCGAAAGAGGGATTTCCGTGAGCGGCTTGAAAGAGCCGCTGAAAGTATTCGACGGCAGCGCGAGAGAAGGAGCGCGCGGATTTCCCGCCAACGTCAACGTTGCGGCAGCCTTGAGTCTCGCGGGCATTGGGCCTGACCGGACTCAACTCGAGATCTGGGCCGACCCGAACGTCACCAGAAACACCCACACGATTTCGGTCGAAGCAGACACGGCACGATTCACAATGACGATTGAAAATATCCCCTCGGAAAATCCGCGCACGGGCAAGAGCGTGGCGCCCTCGACCGTCGCCGCGTTGCGCGCACTCGTATCCGAGCTGAAAGTCGGAACCTGACGCAATTAGACGCGCAGAAAGACCTTGTTGCGATAAAGATAACCTGCGAGCGCGATAGCCAGTACGAGCCCCAGCAAATGGGCAACAAAGACGCCCATGCCCGGGGTGACGATTTCATCGAACCAGGCTTTCACATCACCGCCAACGAAGCGCAAGGCAAAGGGCTCAAAGCCTGTAATGCCGTTGATGAAATAGATCAGGATGGCATTGGCGCCGATCCACACAAAGATGGTGGCCCATACTTTCCATCCCCAGACATCAATGGCCTGATGCATGGCGCCGAGCAGGATCGCACTGTAACCGCCGGCGACGAGCACAAATGACGAAGTCCAGATGTCCTTTACGATCGGAAATTGGAGGCTCCAGAGATAACCAGCAGCCACCATCGCAACGCCGCCTCCGATCAACCAGAGCGACTTCTGCGTCGGGCTGACGCGATCGTTCTTGATCAGCAAGCCCGACAATACGCCAAGCAAGCAGGTTCCAATTGCCGGGAGTGTGCTCAGCAGACCCTCAGGATCGCGGGTCTTGTCCCATAATCGTCCCGGCAGAAAATTCGCGTCGATCCAATTGGCCAGATTTGCATCAGGATCGAACGAGCCCGCGCCTACACCCGGTACCGGTATGAAAGTCATGAGGGCCCAGTAGCCGCCGAGCAGCGCGACCAGCACGGCCGTCAATCCACGCCAATCGAGATTCAAGAACAGGATTGAAGCGAACAAATAACAGATGGCGATCCTTTGCAGAACGCCAACAAAGCGCATATCGCTCCAGGGCTGGCTGAACCCGCCGTAAAGCACCAATCCCAATGCGTAAAGTAGAAGCGCCCGACGCAGCACGTGCGCGTGCGTCCGGACCATTCCTTCGCGTTCGACAAGCCGGGGCAATGCCAAAACGATCGATACACCGGTTACAAAAATAAAAAGCGGAAAGATCAGATCGTAGAAGCGGAACCCCGCCCACTCCGCATGACTCATCTGCGTGCCGAGGAAACTGCCCACCGAGTTGAGCGCAGGGCCCTTGCTGCGCAGCATCCGGTCGAGCGTCCAGATCGCGCCGTCAGCGCCGATGATGCAGAAAATGCTGAAACCGCGCAGCGCGTCGACCGATACGACACGGCGAATCTGCAGAGCAAACAGCGCATCTACGTAACGCATCGGGAGCCGGTGGCTGGCATCGTCCGAAGGAAAGCGGACCCAATCGAAAAAGGTTTCGATAAGATCCCCGCAGACTGCGGTCTTATCCGCCGACAACGATTCTATGAAATGAACTTATCGTGACGGCGCGGCCGAACAGGCGCCCGCGCCCACGCGATATCAAGATGCGATCAAGATCTTAGTGGACTGCCGCCACCACCGGTGCATCACAGCGGCCAACAGGTTCCTGGACACGGAAATAGTTCCGGCCGACAAAGGATCGATCATAGTGATCCCACGAGGTCTTATGATC
>DASRAF010000461.1:0-10416 GCA_035638295.1 Pseudolabrys sp.
TATTGGCCGATGTCGGCATTCGTATCTCGCGCTAAGTCGAGGCTTTTGGGCAGTCGTGTCGCGCAATTTTTGCGACGACGATGTGCGGAACTGGCTCGTCCAGCCACGATCGAAAGAAAGTAATGCTCTGTTGTACTGACGGAGAGGCCGCCACGAGGCGGCCTCTCTCCGAGAATGGCCAGTTAGGCCGGCAAACCGGGACACTCAGATAGGCCCGTGCAAGAACCAAGGGTGAAGCTCGCGTGGGTGTTTGTCGCGCCCCCTGCGATTTCCAGCGTCTCATCAGCAACGTCAAAAAAAGTTATCTCTTCTTGCGCTTTCAGTGTGATGTCCGTCATCATATTCATCCTTTGGTCTGCGCCCTTGCCTACTAGATTAGCGTCAGCGGAATGTTATTTCGCGTTGTTCACGGCAAGGTGAAGGCTCATCGCTTGGCCAATGCCGATAGCGCGAGCAATCGGGAGCTTGTCAATTATTAGCTTCAAACTCTTACCATTAAATCGTAACTCGGCTTTCGAAACATCCAGCAATTTAGAACGGGTCTCCATGTCGAGCTCAAACCAGCCGCGGGGTCGCGTTACGCCATCCTGATTCAAAAATGTAATGCCGAAGCAGCGAAGTGGAGTTACCGAGATACGGCTCGTCCGAATAGTTCCCTCGGCCAAGGCGCTATACTGGCCAAACGACATCGTGGTGTAAGATGGCCTAAGCGAAGGGCTGCCAGCGAGGCATCGTCGGCGGCCCGCATTTTAAAGGTCGGTGGCTGAGTTAGGACCGAGAATGGTTGGAACCGGCGGTACGTCCGTTACCGTTGGCTGCCTTTCAGGTTTGTTCTTCTTCGCCATTCGCTCGGGCTTCACTTTGGTCTCTTTTGCTTTGGCATTTTTCACTTTGGTCTTTCTGCCTTAGCCTTTTTTGCCTTTCGTTTTTAGCCATTCGATTGCCCCTGCGATTGTTCGAGCCATCGCAGACTACATGATTCGTGTTTCTTTCGTTCTGCAGGTTACAGCCAAAATCGCGAGGCTGGACTGCGATGACGGATCTCAAGGCGCGCTGGAGTCGGGGCGTTATTTTGCCGGAATAATTGCAATCACTTCGCCGGTCACGGGATCAACTTTCCTGACAGACGGGGCCGCGCCTAGCGATCCATACTTTCTTTTCATCGCGCGCTCATACTCGGCCGCCGATGTCTTTTTGTATTTCCCTCACTCGGCCAGTGAACTACCCTTCTTCTTTCTTCGCCGAGTTGTTTTTTGGAAGATCTTCGCGGAACGCAAGGGACACTCTCCGCTTTCAATGGCGTCTGCAGTGCGAACAGGCTGCCACAGGCGTTGCCATGAACCGTGACAGCCTGCTCGCAAAAATTATCGGCGTGAACGGACTCGAAGCTTTATAACCGACAGCGTTAATCCAAATCGGAGCGACGCAATCAGTTCCTGTGTCGCTAACTCGACACTTCAGAGAACTGCCGGTCTATTGAGATCGGAACGATTGCCCAAACCAAAAGGTTGATCCACCGACAGATGGAGATTGCTGAGGACAAGGCCGGGGGATCGAGCAGGAAGGCGGATCGCGTCAGGGCTTCGTATCGCGGTCACTGACCTGCCAAACACAAAAGGACTGCCTGTGACCTCCGACAAAATTCCAAAGAACCTCAGATGAACCCCGACGCCTCGGTCATCGCTCTTGGGATTTCCGCCTTGATCATCGTGGGCGCAATTTATTGGGCAGGCGTCTCCCGCTAAGCGAAGAGAGACCAACTCGGATCAAGGTCCTTAGTGTTTTTTCTCTGGATTCATCACGAAGAAGGCAGCAACCGCTACGGCGATGACCGCAAGCACGAATACGATTGAGAGCATGTCCATTTGCCAATCCAGGAGTTCTCGCGTGACAGCCTTCTCGCATGTCGGTTCAGAAGCCTTGCGAAGGCAGTCTTAACCGACATGCCGATTAAATCATCAGCAACTGGTCCGTTCCTGTGTCGCCTACCGCACAGACGGGCGTTACTATTACCGGGCCAAATTACGCCGATGGCCTCGCCTACCCCCCATTACCAACGAACAGCTATCGAATTGGTCAAGCGCAAGGGCCGCGTGTGATGGACAACGCATGCGGCCCAACTTTTTCGAGCTCTACCGCAGTTCCAAGAAACTCCCATCAATCGCGCGAGTAGCGGCGGGCGACTAGGGTTTTGACTTTGATCAAGGTTCTAGACGGTCCCGACTTATAAACGGACGCTAGTCTCTTGCTCACAATTCCCTCAGCAGCTTGCAGACAGCCTTCGGCGTGCTCGACATATTGAATACCGCCGCGCGATCGGATCAGCAACTTCGCAAGAGCCGATTTGCGGTCGCGCAAAGGCTGTCGGCGTAGGTCATTGCCGTCGAACATCAGCAGGTCAAACGTAAGCCCAATGGCGATGGGATCGGCTGTCCAACGACTATGAGGAATATCGAAGTCTGTTATCCCGCCCCCATCGAGACAGACCACTTCGGCGTCTAGAACCGCATTGCCATTAATGCGCGCCGCTTCCTGAACAGGCGCACGCGGCCATCGCGGACATGGATCTGCAACCGATAGCCGTCATGCTTCGCGCCCAGCCAGGACCCAATGGCGGTTCCTTGGCACAGCGGCTGACAGGGATGAATGAAAGCGGTCGGTCCGTTTAAGGGCCTGCCGCGAGAGTTACGCCACAACATGGAGCGGAATAGAACCACGGAACCCACTCATCAACGCCTTTTGTTGTTCCCCTTGGAAACAATTCGGCGTTTTATCATTGTACCGACATGTTGAGTAATTCGGCCAATGGATGGAACTTACTCAAAGAGCAGTTTGACGCCATGGTGCGTAACGATTGCGCGCGCCAGGACAATTTAGAAGACGTCTTGGACCACGAAGTTCGTCGGCGTTTTGGCATATTGATAGCCAGGGCCTCGGGACACGAAAGCGACTACGGGGCGCGTCGTCATCGGAAGCCGCTACGATAACTATGCGGCAGAGCTCTTGCGAACGCCAAGGGCATTCAAGGCACGTTCCGCCACAACCTTCGGACTGCGTTCGCCGCTGGCGATCACGATGACAATCGCTTTCGCAATAAGATCGGTGATCGGATCATCTGGATTGCTGACACCCACGTCAACCAAGGCGGCCTCATAAGCCACCTTCATGATCTCGATTTCATCGGGGCCGAAGGAGCCGTTAGCAATCAATTTGTGGATAGCCACAGCGCAAGTCTCCGGATGAAGAGAGAAAGATTGGCAGTGTCGATCTCCGAAGCCACAAAGTCCAATCAAAACAATGCCAATCCGTATGTCGGATTCTGTACATAACTCATTGCGATGTCTTCGGCTCAGCGAATTTGACCGTTTCTAACTCCCACGACTCGGTTCTTTGCTGATGACGCGCAGATCATTTGGTAAATCGGCGTTGAAGATGCTGCCCTTGAGTTCAATGGCAGGCGCATCACCGCCAGCCCTAAAGAATTCCAGCAGCGATATGGAATTGGCCAGCAAGACTTCGATGCGCTGCCCCGCTTAGTTGACTACCGGCGACAAAAGAAGCGGCGGCCACATAGCGGGCCGCCGTGAGTAAGGGTCATGTTCGGAACAAAAATATTGTTAGCCAAGCATCGTATCGTTCGCAAAGTTCCGACCTGTCGGATGTGAAATGCGTGAGTAATTTACAGATTTCCTTTGTATGTAGCGGTCGTGCAACTTGTAGAACTTAGGACACCGGGCGGGGACGGGATTGCCTCGAAGGAGGACCGCACATGTTGGACTTGTCCACTCTAAAAACTTGGACTGATGGTTTGTGGGCCGTCATCAGTGCTCCGGATATCGTGGTCCCATTGTTGGTCCTTCTAGCCATTGCAGTTTGGTTGTTTCGAGGGATGTTTGAAAGAGTACGACGAGAAGGGCTTCAATCGATTATCGACGGGAGAGACGCGCAGATTGCCGGTCTGAATATCCAAATTGCAGTGGCGCGGGAACGTCTTCGGCTTGCCAACGATCTGCAAGGTTATGCATCCACCAAATTTGCGGATGCAGAAAAGGAAGCTGCGAAACCAAAAACAACAAATAGACGAAAAGGCTTCACCAGAGACTGTTGCACTTACGGCAAACTACACTGTCGCAATGATCAGCAGTGCCAGTGTGAAGGCTTACGAGAAAGCAGATAAAACCAAACTCGCAACGTCTTCGACCTAATGGGCGCTGCCCAACTAATTCTAGATTTTGACCTGAGGCTTTGTAGGTGCGCCCGACCGGCTGCGTCTGACGACCCTTTCAGTTCCCCGACATCGTGCGCGCCCGTGTGAAGTCGCAATAAGCGAAGCTCAATCCTGCGATCGAACCGCGGAAGCTTTCGGCAGCCGTCCGCTCCAAATAAAAGCATGGCTGGATTGGGCCGCCGGGCAGCGACGCGCAGACTCGTTCGCCCTCGACCCGCAGTGTACCGAGCGGCATCGTGCCATAGCGCATTGGTCCCGCACCTCTAGATTGGATCGATCCATCTACCGAACCGTCGGCATGGACGCGCGCCATCCCTCGCGTGCCATCAAAACAAGCGTAGCTAAACAGCTTTTCAACGACGAATTGGCGTGCCTCACTTGCGGACATTTCACCTGCAATCGCCGGCAAAGCGGTCGTCAGTCCCGCGACTAACGCAGCGACACGAAGCATGGCTGTACCTCCGTTAACTCCGCCAGCCAAACTTAAAACACGGCGCTCACCGGTATGTTCCGCATATGGTACGGTATTCGCTCTGACCTTGAAGTTCTGACATGACTAGCACCGCCGATATTTCCGTTCTTTATCGGGAATTCACCGAAGCCCTGACCGAGGTTCTTGCGGAAAACTCGGTTGGCCCCGCTCGGCGCGGACGGCTTGCTCGGGCCCGTGCGGCCGTCAAAAAGCATCCCAAATATTCCGAGCACGAGTATTTTATTGCAGTCGAGACGGCATTCCAGAAATGGGAAGCCATCCAAAACGTGGGGCGTTAGAACACGCTTCGCGGCTGGCCTAGTACGCGGGCAACGCAGACGCGGTATGAGCCTGCGCGATTATTTAAGCCCGTAGCGCGCGAGTTTTTCTGCGATATCGGATTGAATAGCCTTCGCGGCAGCAATATCGGCATCGGCGGTTGCATCGCCCTTTTTTTTGCTTCGCTAGGCCGCGCCCAACAGGGCCCCCGCAAACTTCGGATTACCATCGCGGCGGCCCCTTTTAGAGTAACCTTCGACAAATCCACGCAGTGCACGTCTATGTATGGTGCCGCCGCCAATAGCGTTGAATTGGAAATGCAATAACCATCGCTGCGCCGAATACGATACCGAAGCCCGCGAGCGCGGAAGCTAAATTGAGTACGACATATTTAACTAAGGATGGATGAGATTCCACATAACCTCCTAATTCCAAGCTCTTTAGTTGGTCGCGACAAGTAGAATCTCTAGATATGACATCCATAAAATCCTCGACTGACGGCTTAATACCCATGGTTTTTTTTGCATCGAATTGCTCGCTGAGCGTTCGGCAATTAGATGTTTTGCTCATTTCGGCGGAAAGGCGCTCTTTCTCATCTTGCGTTAGTGGTATCCATGTTTCCGTGGTGGGACGCATTCTCACGGTGTGAGTAACAAAAGGAGCTGCGACAGCTCCAAGGATCGCGAGGGAAAGTGCAACTTTCCACTGCTTCATGGCGAATCACCCCGGTAAGACCCAAGCGACCTTACAACACCTTCGGCAATTGCGGACATTTCGCCCCGCACCGGTCATTCATAATGTGTGCTGACTTCTTAGTCTTTGTTCCACTGCGTCAAATTTAATATTTGTTGGGCCAAGGTCCAATTTTTTTACACGTTCGCGAAGGCTTTAATCCCGCTACGTGTCCCAATGCACGACTCTAACCAACACCAAGCAATACGGGAGTAGTGCTATGCTAAAAATCGCGACAACTTTCTGTGCACTGCTTATCGCGGCATCAGCTTTTTCAACCTCTGCTGAAGCACGCTGGGGTGGAGGCGGTGGCGGTGGTGTTCGCATGGGTGGATTTGGCGGCGCCCGCATGGGTGGTTTCGCTGGTCCACGTTTTGGAGCTGCCAATTTTGGCGGCGCCCGTTTCGCTGGTCCGGGAAGAATGGGTTTCGCTGGCCCGCGTTTTGGCGCTGCTAATTTTGCTGGTGCCCGCTTTGCTGGCCCCGGAAGAATGGCTTTCGCCGGAGCAGGGCCTGGCAGAGTCTGGGCCGGCAGAGGCGCTTGGGTAGGCAGAGGCGCTTGGGCCGGAAGACGCGTCTGGGCCGGCAACAGATGGGCTGGCTGGCGCGGTGGACGCTGGTGGCCCTGGTGGGGCGCAGGTGCTGGCGTCGCACTGGCCGCTGCCGCATGGCCGTACTATGGCGGTTATGACTACGGTTACGATTCATGCGTCCAGTGGGTGCCCGACTATGGCTGGGTGAACGTCTGCGGCAATCAGTATGGCGGTTACGGCTACTGGTGAGGTCGAATCATCCAGACGAAAGCGGCTCGGCGACGAAAGTCGTCGGGCTGCTCGTCGTGTCAACTAGAAACACGGTTCTGGAAGTGCGATTGACTCAATGAGCACGGCTACCCGGGGGTCTCCCGGTATTTCTTGTCGTGTCTGTTAGGGCCGGGCTCAGGCAATGTCTGGCCCTTTCTTTACCCAGGCTAAAAAGGATCGTCCATCTCAAAGCGCCTTCGGTAAATCCGGGCATCGCGGCACCGCACCTGTCACTCATATTGTGCACTGACTTCTTGGGGCAATCGGCAGTGATCTCACCTAACCAATCGTAGCGGCGTGGTCACTGAATCCCCAGGGCAAGCTGCATAAGCTGCCCCAGCGTTGTTTCTAAGCCTCCTAGGTGGCACCGTTCAGATAGGCATCACGCAAAAAAGTCGAGTGACATAGGTCGTGGACTCCCTAAGGGGTCGTGAGGTCTCCAATTTTTGTCACAGCGGCCGGCCACGAAAATCGCAGCCCGGTTATCGGAGGAATCATGCCAAAGCTCGATGGCATCTTGGAAACGGCAATCCACACAACGGACATGCCGCGTTCTCGTGCTTTCTATGAAGGCGTGCTCGAGTTGACGCCGATCCACAGCGATGAGCGGTTATCCGCTTACGTGGTGGCCGGACGTGATGTCCTATTAGTCTTTCGTAAGGGCGCCACGGCGAAGACCGTTACTCTGCCCGGCGGCACCATTCCCGGCCATGGTGGCGACGGCGCTTTGCATGTGGCATTCGCAATTGCAAAGGATGAACTCGACCATTGGGAGGCGCATCTCGCTGAGTGTGGGATTGTTGTCGAAGGCCGAAACAATTGGGAACGTGGCGGGCGCAGCATTTATTTTCGTGATCCTGACGGGCATCTATTAGAACTGGCAACGCCGGGTTTGTGGTCAGTGTACTAGTAGCGGACATCCGCCTGCGGCATAGAGGAACATTTTTTAAGGGCTGTGTCGGATAGCGGGCAGAACTTTTCCGCGGGTCTAGCGCGGCGGCTTCCCCGACCGGTAACGTCAGGTGTTCAACACCTAAAAGGTTGGACTGCTTTTCGCTCGGCCGGGGGAGTTCGCCCGACGCCCAAAAACCGCGCGAACCATTAGCTTAAGGGATTGAACATGGTCCCGACCGACGAAGCATTTTGCGACGGAGAGCTTCGCCGGCCGGGTATTTGCGCGTCCGAGGCCGGGACGGGCGCGGCATTTATGCGGCGAAAGCGGTTAAAAAATCGTCAGCCGTGGAACACAGTAGTCGCGGATGCCCTTGGTGCGCGTCAAATAGTGGCGCGAGTCGGATTTAATGAAATCTAGCCCCCTTACTTTTCGGGACCGCGTATCAACCGCCCTTGTCGGACAAATTCCGTCACGTCGACGTTGGAGTGTACGAGGCGTTGATTAGGATTGATGCCAAGCTGTTCTTTCGTAAACGCGATTTTGTACTTGATCGCCCAACTTGGACCAGCGATTGAATCAGTCCGTATCCGTTCTTCCGTTCCCTCATACAGGCCGGGCGGCAGCGTTAGCCCCGCAGTAAGTCTGACGTCCTGCGGTGCCTGCAAGCTGACGGCTCTGGTTTCTATGATTTGCACGGGGTCGCGGCCCTGCTGACTGACGCGGAGACTAGCACAAAAATTCAGTTGCGTCCGCCTTATGATAATCTGTCGAAGGATTCGCGGATCAGGCGAACGAGGCTCGAAATTTGTCATGTACCGGGTGCCATACATTCCAAATCCGCGCGACCCGCTACAATGAACTGTCGCGCTGACTGAAGGGGAGAGATCGGATGATGATCTTACTTCGAGCACTTGCTGCTATTTGCGCCACGTTGGTTTGGGTTGAAACTTGCTTCGCCGATTGCTCCTCACTCCGCGCACTCGCTCAACAGCACGCCAATGACATGGCTCGCCGCAACAGTCTCGATCACGCTGGTTTCATGCAGCATCGCGGGCCGGCCGGTGCCGTAGCCGAGAATGTGGCGATGGGGTGCGAGACCGAGGCCTGTGCAAGGCGAATCTGGATGCGGTCGCCACCGCACCGCGCGAACATGATGCTCGGCGGCTGTCAGGCTGTCGCATCTGCGGTATCCGCCAGCGGCCGCCGATATTGGGCGATGGAGGTTGGCGGCAGCAGTCGCGCTAATACCCATCGTACTGGTGTCACTCGGGTAAGCGTCACTCGTAAAAGCCGCGGTCACGATGATGAGTTCGGTCGGGACATGACCATTGATCCCTACCGTTGAGCGTTAAACAGGTAGCCTGCCTCGCGGCCGAGTTCTTGATATACTGTTCGAAAAGCCAGATGGAGACCTCAACTTTGTCGTCGCTTCGGCTGAGCGAATTTGGCCGTTTTCTAAGCCGCCCTTCCTCATGAAAGCGCGGCACTCGCTTTGCTATCCGCGCAGAGGAGCGAACAGAAAAAAGTCTCCCACTGACGCTCTTGAGTCGCCGGGCTCGCTTCAGAAAGAAATGCCGTTCAGGATCAACAGGCCCACAAAAATGGCCGTCAGTGACAGGCCAAACGCTTGAGTAGTTCTATACTCACTCGTACCAAACACGTGTGCAGTTGCGCGCTCATTTGTATTTGTCATGACGTCGATCCCTGCATTCCGATTTTTGTTTTCAGCAGGGGAAGGCTAGGGCGTGCCCGAGCGATCGCACCAGCACACGTAGGTAGCCTTCAACTATAGAAAGGTGGCGCAAAACTATACGCAGGTACAATATGGAGGTGCGATAATGGGTGATGCGCGCTGCACCGGATCACGAGATTGATCGGTTTCTTCAGAAGCAACGCGACGCGCGGGATAATGCACGATCCTGATTTTTTTATTTTGGAATTTTCTTGGCCGGCCTAAGACAGTTGGCAGGGCAACTCAATACCATCGCAGTAATACTCCCTATCGATTCGTACCATACCCTTCCAGTACGATGGTTCGTCGAGACGTGATTCGCGAGACCATATGGCATTTTTCAGCAAGCGGGCAGTCAGCCCAGTCGAACGCTTCGAGAGTGCGCTGAAGGAAAAGCAGGCGGCGCGGGAGAGCCTCGCCGAACGACTGAAGGCTGCAGAAGCGGCGCTTGGAGAAAGACGGGATGCGGCTGAACGGCTGGCGATCGCCAGCGCCGCCGACGCCCAGCTTGATCGAGCAGAGACCGACATGCGTGCCGCCGAGGACCGCGCCCAGACCCTAAGGGCGGCAACGACGCAACTCGACGAGCAAATCGTCACGATCGAACGCGAACTGGCCGACGCCAAGGCGCAACACGACCGCGACATTATGGCTGATGAATTTGAGAAGATGGTGTCGGCAATCGAGCGAGCTGTGCCGGGATTTGATGCCGGCGCCACGGCAATGGTGGCCGCTGTCATCCAAAGCACCGCGTCGATGCCGCAGGTAACCCAGTTCGCAGCTAACGTGGATGCGGTGCGCCGTGAGGTTCTGTCGGCGGTGCACTTGGTTTGCGCGGAAATACGATCCGCCGCGGTAGGCACGCGCGTGGGCAATACGAACATTGCGTCCCGCACAGCGTCCGAGCCAGAGCCGCTGCGCCCGTCAGAGAATGAACACCAACTGGTTTACACCCTCAATCCACTGTTTTGGCGGAACAATGGTGAGGTGCGCAGGGTGCCGCCCTATGCGCAGGTAAAGCTGCCAAAAACATTGTTGCTGGCCGCGCTGCGGCACCAGCACGTTGACTATCTAAACGCCCGGCGCGTGCAGACCCTGATGCGGGTTCATGGGAGCGGGCAGTTCCAAGCGCCGCCGGACGCCGACGATCCACGGCTGGTCGACCTCGATGCTCTCGCCGCCCATGAGCAGCAGAGCACGAAGTCCGATGATGCTGCCTGAGCGCAGTCAGTTTTGTCAGCAGACCCGCCCTACCGCTCTTCGGTCAACGCGAAGC
>DASRAF010000462.1:0-22332 GCA_035638295.1 Pseudolabrys sp.
CGTTCAAATCGAAAAGCGATAGATCTGCATTGCGCCAGCTCGCATTGGCGATCGCTCTGGTGTTTGCCGTGTTTTGTTTCGATCCCGCAGGGATGGCTCAGCAGAGCACAGCGCCGACCGGTGTCAGTCAGCCTCAAGATCAGGCGACACCGCCCAACGCTGGTGCTGTCCGCGAGTCCAACCCTTCCGCCAACACCTCTAACAAATTGGTGGCAGTCGGCATGCGTGAGTTGTCGCCTTGGTCGATGTTTGTATCGGCCAGCCTCATCGTACAGGCGATCATGGCGGGGTTGGTCTTTGCATCTTTGATCACGTGGACGATCTTCATCGCAAAGTTCATTGAACTCTTTATCGCGAAGCGCAGGCTGCAGGGGGCCCTGCACTCGGTGGCCGGAGCGCGGACATTGGGCGAGGCGTCGTCAATGCTGTCGTCCGACCGCAGTGTCATGCGTTCCTTCGTTGCGGCGGCCATCGAGGAGATAAGGCTTTTGCCGGGCCTCGACAGCGATGTCGGCGTCAAAGAACGCGTTGCGTCGAGCTTCTCCGAAATTACCCGGTCGGAAGCCCGTCGTGTTCGCTTCGGAATGGGCATGCTCGCCACGATCGGCGCCACCGCCCCGTTCGTCGGGCTGTTCGGCACGGTCTGGGGCATCATGAACAGCTTTATCGGAATTTCGAAATTGCAGACGACGAATCTCGCCGTGGTGGCGCCGGGCATAGCCGAAGCGCTTCTTGCGACAGCCATCGGCCTGTTCGCGGCCATTCCCGCCGTCATGATCTACAACCACTTTTCGCGCGTCACGAGGGAGTATCTGGATCTTGTGGGGCGCGCGGGGGGCTCGGTGATGCGTCAGCTTTCGCGCGATCTCGATCGCATGCATGCAACGTCAATGCGCCGCGCGGCGGAGTAACTCGTGGGCGTTACCTTCACAGACGTCGACGACGAAGACGATTTCGGCGAAACCCACGAAATCAACGTCACGCCGTTTATCGATGTCGTGCTGGTTCTGCTCATTATCTTCATGGTCGCGGCGCCGCTCTCGACCGTCGATCTCCCGGTTGACCTTCCAACCTCCAGCGCGGTCCCGCATACAAAGCCCGACAAGCCAACTTACGTATCGATCAAGTCCGATCTTGCGATTGCAATCGGCGAAACGCCGGTGAAAAGGTTCGACCTGGTGCGATCACTCGACACCGAGGATGCGAACAAGGATCGCCGCATATTTCTGCGAGCGGATCGCGCCGTATCGTACGGCGACATGATGGACGTGCTCGAAATTCTCCGCCTCGGCGGGTACACCAAGGTCGCGCTCGTTGCATTGGAAAGCCGTGCAACTCCCGACCAGATTGTCCCGTCCTCGCGGGGCCAACAGCGCTGAGACAAAACTTGTCGATCGAGTTGTACCCTACAGACCTGAGCCTGCGTAGAAGCATCTGGATATCTGCCGCGGGTTTTGTCTGCTGCGTTCATCTCGGTTTTGCGGCCTTTGCAATTGCCCGCATGAAGGAACCTGAGGACGATGATCTTGGCGCGCCGGGCATCGAAATCGCGTTCGAGCTGGCCTCGACCCAGACCACGCCCTCGGAATTGCCGCCCGGACCGGAAAGTGAGGCATCCGCAGCCTCTCCACCGGTCGTCGAACAAAAGGAGACGGGAAAAGGGGTCGATCTTCCGAAGGAGACACCGGTCGAGTCCGACAATCCCGATCGGCTGGTCACGGTCGAGACCGACAAGCCGGACAAGAAAGAGCCCGAACCGAAAACCAAAACAATGAAGGCTTCGGAGGAATCCGCCGCACAGGAGGCAAGCGCGGCGCCGTCAATCCAGAATGTCCAGGAGACCGCCAAATCGACAACGCCGGATCAGGGCACTGGGCAAAGCCGGCAACGCGCACGCGTGACCTGGCAGAAAGAACTGCTGGCCCATTTGGACAAGTTCAAGCGCTATCCGGCGGAACGCAGCCAGAAGAGCGCCGAGATATTGATCACGATGACCCTCGATCGAACCGGCCATGTGGTTTCAGCGAACATCAGCAGGGGCTCGGGTGATGACGCGTTCGATCACGCGGCTCTTGCAATGGTTGAGCGTTCCAGTCCGGTACCGCCGCCGCCGCCCTTGATCGCGGACGAAGGCCTCGACTTCTCTCTACCGGTCATTTTCAAAAAGAGCGACAAATAGCGTGGCTATTGGCCCAAAGTGCGCTTGTTGGCAGGATTGTATTAGATTTACCGCGGCAAGGCCTCGATCGACGTGAAAGGTCAGTGGTGGTGCGGCAATACGCGGGATGACACATGCAAATGGCTAGTTGGCTGTCACGTATGCTTCTTGCAGCGATCGGTTTCGTCGCCTTGGTGACTTTAGTGTCGGCACAAACCACGTCTCCTAATTCCGCGCCGGCTATTCCAAAAGGAAAAGAAACAGACGTCAAATTCTACTCGTCGAGTGACGGCAAACCTGTGATCGGTGGCGACGCATTCGAGCAGATGTCGAAGGCTGACTTGATACTGTGGTTAGCCGGCAACCAGTTCTTCGCCATGGACGACGTTATAGGGGCGTTCCAGAAGCACCATCCAGGCACTGGCGTCGGTCTTATCACGCTGCCGCCCGGCCTGCTTTTGCAGGCAATCAAGGCCGCTGGCTGGACCTATGCCGATAAGGACTATCGGGGCCTGCCGGACATCTATGCGTCGGTCAACCTCTGGCATCTCAAGCAGCTCAAGGCCTCTGGGATGATGGATAGCTATAGGATCTACATGCACAATGAGCTGCAGATCATGGTGGCAAAGGGGAACCCGAAAAAGATTACTGGGGTGCAGGACCTCGCGCGCGCCGACGTGCGTACCTCGATGCCCAATCCGATCAATGAAGGCATTATGCAGTTCTACATCCGGAAGGTGCTCGAACGGCACGGCATTTGGCAGACCATCTCTGGCGGCAAGGAATGCGTGCATTGCCAGGTGACGCCGAACAGCTGGTTCACCGCCGTGCATCACCGCGAGACGCCTGACCGCATTCTGACGGATCAGTCGGACGCTGGCATAGTGTGGAAGACCGAGGTGCTAGCGGCGGAGCGTGGTGGTGCCAAGATCGATGCAGTCACGATGTCAGATGAGGACAGTCTGCGCAAGGAAGTGTCCTATGTGATCGGCATGTTGAAGGCCTCACCGCACGCCGTAGCCGCGCAGGCGTTCTTGGAATTCCTGAGTTCGCCAGAAGGCCAGCGGACTTATGCCAAATATGGCTTCGTCAACGCCAGCGCGGACGAACTGAAACCGAAGCCAATCGAATAGCCCGGGTCCTGCCCTTAGCGGGACACCCTTCGAGGACTGATTGTTTTTGTTATTTCACTGTCGCGGAATTATTTCGCAACAGCAGGCTATCGGTGAGGGGAGGATGAGGTGTCGGAGTCCTATGCAATGATCTCAGCATTGATTTTTGTTGTCGTGGCATTTGTGCATCTCGCAAGGCTAGTGAAACGTTGGCCGGTGCAGGTCGCAGCTTACTCGGTGCCAATGTCCGTATCGTGGTTCGATATGCCGGTTTCGGCGCTGCTCGCGATTTGGGGCTTCTCACAATTAGGCGACTAGCCGGCCCGCTATCGGGAGCGAGCGGACATGGCTGTCGCGTCGCAAAATGTCCACTTTTGACCCAAAGCGGAACCGGTTGCTCGATAGACACACCGTCCTCCTGACCATACACTCGGCGGGAACCAGGTACGGTGCTATGGCCAAGCCGCAGGTCGAACGGCGTTTGGCCGCCATCCTTGCGGCCGATGTCGCCGGCTACAGCCGGCTGATGGGCGCTGATGAGGAAGGTACTCACGCGGCGCTCAAACTGTATCGACGCGAAATCATCAATCCAAAAATAACTGAACACCGCGGCCGGATAGTGCGGATCATCGGCGATGGGCTGCTGGTTGAATTTGCCAGCGTGATAGCGGCGGTCCGCTGGGCCGTCGAAGTCCAACGTGCGATGGGCGAGCGCAACGCCGATCTGCCCGAGGAAAAGCGGATCGACTACCGAATGGGCATCAACGCTGGCGATATTATCATCGACGGCACCGACATTTGGGGCGACGGCGTGAATGTAGCGGCACGATTGGAAGCTCTCGCCGAACCTGGCGGGATTTGCGTTTCTGGCCGGGTGCAAGAGGATGTCCACGGCAGCATCGAAATCACCTTTGAGGATATTGGTGAGCAGCAGCTGAAGAACATTGCGCGCGCGGTCCGGGTCTACCGAGTGCGGCTCAAAGGTACCGCGAAGGTATCGCCTGCAGTGCATCACTCTACCAAACCCTCGATCGCCGTTCTGCCCTTCAACAACATGAGTGGTGACCCGGAGCAGGAGTATTTCGCTGACGGCATGGTTGAAGAAATCACCACGGTCTTATCGCGTACGCGCTGGTTGTTCGTAATCGCGCGCAATTCGAGCTTCACATACAAGGGTCGGGCGGTAGACGTGAAGCAAGTCGGACGCGAGTTGGGAGTGCGTTACGTACTCGAAGGCGGAGTGCGCAAGGCCACGGACCGGGTACGCATCACGGCGCAGCTGATCGACGCGTCAACTGGAGCACATCTCTGGGCAGATCGCTTCGATGGATCGCTAGAGGATATCTTTAAGCTGCAAGACCAAGTGACCGCAAGCGTCGTCGGAGCGATCGCCCCAAGGTTAGAACAAGCCGAGGTGGAGCGTGCGAAGCACAAGCCGACTGAGAGCCTTGATGCATACGACTATTTTCTACGAGGGATAGCGAGCCTTCATGCCTGGACGAAGGAGAGCAACGACGAAGCGCTGCAGCTATTCAATAAAGCCATTGAACTCGACCCTGACTTCGCCTCGGCCTACGGCATGGCGTCGTGGTGTTACGTCCGGCGTAAGGGAAGTCGTTGGGTAGTAGACCGGGTGAAAGAGACTGCCGAAGCCGCACGACTGGCTCGCCGTGCGGCGGAGTTGGGCTGGGATGACGCGGTCGCGCTGGCTTGGGGAGGATTTGCGCTTGCCTATGTTGTCCACGACGTCGAAGTCGGCTCGGCTCTCATCGATCGGGCCCTCCAACTCAATCCGAATCTAGCCGAGGCGTGGCATTTTAGCGGTTGGGTGAGAATTTATCTCGGCGAGCCGGAAGTAGCGATCGAGCATTTGACACATGCGATGCATCTTAGCCCCCTCGATCCACTCACTTTTGTGGCGCAAATGGCGATCGCGTTCGCTCATTTCTTCGCTGGCCGCTACGATGATGCATCAGAATGGGCGGAAAAGGCGTTGGCTACGTCGCCTCCTGGATTACGGGAAAGGCCAGTGTACCACCCCGCCCTGCTAATCGCCGCGGCAAGCAATTCACTCGCCGGGCGACTTGAGGAGGCTCGGAAGGCAACAGCACGATTACGTGAACTCAATCCTTCACCCCATATTTCAAATCTGAAGAATCAAATCCCGCTTCGTCGGCCGGAGGATCTTGCTAGGTATGCCGAGGGCCTGCGAAAAGCGGGACTGCCGGATTAGGCCTTACGGTAGTCCTGTTCTCTTCATGCGCCCAATGCCCGTGGCGGATGCTCAACAGCCAATACACGCATGATGTCCTCATTCACACTGCGAAGAGCCTCTTCAGTCATCGCTGGGCCGAGCTTCGCCTCGTAAGCGATGCGCGCGGGTCGATGAAACACCAGCACACGGTCGCCAATCTCCATGGCTTCGTTAATCTGGTGTGTAATGAATATGGCGGTCTTGTTGCTCTGCCGTACCAGACGGACGAATTCGGTACGTAGGTCCCGTGCAGTGATCTCGTCGAGAGATGAAAAGGGCTCGTCGCACAACAGGATTTCCGGATCGACCGCAAACGCACGCGCGATCGACACTCGCTGACGCATGCCGCCCGACAACGCGTGCGGATAGTCATTCTCGTGGCCGGAAAGGCCGAGCCGCTTGAGCCACGCCCGCGCGGTGTCCTCAGCATGCTTTGGATCGGTGTCGAGGATCTGCAAGCCCAGCCGGACGTTGTCGAATGCAGTGCGCCACGGCATCAAGCGGTCGTTCTGGAACACGATGCCGATCTTGCCGCGGAAGAAGTCGAATTCCCGGAACGGATCGCGCCCGATCACTTTGATCTCGCCGGAACTTGCCTCGATCAGTCCGGCCACAATGTTGAACATCGTGGACTTGCCACAGCCGGTTTTGCCAAGGACAGCGACAATCTCGCCTTTGGTAATTTCGAAAGACAGTCTGTCGACAGCCACAAAATCGCCGCGTCCGTCCGGACGCTTGAACGTCTTGCTGACTTCCTTGAAGCGAATGACCGGATCGACATCCGACATGAACTACATGGCCCGTTCGGACACCGCGCGATAGCGCAAGGCCCAGTTCTCGATTGCTGTGATCGTCTGCTGCACCACCAGCACGAACAGCACGAGCTGGAGGGTCCAGGCCATGGCGCCGGCCATGTCGAACAATTGCTGTTGCCGCAACAGCTCATAGCCGACGCCGCCGGTGGCGCCGACCAGTTCCGCAACCACCACGACGCGGGCGGCATTGCCGAGATTAACTTTCCAGGCCGTGAGAATGCCGGGCACGATAGTCGGCACGATCAGAAACCGAAACAGCGTCCAGCGAGAAGGTCGGAATACCATGGTCATCTCGAACAAGTCCTTCGACATCGAGCGGAAGGCGTCAAGAATCTGAAAAGTGAAGGCGGGCAGCGTCGTCATGACCATGATGAACAGCACACGGAATTCGATGCCGTGGAACCAAATGATGGCGAACACCACCCATGACAGTGCCGGAATGCCCTGGAAGAAAGCCAACACTGGCGCGATGAAATTCTCCGCGGTTCTCGATTGGCCGATGATCATTGCCAGAATGCCACCGAGAATGAAGGCGCCGAACAGCCCGCCGAAAATTCGGCCGGCGGTAAGCAGCACGTCGATAAACAGGGATCCAGTGGTCAGTATCTCGATGGTGCGAGAAAAGATCTCCGGGATCGGTGGGAATAGATAGTGCGGAAACACCATGGACAGGATCTGCCAACTCGCCGCAAGCGCGATCATGCCGGCGGTGGCTTGCAGAAGGCGCACGGTGCGCGAATTCGTCATTTCATCGACTTGACGTAGATGGTGTCCGTCGACGGCGGCGACTTGAAATAGCCTACATCGACGCCGGCTTTGTAGACCGCATCGATCTGCTTGGCGACCTCCCCGGCGGGCACCACGTTCATGCCGAGTCTGTCGTTGGCCTTGATCAAAGAGACCAGCGCGGCGCGATCTTCCGGCGTCGATTTCGGTGCGATCAGGGCGGCCGCTTCTTCCGGATGTTTGGCGATGAAATCGGCTGCCTCTTTGTAGGTCGCGTAGAGCTTGGGAATGATAGCCGGGTTCTGCTCGATCCAGTCGCTGTGCGCGGCGACGCCGAGATAGGGGATGCGCTCGGCTCCGGCGAAGGTCGTCCAGGTCTTGTTTATCTGGGTATCGAGCGTTTGGATCGAGGGCTTCTTTGCCTTCAGCAGGGTATAGGCCGGTTCCCAGAGCTGGATGGCGTCTGCGCGATCAGCCAGCGCATAGCCGACGAGACCCGGTGGGGCTGTGTTGACGACTTGTACTTTCGATCGGTCCATCCCAAGCTTTTTGGCGAAGAATTCGAACATCACGAAATTCGTGGTCGAACTAGCGGCAGCGAGCTGTTTGCCCTCGAGGTCTTTGACCGACTTGATCTCGGGACGAGAGGTGACGACGGTTCCCCAGAAATCAAACAGGTTGAACAGATACTTCACCTTGACACCGCGGGCGTCGGCGAGACCGACTGTGAGCACGGCGGCGCTGCCGCCGACCTTGAACTCACCCGAGTTAAACTGCGTCGTGTAGGCGTCCGGCGGGCGCTCGACGAACTCGATATCCAGTCCGTGCGCTGTGTCGAACTTCTGCGCCTTGATTACCGGTGGCATGAAGGCGCCGAGGGATGGAAAGCCGAATACCACGATGGTGATTTTCGCCGCTTCTTGGGCGGCGGCAGGGGAAAATATTACAAACGCCGTGAGCGCAAGCGCGGCGAGGGTGCTCGCCGCCGATCGCAGAATCGTTGACATCCTGTTGCTCCTCCAAGTCGCTGTTCGCAGTGGGGGCGTTGGCCACTTTCTTTTGTCATCGAATTCTGAATAGTCTTGCCGCCAATCCACCATTGATGGAATCGTTTTTCGTTTTGGACAAACCTGCTTCGCGGACAATTTTCATCGGCTCGGTGTCGCCAATAGGGAACGGCATATCGGACCCCATCATCAGGTGATCCGTGCCCATGATCTCAACCACGAATTTTAGCACGCGTGCATCGTGCAGGATGGTGTCGGTATAGATCTGCGCCAGGCCCTCGACTGGGTCGCCGATGCCGCGTGTGATTTGTGCATTCCGCTTGAGGCGGCCGATCACGAACGGCAAGGCGGCGGCACCCATCGGCGCAAAAATCTTGGCATTCTTGTACTTCGCGACATGCCCTGCGCAGATCAGTCGCGCCACGGCCATTGCGGCATCGGTGATGCGGCCCAACCCATTGGCGAGGCCGAAATCGTTCACCCGTGCGTCGCCTGCATCGAAGCTTGGGTGAATGTGGACGACCGCGCCAGTCTCGTCCGCCGCTCGCCAGAACGGATCGAGGTCGGCGTCGTCGAGTCTGCTGCCGACGCCGCGCGGCAGCGTGCCGATCATGGCACCGGGAAATCCGGCGGCCATGGCCGCCATCAGCACGCTCGCTGCGCGCGCGCCGTCGCCAAGCGGCACGGTCGCGAGCGCCACGAAATGCGGCTCCGACTTGGCCGCAGAGAGCAAACAATTATTGGCGAGCCGGCTCCACGCCTCGGCTTCGGCGGCAGGCAACTCATAGCCGAACATGTCGACCCAACCGCCGACGACTTGGCGGTCGATGCCCTGCTTGGACATCCAGGCGAGCCGCGCCGGGATGTCGGATAGTGCTTTCGACATCGGGCGCGTCGGTTTGCCGCCGGCAAATGCAAAGGCAAGGCTTCCCCCATCTTCGATCTGGCGAACGTTCGGAAATCGCACCGCATCGTTGCGGATCGCGGCCAGAAGGTCCGGCGGCACCAGATGGGCGTGGCAATCGACGATCATTCAATTTCCCATGCGAGCGTGCGCCTTGGCGATCAGATCCCCGAGTTTCGACGCGTTTAGCGGCAACGTGTTGATGGAAATACCGAGCGGCCTGATCGCGTCGTTGACCGCATTCGCGATGGCGGCCGGCGCCCCGAGATAACCCGACTCGCCAGAGCCCTTCTGACCGAGCACGGTGTGCGGTGACGGTGTTTCGTGATGGATGATCTCAACCGCCGGTACGTCGTGTGAGGACGGCAGCAGATAATCCATGAAGGTCTGGGCAATGAGTTGCCCCTCGTCATTATAAGCGAACTCCTCGTACAGCGCAGCACCGATACCATGCGCTATGCCGCCCATCGTCATGCCGCGCACGATTTTTGGATTGATTACCGTGCCGCAGTCATGGCCGAGCCGGTAGCGCAAAATTCTCGGCGTTCCGAGATCGGGATCGATTGAGAGTAGAAGCAAATGAAATTCGAACGAGAAGCAGGGATACATCTGCACGCGCCCATCCGCCGTCGGCAGCGTGCCGCCGGTCGGCACCTGATACACGTGAGCGACCGCCAGGCCCGGCTCGAACCCTTTCGGCAACCGGTGGAAATTGCGATGGGCTATAGCGACGAGTTCCTCCCAAGTGCGCCGTTTATCAGGCGCCGCGCGGTCGTAGACGTTACCCTGCTCGTAGATTGCGCGCTCAGCCGGGATGCCGAGGTCGTGCGCGCCTATGGCCGTGAGCTTGGCCTTGAGCTTGTGGGCAGCGTGAAAAGCAGCACCGCCGAGCATTATCGCCATGCGGCTGCCGACCGGACTGTTGCTTGGCAGCGAATTGAGTGAATTCGCGCGCACAACACGAATGCTATCCGGGTCGCGTCCGACTACTTCCGCGATCACAGTTGCAACCAGCGTCTCATGGCCTTGCCCGGCCGAGGAGGTGTGCATGGTCGCGGTGATCGCGGCTGTGAGATCGACATCAATGCGGCACGAATCCATCCAGGTTGTGGTGGCGTTTTTGGGGTTTAGCAAGGGCTCGAACGAGGCGTTGCCACCGCTCGGCTCCAGGCAGGCAGCGACGCCGATGCCGGCGAGCTTGCCCTCAGCGCGCAGCCGATCACGCTCGGCTTTCATATCGTTGTAGACAGTGTGATCCACCACCTTATCGACGACCCGGTGATAGTCGCCGCTGTCATAGGTGGTTCCACTCGGAATCGTGTAGGGAAATTCCTCATGCCGGATCATGTTGCGTCGCCGCACCTCCAGCGGATCGATGCCGAGCGCATTTGCGACCTCGTCCATCATTCGTTCGATCGCCAGATTGGTCGGCGCCTGGCCGAAGCCGCGCACCGCATCCTGCGGTGTTTTGTTGGTAACTGTGGCTATCGCACGATACTGAACGCTCCCGATTTTATACGGTCCCACGATGGCGCCGATCGGCTTTCCGAGTTGGAAAGGAGAACGCCCCGCATAGGCGCCAATATTCTCCAGCGCACGCATTTTCATCGAACGGATGAGACCACTGTTATCGAACGCGACATCTATATCAAATAGTCGCTCCGGTCCGTGCGCGTCTCCGCCACGCATGTTCTCTAGCCGGTCCTCCACCAATCGCACAGGAAATCCGAGCCGGCGCGCGAGATAGGCGACCAGAACCGAATGCTTGATGCCGCGTTTGACGCCGTGGCTTCCACCGACGTCGACGTCGTAATGCACGCGTACCGCTGAGGCCGGGAGGCGCAATGCTATGGCGATCTGGTCAGGATATTTCGGCATCTGGATCGAGGCATAGACGTCAAGCACGTCACGCCAAGGGTCCCAGTTCGCCACCACACCGAAAGTTTCGATCGGTACCGTCGATGAACGTGCCCATTTTACTCGCACCGAGAGATGACGCGGACTTGCGGCAAAATCGCTCTCGACCTGACCCCAGACGAAGGTCCTGTCGAGCAGGACGTTAGAACGGTGCGCCGCATGCACCAGCACGGCGCCCGGTTTGATCGCCTCTTCCGCGTCGAGAACGAAAGGCAGGGGTTCGTATCGGACATCGATTTCTTCGACAGCGTCTTCAGCTAGCGCCCGCGTGTCTGCCACCACGGCAGCAACCCATTCCCCGGAATAGCGGGCGATGTCGACTGCTAGCGGGCGGCGCGGCACGTTTGGCGTGTCGAGCCCGGTCATCAGCGGAAGTGTGGCAGCGGCGAGTTCACTTCCGTCCAGCACATAATGAACACCGGGCATGGCGAGGGCGGCGCGCTTGTCGATCGAGATGATGCGCGCTGCGGCGTGGGGGCAGGTCAACAATGCGACCTGTTTGGTATCAGGCAGATCGATGTCCGCGACGAACCGGCCCTTGCCTGCGACGAAGCGGCGATCTTCGCGCACGCGCCGGTCGGCCGACACAAACCGATGTTGATCAGCATTCACCTTCGAAGCTCCGAGGGACGGTTACGCCCGCGTATGCGATCCGCCGCCAGCGCTATTGCCTCTATAATCTGAGCATAGCCAGTGCAGCGGCAGAGATTGCCCGAAATCGCTTCGACGATGTCGTCTCTGGTCGGGTCCGGATTGTCAGCAAGCAGCGCGTGCGCCGCGAGGATCATGGCCGGAGTGCAGTAACCGCACTGCAAACCGTGTGTTTCACAGAAGGCATCCTGCAACGGCGACAATTCGCCGGGGCCAGGCGTGACGCCTTCGATCGTCGTAATTGGCGTTCCTTCGGCTTGCGGTGCGAACATCAGGCACGCGCGCACTGCAACTCCGTCAAATAGGACGGTACAGGCGCCGCAAACGCCGTGCTCACAACCGACATGCGCGCCCTTAAGACCGAGATGTTCGCGCAGGCAATCAAGCAACGTAGTGCGTGGTTCAACCTCGAGTGCGTGTTCAGTACCATTGACGGTGAGATTAATTCGCATCGCGTCTCTTTCCGATAGCATGGGCGCGTGCATCAGCAACGGCTCGAGTGGCGAGACTGACGGCGACCCTGCGACGGTATTCGGCCGAGGCATGTAGGTCGGACAGGGGTGCGACATCGGTCAAGGCTTCGAGGACCGCACCTTTAACAGCAAGGGCGTCGAGTGTGCCGCCTTTCAATTGTTCCTCAGCGCTCGCCAGCCGAATCGGAAAGTCTGTCGCGGCTCCAATGCCGATGGCGATACGGTTGAATCTGCCGTCATCAGTGAGTTCGACTTGTGCTGCGGCGGCCACTAAGGCAAAGTCGCTTCGTCGCGTATTCACCTCACAGAAACCGACGCCAACTTTTCCGAGCCATTTGGGAAACTGCACCGAGGTCAGTACAGCGCCGCTTGGCAAGCTGGTGGTCATTGGCCCGACGTAGAAGTCACGCGCGGCTATCTTTTCGGTTCGACCTCCGAGGCGATAGGTTAAGTTTGCATCCAAAGTGATGGCGATTAACGGCAGTTCGGCAGCCGGATCAGCGTTGGCAAGTGAGCCGCCTATCGTGCCGCGCGCGCGCGTAGCCGCGTGTCCGACAAAAGAAATTGCGCTGGCGAGAAGCGGGAGGTTGGCTGCAATCCGCGCATCACGCTCGACCAGACATTGCCGGGTGGTTGCGCCGATTGAGATCACGTCGCCGTCCGACCGGATATAGGAAAGTTCAGCGATGCGATTGATATCAACAAGTCGAGTGGGCCGCGCTAATCGCATCACCATCATGGGGACCAGCGTCTGACCGCCCGCAATAACGCGAGCGTTCTCATCGGCTGCCAGCATCGCACAGGCTTCGTCGACGGCACCTACGCGGAAATACTCAAATGGCGCGGCTTTCATGACCGTTTGTGGAGCATCCAACCAAAACATGACATGGTTAGAGTTTCTATGGTGTGATTTCAATCGCCAACAGCTCGGTGGCGTGTATTGGAAATAATATTGCACTCACATCTATCAAGTTTGCGGCGTCGCCTTTCGTCCATGTAGTTCTCTCTACCAGCGCCGACGAATTTTCTCTAGTTGCTCGCCTTGATTGCAGCGTCCTTGATGACTTTCGCCCATTGCGGCGTTTCCGTTTTGATGGCGGCCGCAAACTCCGCGGGCGAATTGCCGATCACCTCCATACCGATGTCGGTCAACTTTTTGCGCACGTCCGTCAGGGCAAGAATTTTTATCGTATCCTGGTGAATTTTCTCGATTATCGCAGGGGATGTTCCGGCTGGCGCCATCAGACCGATCGAGAGGATCAACACAAATCCCGGGAAGCCTGCCTCGATCATGGTCGGCAGATTGGGCGACGCCCCAAATCGCTCGGCTGAAGTGACGGCCAGCGCGCGCACCTTGCCTTCCCGCACCAGCGGAATCAAAGGTGAGATGGCGCCAAAGTACATGGTGAGGCGTCCTCCCAATAGGTCCGTGATGACGGGCGCGGCTCCGCGATAAGGCACGTGCTGGATGTCAATGTGCGCCATGGCCTTGAACAGTTCGCCGGCCAGATGTTGCGTCGTTCCGACGCCGGCGGAGGCAAAGGTTAGCTTTTCGCCGGTATGCGCGCGCACGTACGCGATTAACTCCTGAACATTTCCAGCGGGCACGTCGTTTGGGATCACGAGAATATTGGGCGAGTAAACCGCCTGGGAAATCGGCATCAGGTCCTTGGCGGGGTCGTACGACATTTTGCTGTAGAGACTTGGATTAACGGCAAGCTGGGCATTCGTCGCTACCAAAAGGGTGTAGCCGTCGGGCGTCGCCTTGGCGACGCGATCGCCTGCAATGTTGCCTCCGGCGCCGGAAACATTTTCCACGACCACCGGCTGGCCCCAGATTTCGGTCAGCTTGTCGCTCATGATCCGTGCGATTATGTCCACCGGTCCTGCTGGTGGATAACCAACGACCATTCTGACCGCGCGATCTGGGTAGCCGCCTTGGGCAACAGCATCGCCCTCTGTTAAGAACATTGGCAATACGACAATCAATGCGGCTGTTATTTTGATTTTGATTTTCATTGCACCCACCCATTTCTTGGATCGTACAACTGTCAGCGCAATGTGCGAAGAAAAGACCCGCCGATTTACCGGTTCTACAAGCAACCAAATTTGAATTTGTGATCAACCTCAAGACGGCCCGGGGGCTAGGTCTCACTGTGCCCCTTTACGGTACTATCGACGAAGTTATCGAATAAGCCGACACCGTGCGCTTTATGAACTTTTGCGCTGCACATCAAAGTGGCACTGCCAGTTCCGATATCGTGCAGTCTCACAACTATAATCGTGCAGTCCGATGCCTACGGAACGGCCCAGAACTGGACCGTCATCAGCATGAAAAACGACTGGGAGCAGATCTCCGCTTTCGAACAAAGCACGTGATGTGCGCTGGTGCTGCCGGAGTGGATTGAACACTCGACCTCCCCCTTACCAAGGGGGTGCTCTACCACTGAGCTACGGCAGCAAGAGCGCTCGCAACCCAAATGAAGCGGCGCGAACGCGGCGGAAACTGCCATAGGGCTTTCGCAGGCGCAAGGCGAGCGCCGAAGGTTGCAACGCTGGCCGGAGATCCGATAATGCGTTCCCATGACGTCGGATGAAAAAGACAGCAAATCCGCGAAGCCGTCAGGCCGGAGCCAGCGCCTGGCAGTGGAATTGCGCGAAAACCTGCGAAAGCGCAAGGCGCAGGAACGCGGACGGACCCAGTCGTCGGGCACGAAGGAGCAATCGAAGGCGAATGTGGCTGTCCGCGACGAGCGCTAATTCCAGGCTTTGAGCCGGACTTTCGCCGCAATTCGGCGACGAAGGTGCTAGCCTTCCAATACTGGCATTGCGGTAACGGGGCGCAGGTCTCTATATCGCGTCAATCGTAGCCAGAACGTGAGACGGGACGGCGAGCATGGACCGGATACGCATAGTAGGCGGACAACGTCTGAACGGCGCAATTCCGATTTCGGGCGCCAAGAACGCGACACTTCCCTTGATGATCGCGAGTTTGCTGACCGAGGACACTTTGATCCTCGACAATGTCCCGCGGCTGGCTGACGTCATCCAGTTGCAGCGCATTCTCGGCAACCACGGCGTGGACGTGATGATCGCGGGCAAGCGTCCCGGCGATGATCCGAACCAGGGCCGCACCATCCACATCTCCGCAAAGCACATTGTGGATACGACGGCGCCCTACGATCTCGTTTCCAAGATGCGGGCGAGCTTCTGGGTGGTTGCGCCTCTGCTGGCGCGAATGGGAGAGGCCAAGGTTTCAATGCCGGGCGGCTGCGCCATTGGCACGCGTCCGGTCGATTTGCTCATCCTGGCCTTGGAAAAGCTCGGCGCCGAAATCGAGATCGAAAGCGGCTATGTCATCACGCGCGCACCGAAAGGTTTGCGCGGTGGAGAAATTGTTTTCCCGAAGGTGACGGTCGGCGGCACGCACACTGCGGTCATGGCTGCATCGCTCGCCAACGGCACAACCGTCATTGAGAACGCGGCGCGCGAGCCGGAAATCACGGATGTCGCTGACTGCCTCAACAAGATGGGTGCAAAGATTTCGGGGGCCGGCACCTCGCGTATTGTGATTGAAGGCGTAGCGAAGCTGCACGGCGCACGACATTCGGTTCTGCCTGATCGGATCGAGGCCGGCACTTACGCCATGGCCGTCGCGATGACGGGCGGCGATGTGCTTTTGCAGCACGCGCGCCCCGAACTGCTTCAGTCCGCATTGGATGTGGTGGGCCTGACAGGCGCGACGATCACGTCGACCAACGAAGGAATTCGCGTTGTCCGCAATGGCGGGGAGCTTGCGCCAGTCGAGGTGACCACTGCGCCATTTCCGGGCTTTCCCACCGATTTGCAGGCGCAATTGATGGCATTGATGACGCGAGCCGAAGGGACGTCCCGTATCACGGAGACGATCTTCGAAAACCGCTTCATGCATGTGCAAGAGCTTGCGCGCCTTGGCGCGCGCATTCAGCTTGACGGTGAGACCGCCACGATCGAGGGCGTTGATCGCCTCAAGGGCGCGCCGGTGATGGCGACTGACCTCCGTGCCTCGGTGTCGCTTGTGATTGCCGCCCTTGCAGCGGAGGGCGAGACCATGGTCAACCGCGTCTATCATCTCGATCGCGGCTTTGAGCGGCTCGAGGAAAAACTCGTGCGTTGCGGCGCGGTCATTGAACGCATCAGCGCCTAGACGAACCGCTTTCGCTCGGCCACGATCCGATCCAAGGACAATGGAGGTCACGTGGCTGAAATCAAGGTCATGAGCGCGGGCGCCGTGAAATCTGTGGTATCGGCGCTCGGCGCCGAGTTTGAACGCGATACCGGCACCAAACTGAATCTCAATTTCGGAACGGCAGGCTCGCTGCGCGAACGCATCAAAGACGGCGAGACCGCCGATCTCGTCGTCCTGTCTGAATCCGCCATCGCCGAACTGGCGAAGCTGGGTCTCGCTGTGGTCGATAGCGTCGTCGACGTCGGCCGCACGGTGACCGGTGTGGTCATACGCGAAGGCGGACCGGTTCCGGATATTTCGACACCAGAAGCATTCAAGCGGGCCTTTCTGAGCGCGCGGTCCGTCGCCTACACCGATCCGAAGGCGGGCGGATCGGGCGGCATCAAGTTTGCCGCGCTGCTGGATAAACTTGGCATCGCCGACGCGATCAACAAAAAGGCCGTGCTCGGAAAGAGCGGCCATGATGTCACGACATCGATCGCTGAAGGCCGTGCGGAGATCGGGACCACCTTCATCAGTGAAGTTCTGCCCGTGAAAGGTGCCAGGGTCGTTGGTCCATTGCCTGGCGACCTACATATAGCCAACACGTATACAGCGGCCATTCACCCCCAAGCCGCAGCGCGCCCCGCCGCAGAGGCCCTGTTGCGGAAACTCACCGATCCGGCAACGCGCCCTCGCTGGATTGCCGCCGGACTGGAGCCCGCCTTTCCTGATCGCTGACACCTTGCGCGGCGCAGTGGTCTCGCCTAACTACCCGACAGGGAGTCGACGCCATGGACGTATTGAAATTCGCGGTCCTTGATGAGGAGGATCTCGAGGTCGCTTCGACCCACCTGCAAGATGCGGTGGTAAAGGTAGCGGATGTCCATTGGCGGCCCGGAGAAAAGCGTCTGATCGTCGGGCTCAATCGCTTCGATTGGGAAAATGCGCGTGACACAAATACAAATCGCGACAAAAAAACAAACAATAATGAGTACCGACGCCGCAGGACGGCCCTGCGTTTCGAGCGGGTTTTGTCATGCAAGTGTCAACACGTGAACCCGGCCCGCAAGGATGAAGTTCTCAATCTTCTGGCGGTCGAATTTCAGGAAACTGAAGCGCCGTCCGGGGTGATAGTTTTAATCTTTTCCGGCGGAGCGACATTGCGGCTCGAGGTCGAATGCCTCGAGGCGGAATTGGCCGATCTTGGCCCCACCTGGTCGACCGCCGTCTGCCCCTGCCATTCCGACAGTGATGAGCCTGCAGCGAAGTCCGAACGCCATTAATCTTGCGGTCTTTCGGCTTCTGCGCAGGGTTGACGGCAGGGCGCGCATCACCCATTGACCTGTCGACCGATCAAAATCCGGCAGGAACAGGTCATGCCCCTTCGTCTGGAGAGCCAAAGCGCGGATTTTCCCAAGCGTTTTCGAAGCCTTCTCGCCACCAAACGCGAGGCGGCGGAGGACGTGGAGAAGGTTGCGCGCGGCATTGTTTCCGATGTGGCCGCGCGAGGCGACAAGGCCCTGATCGAGTTGACTGCCAAATTCGACCGTATCGACCTTGCAAAAGCTGGCTTACGCGTAACCGCAGCCGAAATCGACGAGGCACAGAAAGGCTGCCCGAAGGAAACGCTTGAAGCGCTCAAGACCGCCCGTGATCGCATCGAGACTTATCACCGACGCCAGAAGCCTTCCGATGACCGCTTCGTCGATCCCCTCGGCGTCGAAATGGGTGCCAAATGGACGGCGATCGAGGCGGTTGGCTTTTATGTGCCGGGTGGCACCGCGGCGTATCCATCGTCGGTGCTCATGAACGTGGTGCCGGCCAAGATTGCCGGCGTCCCCAGGCTGGCGATGGTCGTTCCGGCGCCTGACGGCAAACTTAATCCGTTGGTGCTGGCGGCAGCCAAACTCGCCGGCGTCGATGAGGTTTATCGCATTGGCGGTGCACAGGCAGTCGCTGCGCTCGCTTATGGCACCGAAAGCATTGCGCCCGTTGCCAAGATTGTCGGGCCCGGCAATGCCTATGTCGCGGCCGCGAAGCGGCTGGTATTCGGCAAAGTCGGTATCGACATGATCGCGGGACCATCGGAGGTCCTGATCCTGGCCGACAAGACAGCCAATGCCGACTGGATAGCGGCGGATCTTCTGGCGCAGGCCGAACACGATGCCAGCGCACAATCGATTTTGATCACCGACGATGCGGCGCTCGCCTCGCGGGTCGAAAAGGCCGTCGAGTCGCAACTGAAAACTTTGTCGCGGGCAGACATTGCCGCCGCCTCATGGAAGGATTTCGGCGCGATTATCGTCGTTCCGAAGCTTGCCGATGCGATCCGCCTGGTCGACGACCTTGCGCCCGAACATCTTGAGATTGTCGTCGCCGATGCCGCGCCGCTTGTTGCCGGAATCCGCAACGCGGGTGCCATATTTATCGGTGCCTATACTCCGGAGGCCATCGGCGACTATGTGGCGGGTTCGAACCACGTTCTTCCCACTGCGCGCTCGGCTCGGTTTTCTTCCGGACTCGGCGTTCTCGACTTTATGAAACGCACCTCTTTGCTCAAATGCGGAGCGGAACAGTTGCGCGCACTAGGACCGGCGGCGATCGCACTTGGGGAAGCCGAAGGCTTGGGGGCTCACGCTCGTTCCGTGGCGATCCGCCTGAATCAGAAATGAGCGCAGCGCAACCAACGCCCGCTGGTGCAAAGCGACGCCTGGTCGCCGTGGTCCTCGATGAAGAATCAATCGGCCGATCCAATCCGGATGTCGAGCACGAGCGTCAGGTCGCGATCTACGATCTTCTCGAGCAAAACGCGTTTGCACCGGTCGGACACGACGATGGTCCTTACACGCTTCACTTGAGCATAAATGGCAATCGTCTGGTTTTCGACATTCGGCTCGAAAACAACGCGCCCGTGGTGGCGCATTTGTTCTCGCTGACGCCGCTGCGCCGGATCGTCAAGGACTACTACATGATCTGCGACAGTTACTATCAGGCGATTCGGACTGCGACTCCCGACAAGATCGAGGCAATCGATATGGGCCGGCGCGCCATTCACAACGACGGATCACGTGTTTTGATGGAACGACTCAAGGGAAAGGTGATGGTCGATCTCGATACGGCGCGTCGCCTGTTCACCTTGATCTGCGTGCTGCACTGGAAGGGCTAGAGCATGATGTCGGGCAGCGTCATGCTCGGGAGATAAGACAGGCATGTCCGCGTCTGAGCGCTCCTCGCGCCCCCACGCGGTATTATTCGCCTGCGGCATGAACGCAGTGCGTTCGCCAATGGCCGCAAGTCTGCTTCGAGAAATGTTCGGCAGGAATGTCTATGTCGGGTCGGCCGGCGTTCAGAAGGGTGAGCTTGATCCCTTCGCCGTTGCCGCCATGCAGGAGATTGGGATCGATATCTCCCGCCACAAGCCGATTACCTTCGAGGAACTCGAAGACCTGGAAGGCCTCAATTTCGATCTGATCGTGACGCTGTCACCGCCAGCCCATCACAAAGCACTGGAATTGACCCGCAAAGTAGCGGCCGAGGTCGAATATTGGCCGATGGTGGATCCGACAGTCGCGGAAGGCAATCGTGAGCAAAGGCTCGGCGCGTATCGTGAGGTGCGGGACGAACTCATGGCCCGCATTAGCGAACGCTTCGCGCGGCCTCGCGGCGGCAACGAATGATATCGCTTTGTTGGGTCGGGTTGTTATATTAACTCGGTTCCGCTAGTTTCCGCGCCCATCCACAACGCACTCCAACGCATCATTTCGCGGTCAGATGATCGGTCGCCCAAAATTCGTCCTTGCGTCCGGCTCGCCGCGACGGCTTGCCTTGGTCAATCAGGCCGGGATCGAGCCCGATGCGCTGAAGCCTGCAGACCTCGATGAGACGCCGCATCGCGGCGAGATTCCGCGCGCTTACGCAACGCGGCTTGCCCATGCCAAGGCCACGGCGGCGCTGGGAAATGTGAATTTGGACGACGAGCTGCGCGGTGCCTTTATTCTGTCCGCCGATACCGTTGTCGCGGTCGGGCGGCGCATCCTTCCCAAGGCAGAATTGCTCGACGAGGCGGCGCAATGCCTGCGTCTGCTTTCAGGACGCAATCATCGCGTCTATACCGCCATCTGCCTGGTGACTCCCAAGGAAGCGTTCCGTCAGCGTCTGGTGGAAACGCGCGTCCGGTTCAAGCGGCTGTCGGAAGAGGATATCGAAGCCTATCTCGCTTCGGGCGAATGGCGCGGCAAGGCGGGCGGCTACGCGGCACAGGGGATCGCCGGCACCTTCATTGTGAAGATCGTCGGCTCGTATACCAATGTTGTCGGCCTGCCGCTTTATGAAGTCATCACGCTGCTTGGCGGCGAGGGCTATCCGACGCGCTTCGGCTGGTTGAATGCGGTGTGATGCACCACCACGGGATTCGCTATGAATGAGATCGACCGCACGACGCCGACTGTGCGTGCCTGCCCGCTCTGCGGCAAACCGGTCGAGCCGGAGTTCAAGCCGTTCTGTTCCAAACGCTGCGCGGATATCGATCTCAATCGCTGGCTGTCTGGCGTCTACGCCGTTCCCGTAAAGGATGATGAGGACGAAGACGGCGAGCGGCCGGCTGACGAGGAGGCGGGCGAGAAATGAGCGCGCGGCCAGCGGACTGGCCAGATCGTTTGTTCGAGACGCTCAAGCACGGCGGCATCAGGCAAGTTGCCTATGTCCCCGACGCCGGACACGCGCGCCTGATCGACCGATGCCGCGCCGATAGCGAAATCCGCGATGTCGCCCTCACGACGGAAGAGGAGGGCGTTGCGATGGCGGCGGGCGCATGGCTGGGAGGCGACCGTGCCGCGCTGTTGATGCAATCGAGCGGGGTGGGTAACTGCATCAACATGCTCTCGCTGGCGCGGACCTGCCGGTTTCCTTTGCTGATGCTGATCACGATGCGCGGCGAGTGGGAGGAGTTCAATCCCTGGCAGGTGCCTATGGGGTCGATCACCGACCCCGTGCTCGAATTGTGTGAGGCGGAAGTCTATCGCGCGCGTGAGCCGGACGAAGTGGCGAGTGTTACCCAGCGCGCCATCCAGCATGTCTTCGGAGAAGAACGAATTGCTGCAGTGATCCTGTCGCAGCAATTGATCGGCAGGAAAGTGTGGACGAAATGACGCTCGAACGTCGCTCCGCCATGGCAACGCTGCTCGCCGACAGGGGTGATGACCTCCTGGTCATTCCGGGCCTTGGATCGACAGCTTGGGATGCCGCGGCCGCCGGCGACAACGATCAGAACTTCTATCTGTGGGGGGCCATGGGCGGCGCCGCCATGATCGGTCTGGGTCTTGCGATGGCCCAGCCCGGCCGTCGGGTTGCTGTCATAACCGGTGACGGCGAAATGCTGATGGGTCTTGGCGCGCTCGCGACCATAGGAGCGAAATGCCCTCCCAATCTCGCGATCATTGTGTTCGATAACGGCGTCTACGGCGAAACTGGCATGCAGCCGAGCCATACACAGGCCGGGGTCGATCTCATCGGCGTGGCGGCCGCGTGCGGTATTCCGTCTCGCCTTGATGTAAAGAGTGAGAACGAATTGGCGGACCTTGCCTACCGGTTGAAAAATCTCCGTGAGACGCTTTTTGCCCGCGTTCAAATCGCAGCCGATGAGCCGCCCCGGGTCCTTCCGATGCGTGATGGTGTGGCGCTGAAGCAGCGGTTCCGGGCCTCTCTTGGACTCAGGCCGCAAGCCTCCGCGCGCCGGTGGGGCGTTCTGGACAGTGTGGATTCGAGCCTTTATAACGCCCGCGCTTCGCTGAGCGGCCCGCCCGGGCCGGCCCGGCGCCCAGGTAGCTCAGTTGGTAGAGCACATGACTGAAAATCATGGTGTCGGTGGTTCGATTCCGCCCCTGGGCACCACCAGCAAAATGCCGCTTTGATTTCTCAGAAATTTTCCCGCTTTTTGTCAAACTTGGCATCAGGTTTGATAGTGAACGTTCTCGTTTTCATCTTCTCCATTGCCGCTTTAGCTAGGCGTTTGCGGTCGGCGGTTGCCGTGTAGCGCACGATCTCTTTCAAGCTAGCGTGACCTGTGATCGCTGCAATCTCATGCGGCGTACATCCGGCCTCCGCCAA
>DASRAF010000463.1:0-9179 GCA_035638295.1 Pseudolabrys sp.
TGTCGTCGCGAAAGGACGATCATGCTCAAAGAACGACTGGTGCCGTGAGACCATTTGCATTTCCCCTGCTCTTGTCGGTCGGTGCGATCGATAGCGCGACACGCATGGCCTTCCTTACCTTCCTGCCGTTCGTACTCACCGCCAAGGGAGCCAGCGTTCAAATTGTCGGTTTGGCGCTGACGCTCGTTTTTGTCGGCGGGGCGATGGGCAAGCTTGTCTGTGCATTCATTGGCGCCCGCATCGGCGCGGTGGCAACGGTGTGGCTGACTGAAACCGTAACGGCATTGGGCATTGTGAGCCTGCTGCCGTTGTCACTCGAACCCGCTTTGATGTTGTTGCCGATTGTCGGAATTGCGCTCAATGGCACGTCTTCTGTCCTTTACGGTTCGGTGCCCGATCTCGTCGAACCGGCCTGGCGCCAGCGCGCTTTCAGCATCTTCTATACGGGGACAATCGGTGCCGGCGCCGTTTCGCCGGCAATTTATGGGTTGCTAGGCGATGCGGTCGGCATCCCGGCGGCGTTCACGGTCGTCGCCGCCGTCGTGCTTGTTACGTTGCCGATCACGCTTGTCCTGCGGCCGGCGCTGACGGCGCGGGCATCCTGACTTCCGTGCTCGAGCGCCCTGACCTGTCCCACCACCGCCGCAGGCAGGAAGTCGAGATAAGGTCCCAGCAGGAACGCCTCCTTCTGGCGGACAGCCGTATGCATCGACACGTTCGCGCCGGCGGCTAGGGGAGGCTGAAGTTCAGGAGGAACCGTCAGCGCAAGCGACAATCCGAACAAAGGTTCGAGAATCCATCCCCTAGCCCCTGTTGGCTCCCGCAGAATCAAGTCTCCATGGAGGTATCGCAGTCTGACACATTGCGCGAGCAAATTTTGCGAGGTCGAACCAGACTTTCAATCGGGTGTCCTTGTGTCTCGGTGCATAGGAACCGATCCGGTACCGAGCGATTGTGGTGATATGGAAAAGAAAGCGAAATCTATTGGCGTGATGACGAGTGACCAGGCCATCCAGCTTCGCCAACTTGCGTTCGATGCGTACGAGCCTGACGCGTTTCGCCCGAACTTGACCCGCACGGAAGCCAAACGCCGCATCGCGGCTCTACAGGCAAAACTGAGGCTGATGGGCGACCCGCCGCACGTGCAGTGACAATGATCAAAACGCGTTTCTTTTTGCCGGGGAACCGTCCCGGACGGCCTGGCGTTTTCTCTCTTCTGGACGCAAACGTGAGGAGGAAGTTATGACACATTTTCGCCATGCCGCTATCGTGGCCGCGCTGCTTGCAGGCGTGGGAGCGGCCGGTGCTCAGACTACGGTCATCACGCGTGAGCCCGTGCAATCGCGGACAGTTGTGACCACTGAACCTCTGCAACTGACACCAGTCCAGCGGCAAACGATCTATCGCACGATAGTGCGCGAGCGCGTTGCGCCGGCGCAGCCGACCGTTGAATATCGCGTAGGCGCGCGAATACCGGAGAGCGTGCAACTCTATGCGGTGCCGCAAGAAGTTGCAGTCGAGGTGCCGTCCATCAGAGCCTACACATACATGGTGGTAAATAACCGTGTTGTGTTGATTGACCCTGCAACCAGCGAGGTCGTCGCAGAAGTGGTTGATTAATGCGTCCCACCGGCTGGGATTTGGCCCGGCGCCGCGCCATGTTTTTACAAACCCAACGTTTACCGTGGGCCAACAGGGCAGATATGCACTCGCCGAGGTGCTGGATTTTCGGCGTCACAAGGGCCATATTATGTGGTGAGGAGCCTTTGATTATGTCGATGATCAACTACCGTGCCCCGTCCGAACTTTTTCCTAGCCGGAGCCGGAAGTCGCGCCGGCCGATTGGCTACAAGCGCTTTCCGACTGCGGCCGAAGCCATTCGCTTCGCCATAGAGGAATTGCCGCCGGAATTGTTGCTGGGCGCATATCTTGAAGTCGAGGAGAAGCGTTTCGATGGAAACGGGATTCGGCAGCTCTATGAGAGCGCCGATTATCCGCTGCCGCGCAAGGGCGCCAAGAACAAAGTCGCAGCCGCCAGCTGATCTGAACGCAAAGCACTGATCTGATCGTGGTCCGTTTTCGGATCCGATCTCGATTTGCGCTCTTGGTCGTGAAACCAAGAAAGCCATCGCCGATAGCTTCGGCGATGGCTTTCTCAACTCACACCATTGGTTATCGGCGACTAGTCCGAATTCCTGGATCCATTTTTCCACTGCGTGAGGCTGTCACCGATAACCTTCATGGCCGTCATCGCAGCGTGACTCAGAGTGGCATAGCCGGCAATTTCCCGGCCGACTCGTTCGCCTTCGCTACGCAGCATCTCGCGAACGCCTTGCAGTTCGAGGATGACTCGGTCGATTTCTTCCATGGATGCGCCCGAAACGCGCCGAATAAGTCCATTCAGATTGTCAGACACCGGTTCGGACTGTGTTTCGGCTTCCGGCCTTTGACGACGCAGGAAAGCGACATCGCGTCGGACGAATTCGCGAATTTCGCCCTCGAACGTCGCCGCGGCTTGTTCGGCATCGCTCAATTTTTCCACTGGTTTCCGGTTGGGAGCATATATCTCCGGCCCGGGCTTTTCCGGAACTGCGCCAAGCCGATCACTCCTGCTCATGGTCAACTCCTACAAGGCGCAATGCAAATTGCGCGGGTCCCCTTTGCCGGTTGATTGCCGCATGCGACTTGGGCGGCCGTGGGGCAGAGCGGGGCCGGCCGGCGGAACAGGCCGCCACGGGCAGGTTATGCACGACTTTTTCACGAATTAGGGGCCCAGAAGGTCTACCAATGGAGCTTAAAACCCTGACGCTTTTACTGCTGTGGTCTGACCCACATCCGTAACCGCGGTGGTAACCTGGAGTGGCCCGTAAGCTTTTGCTCGGCGCTCAGTGGTGTTGTGCGTTACGGGGTCGTTGCTGGCGCTGGCCCGGCCGGCGCCGAACGTCGTGCCGGTTGGGAGATGTGCCGCTACGAAACCAGAAGGCCCGTTGGCGGGTTATTCCAGGTGAGGATCGGGATATGCCTGATTTATTGCCGATCGTTTTGACCGCATCGCATCTTGTTCTCGCGGCCAACTCCATACCGAAATTCGACCTCGAGCGGACGTGCCGGCCGGCTGCCGAAGCGGCGGAGATGCCGGGTCGGGATTCGGCGGCTTGCCAGCGGGACGAACGCGACGCGCGTAGCAAGCTTGAGCAGGATTGGGCCCAATACAACGCGGCACAGAAGGGACATTGCGCCGGCTTCGCCGCACTCGATCGCGCACCGAGTTACGTGGAGTTGCTCACCTGCCTGGAAATGGCAAAGCAAGCACAGGAGCTTCCGCCAGAGTCGAAAGCAGCTACCGTGGGCCGCAAGTAACTCTCAGGATTTCTTTCCCGGCGGATTGCCATAAGGGCTGGCCGACGAGCCCTGCATCTGCGACAGCTTGTATGCCGACAGCTGCTTGGGTTTGTCCTTATCGGCTTTTGGCTTCTTTTTTTCCTTCGTCGAACGCATCTGACCTTTCGCCATAACGACCTCCCTTAAGCTGAACGATAGCGAATGCTAGCTGGCGCCCAGCCGGGCGCAAGAGGATGTCTTACGGGTTTCTGGAGGTCTTAGGTTCGGGGCGAAGGTACTCCAGCCGCCTTCAGCTTTTCATCGATGCACTTGTTCACGAGTTCGGCGCGTTTATCGAGATTTTCGTGCGCGCTGCCTTTTTCGGTCCGCATCCAGCATTCTCGTGCGGCGCGTGAGTGCGTCATTGGCTGGGAATTTGCGACGGGCGCCGCCTGAGTCCGAGGTTCTGCGTCCGGCCTGGCCGAAGTGACCGCTCTGGGCGCATCTCCTGCTGCGGGGCTGGTGGCGTCGGTCTCGCAACCGGCGAGTGCCAGCGCGCAGGCAGTAAACAGGACGACACGCGCAGCGAAAAGATCGCGGAACTTTACGACCACAGACTGCATCTCACGCTTTCCGAAGACCGCATTTCTATTGATGGTCGCCCAGGCGGCGGCGGGTATTTGCCTGAAAAATTCGATACACGCAACGGCATCAAAACAGGTTTCACAATCGCGTGCGTCACCATGAACCCTCCTCGATGCCGACACGTTGTTCCTCAAATGAACATGGAACCGGAGGCGGCGATGCGTATTTTTTGGATGGCGGCGGCAGCCGCCATGCTTTTTTGGGGTGAGGTGCTTGCGGCTGAGGGGCCCGCGCCCGAAAACGGGGAAGCGGCGGTCGGCGTAAGCGTTCTATGCAACACGCCGCAACAGGCGGAACAGTTCGTAAACTTGCGTGGCAAAGGGGCTGCGCCCGAAAAAGCAATGCAAGTCGTAAATGCCGCCGCGCGCGACGGGCATGCGTGCGGCATTGCCGCCGTCGCCTACATTCGAAACCAGACCGTTGGTACCGTGAAGCTTAGGGACCGTCTTGTACAAATCGTGCGCATCAACGTGGTCGCCGGATTGACCGGATCGGGCTGGGAGCGCGCGACAGCCGATATGACTCAGTACGCTGTGCTGGAAGGAGCGGGTGAATCCGTCTGACGGCGCATTGATCGGAAGCGTTCGCAGACAATTAATGATGATCGGCAACGCCGGGCTTAACCAAGCCCGGCGTTTTGATTTTGCCAGCAGACACCCGCGCGCAGACATTTGGTGCGAAAACATTCGCTTGTTGAGAGCAGCGCTAAACGGAATAATCATGCTCACTAAGTGCGCCATCGCCGTCGTGGTAGCCGCCGTTGTCGGAACGCTTTCCGTTGGCACCGATGCACGGGCGCGCGGAGGTGGCGGTCGCGGAGGGAAAGCTCACGGCATGAGCTGAGACGGCAAAGGGATGATGGGTGGGAAATCCGGGTCCTTGGGACTCTGGTCGCCGCGTGCGCTTTCGCGGCACCTTGCATCTCTTCGCAAGCTGCCGATCTCGGTTCGGATTGTCGGACCGGGGTGCGGCATGTCAGAACCGCGTGGCATTACTCAAGCTGACGTGTTCGGTGCGCCTTTGCCGGCTATTACTGCCTCTATGCCTGGGACGGATATATCTACAGCTATCCATGGGATGACCGCCCGTCCGCGCTTGCCCACGCGCGCCGCCATCGCCATCGCTAACTGCTAGCGCCGCTTGTTGCTGCGGAAACCGCCACGCATTCCCGGCCTTCCGAGCTTTGAGCGGGGTGAATCCTCTCGTGCTGGTTTTACCTCATGCGACAGCGCGATGCCCATCTCGTCAAGATGTGGCTTGTGCGGTCTATTCAGCCTTGGCTCCTGCGCGATCACGACATCGCGCGCCGTTGGATTGTCGAGCACCGCAAGTTCTGTCGCCCGCAGACGTTTGATCTCGTCACGCAAGCGTGCGGCCTGCTCGAAGTCGAGATCGGCCGCGGCTTCACGCATGCGGGTCTCGAGATCAGCGATGACTGCTTCGAGATTATGGCCAATGGTCGCGGCTTCGGCGAACTCGCCGGCACCGGCGGCGCCGGTTGCGATCAGTACGTGGTCGCGCTCGTATACGCTGTCAAGTATATCGGCGATGCCTTTGCGTACGCTTTCCGGCGTTATGCCATTCGCCTTGTTGTAATCCTCCTGCTTCTCGCGACGGCGGTTGGTTTCCTCGATCGCGCGCTGCATTGAGCCCGTCACCGCATCGGCATAGAGCACAACCTTGCCGTCGACGTTACGCGCGGCGCGACCGATCGTCTGGATCAGACTGGTCTCGCTGCGGAGGAATCCCTCTTTGTCCGCGTCGAGAATGGCAACTAGCGCGCATTCCGGAATATCGAGGCCTTCGCGCAGCAGGTTGATGCCAACAAGAGCATCGAAAGCGCCAAGCCGCAGGTCACGGATGATCTCGATGCGTTCGAGCGTGTCGATGTCGCTGTGCATGTAGCGTACGCGGATGCCCTGCTCGTGCAAATATTCCGTTAGGTCCTCCGCCATGCGCTTTGTCAGCACCGTAACAAGCGAACGAAAACCCTTCGCCGCCACTTGCCCGACTTCGCCGACGAGATCGTCAACCTGTGTCCTGGCGGGCCGCACCTCGACGGGTGGATCGATAAGGCCGGTGGGGCGGATCACCTGCTCGACGAAAACGCCGCGCGCTTCTTCCATTTCCCAGGCGCTTGGCGTTGCGGAGACCGCCAGTGTTTGCGGACGCATGGCGTCCCATTCTTCGAAACGCAGCGGACGGTTGTCCATGCAGGAGGGCAGGCGGAAACCATATTCGGCAAGTGTTGCCTTCCGTCGGAAGTCGCCGCGATACATGCCACCGAGTTGCGGGATAGTGACGTGACTTTCGTCCACGAAAACCAGTGCGTTGTCGGGTACGTATTCGAACAGCGTGGGCGGCGGCTCGCCAGGCTTGCGGCCGGTGAGGTAGCGCGAATAGTTCTCGATTCCCGCACAACTGCCGGTCGCTTCCATCATCTCGAGGTCGAAAATCGTGCGCTGCTCGAGGCGCTGCGCCTCAAGCAAACGTCCGGCGCCATTGAGCTGTTCGAGCCTGTAGCGCAGCTCATTCTTAATGCCGGCGATGGCCTGAATAAGCGTGGGGCGGGGCGTGACATAGTGTGAATTGGCGTAGATTTTTACGAACTCCAATTCATCCGTCTTTTGCCCGGTCAGCGGGTCCATTTCCTCGATTTTCTCGATCTCGTCGCCGAACAGATGGATGCGCCAGGCGCGATCCTCATAGTGCGCGGGAAAGATATCGACGGTGTCACCGCGCACACGAAATGAACCGCGGAAAAAATCGCCTTGCGTGCGCTTGTATTGCAGCGCGACGAGGTCGGCGAGCAATTGCCGCTGCTCGATCTTGCCACCCTGTTTGAGGGTGAAAGTCATCGCCGAATACGTTTCGACCGATCCGATACCGTAGATGCAGGAAACCGAAGCGACGATGACGACGTCGTCGCGCTCGAGCAGCGCGCGCGTTGCCGAATGGCGCATGCGGTCGATCTGCTCGTTGATCGTGGATTCCTTTTCGATGTAGGTGTCGGTGCGCGGAACGTAAGCTTCCGGCTGGTAGTAGTCGTAATAGCTGACGAAATATTCGACCGCATTCTCGGGAAAGAACGATTTGAATTCACCGTAAAGCTGAGCGGCCAATGTCTTGTTGGGCGCAAGGATGAGCGCCGGACGTTGCGTGGCCTCGATCACCTTGGCCATCGTGAAAGTCTTGCCGGATCCGGTGACGCCGAGAAGCACCTGGGTGCGGTCAGTGCGCTTCACGCCTTCGACGAGCTCGGCGATTGCCTGTGGCTGGTCTCCTTTTGGCTCGAAATCGGAGGCAATGACGAGCTTCTTTCCGCCTTCCGACTTCTCCGGTCGCGGCGGACGGTGCGGTGTCCACGGCGTGGCAGTGAATTCAGGGCGACCCTCGCGCAGCAATTGTTCGAGCGATTGTTGACTTGCCATGCCGCCAAAACCGCCCGGTTGGGTCGGCAGATCGGCGCGCGGCAGTCGGTACTTCGGGTCTTCGTTTTTTAAGGCCGGCGCTGGGGGCGCCTCGTCGTCGCCAATGCCCAGCTCTTGGGCCAGCTGCGGATCAAGTCCGGTAATCGGCGAGGCCGTATAGGCGCGTTGCGCCGCTTCGTTGAATTCCCTGGGGGTCGACTTGCGCGCCTTGTGAGCATCGGAAAAATCGCGGCGGCGGTCCCACGAATTGTCCGGCGGCGGCCGCAATCCTGTGCCGGAACCCAAGCCCGCAGTGCCGCGCCCTATGCCGGGATTGAGCAGATTTGCGAGCGTATCCGGGGTCGGATTGTCGTCGGGACGTGCGGCCCTGGCACGCGTTGGCCGTGCGGGGTCCTTTTTCGGCTTGTCGGGAGATTTGGCCATTACCCCGAATATGGGGCGAGTCCTGCAGCGGGGAAAGAGGATGTATGCGCGCGGGAAGCGATGTCACTATTGCTTGGCGCAGGCATTTTTCTCGGGATCGGATTTGGTAAGGGTCTGCCGTACCGATGCGGGCGGAAACGGAGTGAAATCGGAGGCGCGATCAGCACGCCATTTCTCACCAGTGACCGTTCGACTTTGAGCGGCAGGGCCGACCGCGAAAAGCGCTATGTTTCGATCTGTCGCGGCCTCGATGCGGTGTTACACTGGCAGCAAAAGCTGAACAAAATTGGGAAGGGATCGATGCCGGGGACCAATCTCACGCGACGTTTGCTGCTTGCGGGACTTGCAGCAGCGCCGTTTGCGCCCAATGCCGGGGCCCAGGCCATCTGGCCGAACCGGCCTGTGCGCGTGATGGTGCCCTATCCGCCGGCGGGTGGTGCCGACACGACCGCCCGCATCGTGTTCGCCAAGCTCGGCGAAATGCTTGGCCAGCAATTTGTGATCGAGAATCGGGGCGGCGCCGGTGGGACAATCGGCGAGGCTGTCGTCGCGAAGGCCGATCCCGATGGCTACACTGTACTGCACGATGCGACGGCGTTCTCGGTGAACTCGTCGCTCTATTCGAACCTCCCATTCGACTACGGCAAGGATTTCGATCCAGTCGCCCTCGTATCACTCGTACCTAACATTCTGGTGGTGACACCCTCCGTGCCGGTCAAGACCGTCGCAGACGTCATAGCGCTGGCCAAAGCCGCACCGGATGGCATCGATATGGCATCGTCAGGAAACGGTACGCTGCAGCATCTTTCGCTGGAAATGTTTCGCCATCGGACGGGCATCAAAATCAGTCACGTTCCCTATCGCGGCGGCGGTCTCGCCCTCAATGACGTCATGTCGGGACAGGTGAAGTTCTTTTTCGCCAATGGCTCCTCGGTGGTTGGACTTATCCAAGGCGGCAAGGTGAAGGCGATCGCGCACACCGGAAAGGGCAGGTTGACCAGTCTGCCCGATATCCCGCCGGTATCCGACACGCTGCCCGGCTTTGTAGCTTATGAGTGGAACGGGGTCTTCGTGCCGCACGGCACGCCGGCGACGATCATCAAAACCCTCAATTCAAGTCTCAATGCAGCGCTACGCGATCCGAACGTTGTCAGCCGCTTCGAACAACTCAATATCGACAGCCACACGACCACGCCGCAGGAATTCGGTGCCTTTGTGCATGATCAGATGGCTCTGTGGAGCAAAGTGGTGAAGGAAGCGAATATTCGGCTCGGATGAGCTCGTCTCGCGAGATTCCGCAAGAACCGCCGCGCATTGCCGGCCCGGTCGCGCAGCCCTCAGCGCCACGTGAACGCCCGC
>DASRAF010000464.1:0-3304 GCA_035638295.1 Pseudolabrys sp.
CGCGTCGCTGGCGAGCAAAGCGGCTTCAGACGCTTCCCGCTCGGTCACACCCGGGACGACGAAAACTTCCGTCGCCTGGCGGTTGCCGAAAGTGACGGTTCCCGTCTTGTCGAGCAGCAGGGTGTCGACGTCGCCTGCGGCTTCCACCGCACGGCCGGACATGGCGAGCACGTTGAAGCGCACGAGCCGATCCATGCCGGCAATGCCGATCGCCGAAAGCAGCGCACCGATGGTGGTCGGGATCAAGGTGACGAAGAGCGCAACCAGTATGACCACGGAGACCGCCCCTCCGGCATAGGTGACGTAGCTCGGGATCGTCGCGGTCGCGAACACGAAAATGATGGTCAGGCCGACCAGGAGGATATCGAGCGCGATTTCGTTCGGCGTCTTCTGGCGCTCGGCGCCTTCGACCAGCTTGATCATGCGGTCGAGGAAGGAAGACCCGGGCGAAGACGTGATGCGGATGATAATGCGGTCGGAAATGACCGTGGTGCCGCCGGTGACCGCCGAGCGGTCGCCGCCGGACTCGCGAATGACCGGCGCGGATTCACCGGTAATCGCCGCTTCGTTGACCGAGGCGATACCCTCGATCACGTCGCCGTCGCCGGGAATGATGTCACCCGCCTCGCAAACCACCAGGTCCCCGGCCCTCAGCTTGTCGGCGGCAACTGTTTCAAACTTATTGAAGGTTGCGGGCGACTGGATGCGCTTGGCACGCGTTTCGGTGCGCGCTTTGCGCAAAGTGTCGGCCTGCGCCTTGCCGCGCCCTTCCGCAACAGCTTCTGCAAAATTCGCAAACAGGACGGTGAACCACAGCCAGAGGACGATCTGGAATTCGAAGACAATGTTGCCCCCGTCGGTAAGAAGGTCGCGGACCAGAATGACGGTCGTCAGTAGCGTGACGACTTCCAAAACGAACATCACGGGATTCTTGATCAGCGTAGCCGGGTTGAGTTTGACAAAAGCCTGACCGATCGCCGGGACCACGATCTTGAGATCGAGCAACGTCGCTACCGGCATGCGCTTGCGAACTTTTGAGGTTTCCATCGTTTTAACTCCGGGGAGAAATCGTCAGAACGTTGTGCCCGCGACCATCGCGAACTGTTCGACAAGCGGGCCGAGCGCAAGCGCGGGGAAGAAGGTCAGACCGCCGACAATCGCGATCACGCCGACGACCAGGCCGACGAACAATGCCCCGGTCGTCGGGAAGGTCCCGAGCGAAGGCGGCACCGACTTCTTGCTCGCGAGCGAGCCGGCGATCGCTATCGTGGGGATGATCATCATGAACCGTCCAACAAACATCGCAATCGCACCCGTGATGTTGAAGAACAGCGTATTCGCCGTAATGCCGGCAAATGCCGAGCCGTTATTGGCGGTGCTCGACGTATAGAGGTAGAGCATCTCCGAAAAACCATGCGGCCCGCTGTTGCCGAGCTGGGTCAGCGCCTGCGGATTGACCGCAGCGACCGCGGTCCAGCCGAGATACATCAGCGGCAGGACTAGGATCGCCAGCATCGCCATCTTGACTTCCTTGGCCTCGATCTTCTTGCCGACATATTCCGGTGTGCGGCCGACCATCAGCCCGGCGACGAAGATCGCGATGATGACGAACAGCAGCATGCCGTACATGCCGGCGCCGACGCCACCGACGATGATCTCGCCGAGCTGCATGTTGATCAGGGGCACCATCCCACCAAGCGCAGTAAACGAGTCATGCATGGCGTTCACCGCGCCACAGGAGGCGTCGGTGGTTATCACCGCGAACAGCGCCGAACCGACTATGCCGAAGCGCACTTCCTTGCCTTCCATGTTGCCGCCAGTGAGGCCCATCGCATTGACGATGTCGTTGCCGTGCGCTTCCGCCCAATAGGTTAGGGTAACGCCGACTAAGAACAGCACACCCATTGCGGCAAGGATCGCCCAGCCCTGGTGCTGGTTGCCGACCATTCGGCCGAAGACGTTAGTGAGACCGGCGCCGAGCGCGAAGATCAGGATGATCTGCAGATAATTCGACAGCGCGGTCGGGTTCTCGAGCGGATGCGAGGCGTTTGCATTGAAGAATCCACCGCCATTGGTGCCGAGCATCTTGATGGCGACTTGCGACGCGACCGGACCAACCGCGATGGTCTGCTGCGCGCCTTCGAGTGTCGTCGCCTCGACATAGGGCCCGAGCGTCTGGGGCATTCCCTGCCAGACGAGAAAGAGCGTCGCCACGATGCAGATGGGCATGAGCACGTAGAGCGTGCAGCGCGTGATATCGACCCAGAAGTTGCCGATGGTCTGCGCCGAGTGACGTGCAAAACCGCGAATGAGCGCGACCGCGAGCGCAATGCCTGTTGCTGCCGACAGGTAGTTCTGGTGCGTCAGGCCGAGCATTTGCGTGAGGTACGACATCGTGCCCTCGCCGCCGTAGTTCTGCCAGTTGGTGTTGGTGATGAAGCTGATCGCCGTGTTGAAGGTGAGATCCGGCGCCACTGCAGACTGGTCGGCCGGATTGAACGGCAGGCTCGCCTGGAAGCGCATCAGTCCATACAGAATCGCAAAGCCGCCGGCGTGGAAGAGGAGCATGCCGACGGTGTAAGCCAGCCAGCCCTGTTCGCGTTTCTCATCGATACCCGCCGCGCGGTAGAGTGCCAGTTCGATCGGCCGAAGGATTGGCGTGAGAAAAGTGCGCTCGCCATTGAAGACGCGCGTCATGTAACCACCGAGCACCGGCGTAAGAGCCACGATGATCGCGCAATAGAGAAGAATCTGAATCCAGCCGATCAAGGTCATGGTCACGGACCTTTCAAAGCCGCTCTGGTCTGAGCAAAGCGTAGACGAGGTAGATCATCAGTCCCGCGGTCACGAGGCCGGCGAGTGCGTAGTCGAAAATCATGAGTGCCTCCTCAGAGCCGGTCGCAGGCCTGGGCGTAACCGATCGACAAGGCGAAAAGGACGAGGGTGAGCGAAAGGAGAATGACGTCGAGCATGGTCGCTCCCTTTGATGATGCGGGAACAACGTCCGACCTATACGTGGGGTGATAAAGATGCGATACGAAATCGTGCTACGCGGTATCAAGACGGAATAAAGAACCTCCTCAGCGCCGTCGGAATGTCATGTTGGCGAATATTCTCATCGTCGGATGCGGTGCAATTGGCGGCTTGTTTGCCGCTGCCCTCTCGTCCGTTGCCAAGGTGACCGCGTTCGATACCAATGCCGAGCATGTGAAGGCCATCCGCTCGCACGGTCTGCGCGTGATCGGCGCGAATCCGCGCGTGGCGCAGATCGAAGCGACCAGCGATCCATCTGCGCTGAATGGCA
>DASRAF010000465.1:0-3484 GCA_035638295.1 Pseudolabrys sp.
CCATGACAGCAAAGTTGCGTGTCTTACTTGTCCGGAAGGGGGATGAACTCGATTTCGTCCCCCGGCACCTTGCCGAAATGACCGGCTTTCCAGTCCGCTTTGGCCTGCTCGATGCGCTCCTTGCGGGACGAAACGAAATTCCACCAGATATGGCGCGGCCCATCCATCGGCGCGCCGCCGAGGATGACGAAATGGGTGTCGGTCGCGGCGGAAATCGTCACGGTGTCGCCCGGCTTGAAGACCAAAAGGCGTCCGGCCTCGAACTTGTCGGCTGAGATATCGAGTACACCGTCGATCACATAGACCGCGCGCTCCTCGTGGTCGGCATCGAGCGGCAGCTTTGAGCCCGACTTGAGATGGACATCCCCGAAAATCGTTTCGTGGACGGTCGGCACCGGCGACGATGCGCCATAGAGAGAGCCCACGACCACCCGCACATTTTTCCCGCTGTCCTTCACGACAGGGAATTCGGCGGTCGCGTGATGGGCAAAGCCTGCTTCCATTTCTTCTTTGGCTCCCGGGAGCGCGACCCACATTTGCAATCCATGGATTGGCTCATGGTCGACGCGTCGCTCTGTACGCGTGCGCTCTGAGTGCACGATGCCGCGACCCGCGGTCATCCAGTTCACTTCACCGGGTCTGATCGCCATGGCCGTGCCGAGGCTATCGCGGTGCATGATCTCGCCGTCGAACAGGTAAGTAACGGTGGCAAGCCCGATATGCGGGTGAGGGCGGACATCAAGCCCGTTGCCGGCACGGAATTCCGCTGGGCCGAAATGATCGAAGAATATGAAAGGACCGACCATGCGCGTGCGTGCCGAGGGCAGCGCCCGGCGGACGGCAAAGTCGCCGAGGTCGACGGTGCGCGGCACGATCACCTGACTGATCGCATCGCACTGATAGCTGTTGCCCGCCTCCGGATCCTTGCCGGGAAAGAAGCTCATGGTCTTATCCTTTACAAACGCATCAGTTACGTGTCTGTAGTCCAAACAGCCGCAACGCATTTCCGCTCGCGATGCGACGCGCCTGCTCGAGGGGAATCTGCGCGAGCCAGTTGCGATATTCCTTGAAGATCGTGTCGTAACCGAACCAACGCTCATTGATCCAGGTGTCTGAGCCAAGCAGGAAGCGGTCAGAATAACGCTCAAATAGGCTCCGCCAGTCGCTTGTCAACTTGCCGTCGCCGCCGGTAATGCCGCCCCGATAGGATAGCTCGCCCCACAGCGCATCTTTGTGTTCATCGAGCAACTGCCCAACGCGCGCGGGCGGTACCGAAAAACCGGTATGCGCCCAGATGATGCGGGCCTTGGGATTGTGACGGAAAAGGATGAGCAGTGCCTCTTCGTCGCAATGCGCATGCAAATAGAGGTTCCTCTCCACGGAGAAGTCCACCACCTGCTTGACCCAGTCTGACCCCGCTGCCTTTCCGTAAATATGAAACTCGCCGATGCCGACATATCCGCCGCGGGCATATTCGCTCTTGATCAGTTCGAAAATCGCGGGATCGTTGAACCAGGTCTGGATGTCACTGCGCACGCGATAGGGCCGGATAAACGGCACGACTTTCAGCTCGGGCCACTTCGCCTGGGTCAGTTCCAGCGTCCCCTTGTTGGGGCGGCTGTTCGCAACGATGCCGATGATTCCGTTGCGGCGGAAAACCTCGCGTACCTGATCGAGCGTGTAGAAGGGTGTCGGTTCCTGATTATAGTGCAGGTGAGCATCGAAAATTTCAATCCGCTCCTGAGCGCGAACGGTGCAAATGCCCATCGCCACAACAGCGAACGCAGCGGCGAGAACCCGACAAATTCTCATATTTGTCCTCTTTAGCGCCGTGGGATCGGCCCACACTTTAACCCATCGCTAACCACAGTGGCTGCTCGATCGGTTTCGCGTCAGAGTTGGGCGCGCACGGGTTTAAGCTTAAGGTTGTCTTTACGGCGCCATGGCTCACTGCGTGGGCTCCGGAAGAGCTCTCGGGCGGTCGAGACGGAGTTTGTTGCGCGCGTAGTCTCGCCCCGGAATATTTTTTGCGGCCGTTGTCGGCGTGTTGCTTGCCGACATTCCGTATTATGCCTTCAACTCGCCGCCTTGCAGGGTCTCGGTGTGCGCATCGCAATCGACGATGTCGGTACGGATCGGTGCTCAAGCTTGGTGTCGACATCGTCAAGATCGACAAGATAGTTGATGCCATCGGCACCGCCCGCAACTCGACGACCATCGTCGAACCCCTGGTTGATCTGGCACGCAACATGCGGATGGATGCGGTGGCCGAAGGGGTCGAGAATTTCGAGCAGGTGATGCATCCGCGCACGCTCGGCCTGCGTCTCGCGCAAGGTTACGTCTTCGCCCCGCCGCTGCCAGGAAGCTCGTTCCTGCAACTCGTCGAAGCCATCGATCCCTTGCAGGCCGCGGCTGCGGACGCGACCGAGCGTATGAGGGCGGTGGCCTGAAGCATTGCCGAAACGAAAAGGGGCGGCCTTGCGGCCGCCCAGTTAAAACGCCACGCGGGAGGAACCTCGTAAGGGTCGGCTGTAAAAACGCCGGCCCACGTGACCGTATGTCGTATCATGAGTTCGTCATGCCCACGCTGATTCGTCAATCGGATTTTTCGGAAATATCACGACAGACCGCGTCTCAGTTGCACACCTCAGGCCGCTGTCAATTCCTTTTCGATCGCCGCGACAATGATCGGGTCGGTTGGTTCGACCGCTGAACCGAATGCCGCCGTCAGATAGCCGTCACGGCCGATCAGATATTTATGGAAATTCCAGCGAGGTCCATCGAGAGGACGCTCCGCGACGGCCCATTTGTAGAACGGATGCGCGTCCTTGCCTTTGACCGACGCCTTCTCGGTCATCGGGGTGATGTGGTACTGGCCCTGTGCAGTGCTGTGGATGTCGCTAACCCCGCCGGGCTCCTGACCGCCGAAATCGTTGGATGGTACTCCCACGATGACAAGGCCGCGGTCACGGTAGCGCGTCCAAAGCGTCTGCAGGCGGCGTATTGCGGGGTGTAGCCGCAAAGCGATGCCGTGTTGACCACCAGCAGGGGATACCCCGCATACGAGGACAACAGGATCTCGTCGCCATCAAGCCCTTTAAAGGTGAATGAATAAGCGGTGACGCGGCTCATGGATGCTGCCAACGCGACGGGCGGATTGAGCTCGGCCAGCGCAGCAGCTCCGAGCACCAAGACATGTCTGCGATCAATCATGCCCGCAGTATAGTGTGCAGGCGTTTTGCTGCCTGCGCAAAATTGCGTGAAAGATGTAGTTTCGGTGACGCTCGTAATTGCGGTTAGGCCATCTCAAATCGAACCGATGTTTCGAATGACGTACCGCAGACCTCGCACCGCCACAGGTGCCGAACCCGGCACCCGTCCACACACTCAGACCATTCGGGAATGTAGATTCGCTCGCCGCATTGCGCGCACTCGATCACCGGGCGCGAGCGCGCAAATCTTGCGATGTCGCGAGACACTTCCA
>DASRAF010000466.1:0-2831 GCA_035638295.1 Pseudolabrys sp.
TGCCGGATCTGATGAAAGCCGGGGCGACCGTCGTGGTGATCACGCACGATGATCGTTATCTCGACGAGCTCGACTTGCCGGCTCGCAGGATCCGGATGGACGAGGGAAAGATTGTCGAGCAGCGTACGATAAAAAGTACAAAAACGAGACGTCGGTAGCGGGAGAAGGACTGATGGCGAAGTATCCGGAGTCTCTTGATGGAATGCCAACCAGGCCGCGCACCTGGAGGCGTTTTATTGGGCGACACCTGCCGAGTCTGTCAGTCACTTTGTTGGCGGCGTTGCTCTTGGCAACCCTCCTGTTTCCCTATGTCGTGATCACGGTCCCGAGCGGCAGCGTCGGCGTTCTCTGGAAACGCTTCAATGGCTACGACCTTTATTGCTGGTGCTTTGTCGGCCGCGGCACGATTCTGGATCCGCGCGAGCTGAGAGACGAAGGTCTTCACGTCATCTGGCCCTGGGACAAGCTGTACATCTACACGCTCCGGCTCCAGTCTTCGACCCAGACATACAATGCAATTACCAAGGACGGCGTAAATGTGAGCGCGCAGATCAATGTGCGGTTCCAGTTGCTGCACAACTACGTTGCCGTGCTGCACAAGTTCATCGGCCCTCAGTATCTCGCTTCTGTTGTGGAGCCGGAGCTCGGCAGTCGGGCGCGCGAGATCATCGCTCAATACACGGCGCAAGAAGTCTATACGTCGCGCGAATCGATCCAGTCAAAAATCCGCGCGGATGCGCAAAAGAGTCTGAGCACGCATCTCAACAGCCTGGTGCAGCCAGAAGCGATGGAGCAGCCGGACCCGAAGCACTACAACGACTTCCTGCAGAACTCGATCCAGCTGCTGGATGCCCTGGTTCTCAGCATCGAACTGCCGCCGGAAATCGTCGCGGCCATTAACCGGCAAACCCAGCAGTACTATGAGATCCAGGAATACAAGTATCGTGTCGAACGCGAGGCGCAGGAATCGACGCGCAAGCAGATCGAAGCGAACGGCATCGCGGCCTTCCAGCGGACGGTGAGCGAGGGGATCTCGGATTCGTATCTGCGCTGGCGTGGCATCGAAGCGACGCTTGCACTTGCTCAATCCCGCAATTCGAAAATCATCATCATCGGGGGTGGTAAGGATGGGCTGCCGGTTATTCTCGGCAACGTTGACGGAGTGGCGGGATCCGCCTCGAAAGCCACCGCGGCCGAGGATGATGTGACGCCGAGTGAAAAGGTACCTGGAATCTCGTCCGGCCAGATCAACACGCTGCCAAAGACGACCGGATCGTCGTCGCCCGCGAAGAACAATGCGGCCGCCGCCAATTCGACGCCGCCTGACGTCACTCAGACGCCGACGACGGCAGTGCCGAGCGGGCATTCGCCGTTCGACCTGTCGCAGATCAAGGACTACCTGCAACGGCTTCCCGATTGGCTCAAGTCGGCGGCAACGGGCCCGGGTTCCGGTGCAGCGACGCCGCCCAAGCAGTAGGAAGGGAAGGAATCGCAGGTGAGCGGAATGACTGACGCACAGCAAACGATACGGCCCAGGTCTTTCCTACACCGGATGTTCACCGGACGATGGCTATTCCTGCTCACGATTCTGGTCGGAGTCATCGCGTACATAATCGGCCTCAATGTCGGGTACCTCGATCTTGCCGGCGCGAGGCAGCTGGTCCAGCAATTACGGACCGAGAACCAGAAGCTCAAAACCCAGATTGCTGATCTGAACGCGACGCAGGTCGCCTTGCAAAACAGGCTATCGATTTTCGAGGCGGCGTTAGACGAGATCATTCCGTCGAAAAACACCTACAACATCAAGCCGAACCAATCGATGATCGTTGCCGCTGGGCGTCTGACCGTTGGGCTGGTCGGCGCGCCGACGAACGAAAACATCACCATCAACGTCAATGGAAAACAGCAGACCGTTGCCTCGGGCGATGTTGTCAATCTGACGCTCGACCCGAAGACGAACTGTCAGGTCCGCGTCCAATCTTTCGATATGTTCAAGGCGGTTCTCAACGCATCCTGCACGCCGGTCCAATAATCCGCCGATGCGACAATACCGGTGAGAACGACCACTGGTGAGAACGCACCGTTCGACCTTGCTGGGTAGGCCTAAAAACCGCATATATCCCCGGTCCGATCGGCGTCATCTGGAGAATGACGCCCGAGAATCCGGTAGCATTGGCTGCGAGTGATTCGCCCATAACGCGTGAGCGGAAAAGGCAGGTCCGGCCATGAGACAGATAATCACTGTAGCAACAATGAAAGGCGGAAGCGGCAAGAGTACGCTGGCAAGTTGCCTTGCGGTGCATTGGCATCTGACAGGCCGTGCTCCGACAATCATCGACGCCGATCCCCAGAGGTCCATAGCGCGGCTCGCCCTTCGGGAGCGGGCGCTTGGCGGTGTCCCGGTGGTAGAAGACGCAACCGCGGAGGCGTGGAAGACCGCGCAGAACCTTGCGGCCTCGGGCCGTCCGATCATCATCGACACCCCGGGATTCCGCTCGCAGGCGACGCTGGCCTGTATCGCGGCAGCCGATTTTCTTCTTGTTCCGGTTAAGGCATCGCCGCTCGATGTCGACCGCATGCTGGATACGCTCAATTCGCTGATCGACGGCGCCGGTGGCAAAAGACCGACTTTCCGCTGCATCCTCACACAAACCACGCGGGATTCGGTCATCGCCAAGCAGGTCAGGGCAGAATTGATCGAGGCCGGCTTCCCGGTGCTCGAAAACGAGATGGTCAACCGCGTCGCTTATGCGGAAGCGGGCCTGTGGGGAGCAACCCCCAGTCTCATCAGCTGGAAAGGGCCGGCGGCGCGTGAGATTGCAGCCATTGCA
>DASRAF010000467.1:0-3805 GCA_035638295.1 Pseudolabrys sp.
GGCAAATTATGGGATGCCTTCATTGCCGATGAGCGGCCGGTTTTGCTCATTGATGAAATCGACAAGGCCGACATCGAATTCCCGAACGACCTGTTGCAGGAACTCGATCGCATGGAGTTCTTTGTCTACGAGACCGGCGAAACCGTGAAGGCTCGACGACGGCCGATCGTCGTCATCACCTCGAATAATGAAAAAGAGCTGCCTGATGCCTTTCTGCGCCGGTGCTTTTTTCATTACATCCGGTTTCCGGACGCCGAAACCATGCGCGCAATCATTGAGGTGCACTTTCCCGGAATCAAACAGCGTCTGGTCGCGGAAGCCCTAAAGCTGTTCTACGAAATCCGCGAAGTGCCCGGGATGAAGAAAAAGCCGTCGACCTCGGAGCTGTTGGATTGGCTCAAGCTTCTGATGGCCGAGGATATCGGGCCCGAGACCCTGCGCGAACGCGACCCCAAAAAGCTGATCCCTCCACTGCATGGCGCGCTGATCAAAAATGAACAGGATGTGCACCTGTTCGAACGACTGGCGTTTATGGCGCGGCGGGAAGGCCGATAGTCGCCTTACGGCACCGGCTGATCTGAATCGGAAACAGTCTGGGCTTGCTGCGGCACGGATTCCACGGGCTTGCGCGCGCGGGAAACAGCGCGGTAGCGAGCGACCTCTTGCTCAATGCGCTCCACCGGTCGCGTGCCCCAGTAAATTCCCTGCGCCACCATCCGGCCCACTATCCCCCCCGCCCATACGAGCTCGTAGGGCGCAAACAAACGCCATGCTTGGTCGCCATCGATGATGCCGCGCGCGACAAGTTGGCCCGCCATCGCCGTATTGTTGAGGCCGTGGCCTCCGAAGCCGCTTGTCAGCCACAGACCGCGTTCGATTTCGCCAATCTGCGGCATACGATGAACCGTGCGCCCCAAGGTGCCGCGCCAGATGTGCGCGATACCCACTTTGCCTAAAGCAGGAAAGGTGCGCCGGATGTCGTTGGCGAGCCCCCGCGCGACCAGACCCGGATTTGCCTCCCACGCCCGCATTCGCCCCAACCACTGCAGGCGATCGCCCCCGACGATGCGGTAGTGATTGTCGGCGCGATTCGTGTCGCTGACCGCACCGCGATAGCGCACGATATCATTCAGAACCTGTCCGATCGGTTCGGTGACCATCACGAATGTCGTGACGGGCAGCAAAGTCGCAGCCAACCGCGGCATAAGTGCGCCGAGATGGACATTGCCGGCGAGCACCACGTGCGCGGCGCGCACCCGACCGGCAGGCGTGACGATGCGCTTGCGCACACCGGCCGGGTCGAGCGAGACTGCCGGCGTATCCTCGAAAATGCGGGCCCCTGCTTTCTCGGCCAACGCGGCAACGCCGAGTGCATAGTTATATGGATCGATGTGAAAAGCCTGCCGATAGTGCACGGCACTGAAATATCGCGGACTGCGCAGCTGGTCGCGCACGCGCTCAACCGGCCAGTATTCAACATCGGCGCCGATCCAGCGCATGCGCTCGACCTCGTTGCGCAGTTCGGCTGCGTTGTCGGTCTTCGATACATGCAACCACCCGTTGATCAGATCGACGCCGGGCATTCGGGTGTCGAGGATTGTGCGCCGCACGTAGTCGAGGCCCTGCTCGGACAGCGCCCAGAGCTGTTTGGCATGATCAAGGCCGACGCGTTCAATGATGCCGTCGATATCTTCGGAGTATCCCGGCAGCACGAAACCCATGTTGCGCCCCGACGCCGCCCACGCGACCTGCCCTCCTTCAAGGACGACAACCGACCAGCCCCGCTGAGCGATCTCGCGGGCGACCGTGAGGCCGGCAAGGCCTGCGCCGACCACGCAGACATCAACATCGAGGTCGAGGTTGAGCCGCGGTCGTTCCGGACGTGAAACGCTGTTGGTCTCGTACCAGCCCGCTTCCATGCTTTCACTTTCGCTTGCTTGCGGTCGCTACCTGGTTGTACGCGGGCACTCTGCCTTTGGCGAATGCATGCTAAACTGTTCATTCGCAGTCGACATCCCATAGCATGACCATGCGCCGACTTTTGCTATTTCGTCACGCCAAGGCCGAATGCTCCGAACCGGGGATGGAAGACCGCGCGCGAAAATTGATGGATCGCGGATGGAAGGACGCCGCAAAAGTCGGCGCTTATATGGCTTCCCATGCCCTTGTCCCCGACCGCGTGATCACGTCTCCCTCTGCGCGCACTCTGGAAACCTGGAAATCCGTCGCCAGCGCGTTCCGCCGTCCCCCGGCGGCCGCCCCGGTCGAGCGGCTCTATGACGCAACCGCTCAATCGATTCTGGCTGTCGTAAAGGAGGTCGGTTCGGCCACGCACACGCTTCTCATTGTGGGGCACAATCCCGGCCTCCACGACCTCGCGATGATGCTGATCGCCTCAGGTGATGTGCAGGCCCGTGAACGGTTATGGGAAAAACTGCCAACATCCGGCCTCGTTATCATCGATTTTGCCTTTGACGACTGGGGTAAGCTGCATGCCCAGTGCGGTCGCCTCGAGCGCTTCGTCACCCCGAAGTCGCTTGGCTCCGCGAACTGACCTATTCAACGCGTCTCCGAAAACGTGTCATATTGTACCCTCGCAGCGAAAAGAGGGGCGCTGTCATGTACAAAAAGATTTTGGTGCCGGTCGACCTGGCCGATACCGATCTAGCGAAGCCTGCGTTGACGACCGCGGTCGCAATGGCCAGTGAATCGGGAGGATCGATACGGCTCGTCAACGTGCTTGCCATGACGCCGGTGATGCTGGCCGAGTATGTACCGCCTGACTTTGACGTCCAGCAACGCACGTCCGCTGAGGAGGCACTCGGCATCATTGCCCGCGAATGCGGTCTGGACGCCGCGCACGTTTCGGCGACCGTGCGCCAGGGCGGCATCTATCACGAGGTCCTTGAGGAAGCGAAAGCATTCAACGCGGATCTGATCGTGATGAGCTCGCACCGCCCCGCCATGCGCACCTACTTTCTCGGCTCCAATGCCGGGCATGTCGTGCGTTATGCAAAGTGTTCGGTGCTTGTCGTTCGGCAGTAGAGCGCAGTCCTCGCGAAATCACGGCGGCGGCATGACCTCCTTGGGTAGCGCCTCGGGGCTATAGGTGCCGGGGCGATTGCGCCGCAGGAAGTTTTCGATCTGCCAGAGATAGAGCGCGAGGAAAGTACCAGCGAACGCGGCACCGGCGTAAGCTCCTGCATGCAAAGCCTTCACGGCACCTCCGGCGAGCCCGAGTGCAACCGCCACAAAAATTGCCAAACCTGGCCAGTAGATCAAGGGGCTGGTGCCCCGTTCAAATCGCGTCGGCGACATTGCTCTCGCAATGCGCCGATGCAGCTCCCTCACAAAATCCGAATAGGATCGATCCAGCCGCTCCTGCTCGACCATACTCTTCCAAGATGTAGATACGATCTTCAGTCGGGGAGCGCCCTCCCCCCAGAGCTCAGTGATGAAGCGGTGTGATTGCATGCTGACTGGCCGGAATGAGAGGCGCAGTCGGCTTATGTCGCGGTACGGGATGTGTCCCGACATCACGCCAGAAGTCCAATCGATCCCGTCCTCCGAAAGCGTAAAATGCCGCGGCGCACCCAACACCGTCGCTCGATAGGAGTAGGTGACTGCGTTTGCAGCTGTGTCCGACCGCGCTTCGGTCACACCCTCGCTCACTTCCGTTGCACAGTTCTGTTCAACTTCCCATTATTCCCAAGCCAAGCCTGTGAAAACGCACACGGTTCAGCGGCGAATGTTCACATTGTCCGCGCTGTATAATATCGCACCTCTCAACTCGCGCACTCGGGGC
>DASRAF010000468.1:0-2373 GCA_035638295.1 Pseudolabrys sp.
CCGGTCGGTCTCGTTTGCGCCATCACTCCATCGACCAATCCGGGTGCGACACCGGTGAACAAGGCGATGATGGCGATCAAGGGCCGAAACGCCATCATCATTGCGGCATCGCCAGCCGGATTGAAAACCACGATGCGCACGGTCGAGTACATGCGCGCAGAGCTCAAGAAGATCGGCTTGCCCGAAGATCTGGTGCAAATTCTGCCGCCGCCCGCTTCAAAGGATATGACGCAGGCATTGATGCGGGCGGCCGACCTGATCGTGGCCACAGGCTCCCAGGACAATGTGCGCCGCGCTTACTCGAGCGGTACGCCGGCAATAGGCGTAGGCACCGGCAATGTCCCGGTGATTGTCGACGAAACCGCCGATCTCGATGATGCCGCGAAGAAAATCTGCGCTTCCAAGATCTTCGACAATTCGACCTCCTGCTCGTCTGAAAATTCCGTGGTCCTCGTCGACGTGGTCTATGACAAGGCGATCGCGGCTCTTGAACGCGCGGGCGGCTACATGGCTTCATCGGCAGAGAAGTCAAAGATCCAGGCTGCGTTGTGGCCCGACGGCAAGTTGAGCCGCACGCTGATTGCGCGCGATGCCGACGTATTTGCGCGCGGGTGTGGCCTGTCCGATGCGGCACAATCAAAGAAATTTTTCATGGTTGAGGAAACCGGCGTGGGCCGCGGCTTTCCGTTTTCCAGCGAAAAGCTGTCACTGGTTCTGACCGTTTACCGCGCCAAAGACTTCGACGCCGCGATTGCGCGCGCGAATGAGATTCTCGCGCATCAGGGGCGGGGACACTCGGTGGGCCTGCATACGAAGGATGCGAACCGGGGCCGTACATTGGCCGAGCGCACCGATGTGGTGCGTGTGCTGATCAACCAGGCGCACACATTTGGGAATGGCGGTGGATACGACAACGGTCTCAACTTCACGCTAAGCATGGGGTGCGGTACCTGGGGGGGCAACAGCATTACGGAGAACCTGAACTACAAGCATTTCCTCAACATTACGCACCTCGTCACGACAATTCCGGAAGACAAGCCGAGCGAGGAAGACTTGTTCGGCGCTTATTGGAAAAAATACGGACGCTGATTGACGTCGAGCGAACTGGGCGCCACGTTGGATGATGTGTAATGAACTTTGAGGAACACGCGGCCAAGTCGCTCGTCCTGAATGCTGCGGGCATTCCGACACTCCGTGGAATGCTTTGCAGCACCGCCGCCGAGGCCGCGACGGCCGCGACGAAAATCGGACCCTGTGTCGTCAAGGCGCAGGTGCCGGCCGGCAAACGTGGAAAAGCCGGCGGCATCAAGCTTGCCCGCACGTCCGACGAAGCGCGCAAGACTGCCGAACAGATCCTCGGCATGAGTATCGGCGGCTACACCGTCGAACGCCTGCTTGTCGAAGAGCAGGCCCAAATTGCGCGCGAATTCTATGCCGCCGGTCTTCACGACGTTGTGGCGCGAAGGCCCCTATTCCTGTTTTCGACTGAAGGCGGTATGGATATCGAGGAAATCGCCGCGGCGAAGCCCGCCGCCATCCGGCGCCTGCTGCTCGATATTGATGGCAACCCGGATGCGACCGACATTGCCGGCATGCTTAAAGGACTCGACCTTGGTCCAGCCGAGACTCAGATCATGCAAATCCTCGAGCGGCTCTACACGGCGTATCGCAAATACGACGGCGAACTCCTCGAGATAAATCCCCTGGCGGTACTGGGCGACGGTCGCGTGGTTGCACTCGATTGCAAATTTGTGCTCGACGACGCGGCAATCTACCGCCAGCCCGAACTTGCAAAGGCCGGTGCTGCCGGCTCAATGACGGCGCTTGAGAAGCGTGGGGCTGAGAATGGCCTCAAACTGATTCAGCTCGATGGCAATGTCGGCGTTCTGGCCAATGGCGCCGGACTCACAATGACAACCATGGATGTGATCCGGCACTACGGCGGCAAGCCCGCAAATTTCCTTGAAATCGGCGGCGAGGCCTACACCAAGTCCGAGATCGCGCTCGATCTGGTGCTCTCCAACCCCGGAGTGAAAAGCCTGGTGGTGAATTTCTGCGGCGCCTTCGCCCGCACGGACGTGATGGCCGAAGGCGTCGTGCGCGCCTGGCGCAATCTCAAACCCAAAGTGCCGGTATTCTTTTCCATCCATGGCACGGGCGAGGACGAGGCGGTCGCTTTGGTGCGCAGCGAGCTTGGCGTCGAGCCTTATGATTTCATGGAAGACGCCATCGCGGCGGCGGTGAAAGCAGCGCAATGATTGTCCGAAAAAAAGACCGCGTCATCGTGCTCGGCATTACCGGCAAGCAAGGCACGTTCTGGACCGAAAAGATGATCGCCTACGGCACCAATGTTGTGGCGGGTGTCAATCCCAA
>DASRAF010000469.1:0-2826 GCA_035638295.1 Pseudolabrys sp.
GTTCCCTTTACGCACCTCGCACGGGAAGGGGCGTATGACAGTCACCATCGGACGGCGGGAATTCCTGGCCGCGCTCGGCGGCGCGGCCGCGACGTGGCGCTCGCGGCACGCGCGCAGCAAAGCGAGCGGATGCGGTACATCAGCGTGCTCATGACTTCTGCTTCACCTCAGTGAGCAGACATTGGTCGGGCAGGCAGCTTAACAGGCGACGTTGTCAGGGCTCGTAGATTTCGTTGACGTTGACAACGGAGAGCGTGCCGGCCCCGCCCGCGTTGTTCACCCCGGACACCGCATAGATGGCCTTGCCAACCTGTGCGACCGCGAAGCCGTGGCGAGGCGTGATCATGCGGGTCGCTCGCGACCAGCTATTGGTCTTCGGATCGTAGACTTCGTTCGTTCGGAACACGCCGCCGAAATCGTCGATCCAACCTTCGCCGCCCAAAACGTAAATTTTTCCGTCGAGAACGGCGATGCCGGTTCCCGAGCGCGCTGTTGGCATCGGCGCGCGCGTCGCCCAAGTGTTGGTGGCGATGTCATAGGCCTCGTTCATCCACACATTCGACGACCAACCGCCCGAATAGCACGAGCCCACCCGCCCACCGATGGCGTAGAGCTTGCCGTCGACGTAGGCGATACTGTGGTGATTCCGCGGGGTGGGCATCGGTGCAAGCTTTGTCCACGTGTTGGTGTCGGTATCGAACACTTCGAGTGTGCTGTAGAGATCGACCGGGCCGCCGCCGACGAGGCCATCGGGAAGCTGCATACCCTGCGGAATGCCGGCGCCACCGTTTACGTATATCTTCTGGCCGACGGCCACCGCCGCGAGCGCACCACGCGTCGTCGGCATCGGCGGAAGGGCTGACCATTTCTGAGTGTCGAGATCGAACGCCCAGGCTTTGTTTTCCGGGTACCATCCAACTTTGCCGGTGTCCGGTAGTCGGAATCCGCCAAACACATAAAACTTGTGGCCGATGCTCGCCGAGGCGCCATGATGCACCGGCACAGGATTCGACGGTAGTTTCGACCATTCGTTCTTTGTCGGGTCGAATTTCCAGAAGATGCCCATGGCGTTATTGCCGGGATCTTGGCCACCGTAGACGAGAACCTGACCATCGATCTCGGCGCCAATCACCTCGTTGGCGCCCTGCGGAATCGGTGCGCCCGCCCGCCATTTGCCCTGGGCATGGGCAGCCGTAGCAAAACCGAAGACCAACGCCGCCAGTGTCATGGTGAGCGCGGCCTCGCCGAAACGACTGTCCATCATGAGTTCCTCCCTATGTCCGGCCGGGTTCTGGTGTCCTTCCCGAAAAATCATATCCGCGCGTATCTATGATGCAAGCCGGACAAGACGCTATGCGAATGGTGCTTGCGTGAAGGCAGAGTCGTAGCAGCGCGCGTTGCTGATCACATCAAGCCGCACCACAACGATCCGACGAAGTTCTGGTTCGGCAAATTGCAGTCGCTGTGCACGCATTGCCACGAAAGCAGAAAGCAGTTCGAGGAGAGCCGCGGCTTCGACCGCACGATCGGCATCGATGGCTGGCCAATCGATCCGCGCCATCTGTTCTACCAATACGACAGGCGCTAGGCTCGAAGCCTCTCGCGCTCCAGCGTGTCGAAGCTCAAACGTCCCAAGGACCCGGACGACTGTCGCAATAATGTGAAAATAATGGGAGGCGCATATGGATTGGAAAGCAGGAGTCGTCAAAGGCTGGATATTGCTGACCAACCTTGGTGTGTTTGCCGTTGCGGGTACCATTATCGGTTTTTGGTACACCATTGGCGACAGGGCCGCAGACCGACACCAGAACGCCTGGCAAGTCGTGCGCGAAGCGGAAAGCTGGTCCGAGCAGGGTGGGTTGGGCAATATCGGGCAAGTTAACGCCATCGAGACTCTTACGAGAGACTGCGACAAGCAATGGCTGTTGCGCAAATTGCTAGGCCATTTTTTTCAGGACTGTCTTCCAATGAAGTCAATTCAATTGACCAAGATGGACTTGCGTGATTTGGACGCATCGGGCGCGGATTTTCAAGATGGCTTTTTTTCCTGTTCCAATTTCGACCGCGCCAAACTGATCCGCACGAAGCTTCCGAATGCTCGACTGAAATGGGCAAGCCTACGAGACGCTGATCTAACTGAAGCGAACCTAACCGGTGCCTGTTTGTTCGGTGCTGATGTCGCGGGTGCTAAATTTTCCGACGATGTGGATCGAAATATGCTAAAGACAGCATGTATCTTGAAACAGGATTGGCAGCAGCAGCGTACCGAACTTAACACAACCTCCCAAAGTCTTGCGGAGTTTTCAAAACAAATCCCAAATTGTGACGGCCCCTCCCGTTGTCATAATGATCTATGGGAGTGCTTATCACCGGATTAGTAGAGCGCAGATCGAAGCGAAGCATGCGAAGTTGCGGCAGTATCCAATCTGCTCGAAGTAATTCCACAGGGGGGTGTAAGGATGGGCATTTAGCCGCGCTTCGCTAAGCGGGCCTTGGACTGACCGCGGTGGGTAATGAATTGGACAGAACTCGCGCCGTAGCACCAATTGCCTTACGGCGATTCGTCGCCGGTTAATCGGGCTTCCAACACCTCGACGGCCTGGCGCATCGGTTGCGGCGAGATATGGATGAGTCCTCCGAACCCCTGCTCCAATTCGAGGATCATTCCAACGGCACCGGCTACAGCTAGTGGTCTGATTCATTCGGGCGATTCCCAAATGGCCCGAAGCAGTTCAAGCTCTCGGCATGAGAGCAGGAATTGTCGTCAACGTCACCCGAGCGGACCGCCGTCGACTTGAGGTGATCGTCTCGGATCGTAGTGCGCCG
>DASRAF010000470.1:0-2912 GCA_035638295.1 Pseudolabrys sp.
CATCGGAAATCCTTGCGGTGACCTTCACCAACAAGGCTGCCCGCGAAATGAAGGATCGCGTCGGTCAGATGGTGGGGCAGATCGTCGAGGGCATGCCATGGCTCGGCACCTTCCATTCGATCGGCGTGAAAGTCCTGCGAAGGCACGCCGAACTGGTCGGTCTGAAGAACAACTTCACGATCCTCGACGTGGATGATCAGGTCCGGCTGATCAAGATGATCCTCGAAGCTGAGAAGCTCGACGAGAAGCGATGGCCTGCACGCGTTCTGGCTGGCCTGATCGACGGCTGGAAAAATCGTGGCCTTACACCTGAACAAGTGCCTTCGGGGGAAGCAGCAAGCTTTGCGAATGGTAAAGGCAAGAAGCTCTACGTTGCTTATCAGGAACGGCTGAAAACACTGAATGCTGCCGATTTCGGTGATCTGCTGCTCGAGAATATCCGGCTATTCCGTCAGAACGCTGATGTGCTGCGAAATTTTCAGGAGCGATTTAAATTCATCCTCGTCGATGAATATCAAGACACAAACGTCGCGCAGTACCTTTGGCTGAAATTGCTGGCGCAGCCTCCGTCGGGCCGGATGGCGGTCGTTCCGGGACGCGATCAACCGGCGGACCCGGAGATTAGTGCTACCGCCGAGTCTGCGGAATCCGGTATCGAGCTTCCAGTGCGCTCGCAAATGACTGAGCAGAGCGCAAACCTCCTGCGCGTTCCCAAAAACATCTGCTGCGTCGGCGATGACGATCAATCGATCTACGGCTGGCGCGGCGCGGAGGTCGATAACATCCTGCGGTTCGACCACGATTTTCCCGGCGCGAAGGTCATCCGCATGGAGCGGAATTATCGCAGCACCGGGCATATTCTTGCGGCTGCATCCCACCTCATCGCTCACAACGAAGGCCGCTTGGGCAAGACGCTTCGCACTGAGGACGAACTGGGCGAAAAGGTGCAGGTGACCGGCGCGTGGGACAGCGAAGAAGAGGCACGCGCGATCGGCGAGGAAATCGAACAGCTTCAACGTGCCGCGCGCGAGCGTGGTGAGGATCACCCCCTCGATGAAATTGCGATCCTGGTACGCGCATCATTCCAGATGCGTGAATTTGAAGACCGCTTTATTCAGCTCGGGCTGCCCTATCGCGTGATCGGCGGCCCGCGCTTTTACGAGCGCGCGGAAATTCGTGACGCCCTCGCCTATTTGCGCGTCATCGCGCAACCGGCGGATGACCTTGCCTTCGAACGTATTCTCAATGTGCCAAAGCGCGGCCTCGGCGACGCGACGCTGCAAATGCTGCACGACCACGCGCGCAAAAGGCGCGTCCCGTTGACCGAAGCAGCAAGCCAGCTCTCGGCCACAGACGAGATGAAGCCAAAGCCGCGTCTTGCGCTGCGCGACCTGATGGCGGCCTTTGAGCGCTGGCGCGCCAAGAAGGATTCGATGCCGCACACCGAACTCGCGGAAATAGTGCTGGATGAGTCCGGCTATACCGAGATGTGGCAGAAGGACCGTTCCGCCGATGCTGCCGGCCGGCTGGAAAACCTCAAGGAACTGGTCCGCTCCATGGAGGAATTCGAGAACCTGCAAGGCTTTCTCGAACACATTTCGCTTGTGATGGACCGTGACAGTGCAGAGTCCGAGCAAGCCGTCAACATAATGACCTTGCATTCGGCAAAGGGGCTCGAATTCGACTGCGTGTTTCTCCCCGGTTGGGAAGAAGGCCTTTTCCCACATCAGCGCTCGCTCGACGAAAGTGGCCGCGCTGGGCTCGAGGAAGAACGCCGCCTCGCGCACGTGGGACTTACGCGCGCGCGCAAACTGGCCAAGATCTACTTTGCTACCAACCGCCGCATTCACGGCCTTTGGACTTCGACAGTCCCCTCACGCTTCCTCGATGAATTGCCTGAAGTGCATGTGGAGGTGAAAGAGGCCGCGGGAGGCGCCGGCAGGTTCGGGATGTCTGGCTATGGAGCTTCGCGCTTCGATGAGATGAACGCCTTCGGTTCCGGTTACACGACACCCGGTTGGCAACGCGCACAGGCCCGCAAGGGCCGCGGTGGCTTCTATGACAACGGCCAGCCGCGGTATGTTCCGGACGGCGTTTTTGATGACGATCCGAGCGATCCTGATCGACCCTCGGGCGGAAAGTCCCGAGGCCGCACCACAAAACGCCAAGGCCGCGCCCCGCTCACGATCGAGGGCGAGCTTGTGGCGAAATCCACCGGCACGGTTTCGTCTTTCGCGGTGGGCGAGCGCGTCTTCCACCAGAAATTCGGTAACGGCAATGTCGTAGCGGTGGATGGCAATAAGCTTACTATCGCTTTCGACAAGGCCGGCGAAAAGCGCGTGGTCGACAGCTTTGTCGAGAAGGTTTGAACGTCTAGTACGACGTCAACAGATCGATCTTTGTATTTGCGAGGATAAGCCGCTTGGCCAAGAGAACGGCGAGATTGCGCACGATGCGCTCTCCGACCTCTGGATGGTTTTCGCGAAATCCGGCGTAGGCGCTCAGCGGCAGTTCGAAACATTGAACCACCGTATCCGCCCATACGTCCGCCGAGCGCCGGTCCTCAAGCAGCGCCATCTCGCCGAACACCATGCCGGCGACAAGCGTCGCGAGACGCACACCGTTCGCCAGCTTCACACTCACCATGCCGCTTTGCAAAAAGAACAGCGATGATGCCGTCTCTTCGGCACCGATAATGCGTTGGCCGGCCTGGTATGTCCGTGACGTCATCAGGGCCTTAAGCGCTTCAATCTCACCGGTCGTCAGGCCGTCAAGCAATTGCTGTTCTGGCAGCGTCGTCGGATCGTGCAACCGCCCGTATCCGCCATATCGATAAATGATCTGGTCCTCGGCCCATTCGATAGCTTCATCGAGAACAGGAAATTTTCGCAGCTTTGAGAGCGGTTCGATCA
>DASRAF010000471.1:0-18020 GCA_035638295.1 Pseudolabrys sp.
TAGTAGGAAGGGTCGCAGGTCGCGAACTCTCTGCTCCAGTCGAGCGACAGGCCGATCGAGCGCAACTGCTTCTTCATCGCGGCAATGTTGTCGTAGGTCCAGGCCTTCGGCGCCACCTTGCGCTCGATCGCGGCGTTCTCGGCCGGCATGCCGAATGCGTCCCAGCCCATGGGGTGCAGCACGTTGTACCCCATGGCGCGCTTGTAGCGCGCCACCACATCGCCCATCGTGTAGTTGCGCACGTGCCCCATGTGGATGCGCCCGGACGGGTAGGGGAACATCTCGAGCACGTAATATTTCGGCCGCCGGTCGCTGTTCTGGGTCGCGAAGATGCCTCGATCAGCCCAGATCTTCTGCCAACGGGCCTCGGCCTCGCGGGCGTTATAGCGCTCGTTTTTGCTCGGCGTTGCGGTCATTGGACGTCTTGTTGCGGCGCGCGGAACTGACACGAAACCGAGCAAACGGTCAACCGGCGCCGCCGCCGAATAGCAGACGCAGCCAGAGGTCAAAAATCCCTATGGCGTCGCGTGTTTGAGGGCGCGCTGCACGGCGTCGAGAAGCGCCAAGGCGTCATAAGGCTTCTCGGCGACCGGCGCCTGCGGAAATTTCCGGACGTGCACATTATCGACGTGCATCCCGGTCAGAAAAACGAACGGCGTTCCCATTCTGGCGAGCTCACTCGCAACGCCCAGGCTGTTGTCCTCGGATCCGCCCAACTTCAAATCGAGTACAGCGAGATCGAATTTCGGCTCGCGGCGCAGAAGCGCGATGGTCTCGGACGCGGTCGCGACAGATGCCACGTGCTTTGCACCGGCAAGCTCGAGTATCTGCTGAATGTCGAGTGCGATCAGGAATTCGTCGTCCAGGACAAGACAGCGCCTGCCAGTGAGCAAGCTGTCCGAGATAGTCAAAAGCTATGTCTCCCGATGGAACTTTCTTTTGTCCTACGGATTGAATCTGGCAGCATTAAAAAATGACATACTCGGTGAAAATTCACCAATCTAGTTAGCCCCGCGCAAGGACGCTGAGCTGGCGGGTGGCCTACCATGATTCTGGGAAACGGACGACCAAACGGACACACGCCCTGTGACCAATGCCCACTGCGAAAGCGGCCAGCATTGCGCGAGTTTTCCGCGGAAGAACTGGCGTTCGTGAAAGCACTGAAGACCGACGAACTGCACGTCGACGCTGGCGCGAGTTTCCTGCGCGAAGGTACGCGGAGCGATTATCTTTACACCGTGCTGACCGGCTGGGCGTTTCGTTACAAGATGCTCGACGACGGACGCCGGCAGATCCTCAATTACGCATTGCCCGCCGACATGCTCGGCCTGCAGGGCGCGCTGATGCACGAGATGGAGCATTCGGTTGAAGCGTTGACGCCGCTCGTGCTGTGCGTCTTCCCACGCACGAAGCTATGGGACCTTTACAGCAAGCTTCCGTCACTGGCCTTCGATGTCACCTGGCTCGCGGCTCGCGAGGAGCAGCTTATCGACGAGCATCTTCTGAGCCTCGGCCGCCGGACGGCGCTTGAGCGCGCGGCCTATCTCCTCCTGCATCTTTTTGCGCGGGCCGAGGAAGCCGGACTGGTCAAGAACGGAAGCATCCAGTTTCCATTCACCCAGCAGCACCTTGCCGATACGCTTGGCATGTCGCTGGTTCATACCAACAAGACGCTCAGGCGGCTGTTTGTCACCCAGGCCGTTCGCTGGAAAGACCGTCTGTTTGAAATACCCGATCGTGCCGCGCTCGCGAACATCGCCGGCAGCGAAGTCCCGCAACATCGTCCCCGGCCCTTCATTTGAAGTGTGGCGGCGCACGACGCGGTGCGATATAGGCAGCGCATGGCCGCTGCCACAGCAAAGAATCTCGAGCATGTCCGGACGAAAATCGCGCGTGCCTGCCGGGATGCCAACCGCGATCCCGCGGACGTGACGCTGATCGCAGTTTCCAAGACATTCGCCGCGGACGACATCGAGCCGGCAATCGGTGCGGGTCAGCGAGTTTTCGGCGAGAACCGTGTTCAGGAGGCAAAAGCAAAGTGGCCAGCTTTGCTTGCGAAACATCCAGGTACGCAATTGCATCTCATCGGCCCGTTGCAGTCGAACAAGGCGAAAGAAGCGATCGCGCTTTTCGATGCAATTCATTCCGTCGATCGGGCAAGTCTCTGCGAAGCTCTGGCGAAAGAGATCGGCAAACAGCAACGGCGACCAACACTGTTTGCCGAGATCAATACCGGCGCCGAGCCGCAAAAGGCCGGCGTCCTGCCGCAGGATGCGGATGCATTCCTGGCGGCGTGTCGCGATCGATACGGGCTGACAATCTCCGGCCTCATGTGCATTCCTCCGCTTGACGAAGCTCCGGGGCCGCACTTTGCGCTGACCGCCAAGATCGCGAAGCGCAATGGGTTGAAGTTTCTCTCCATGGGCATGAGCGCGGATTTTGCCACCGCGATCGCGCTTGGCGCCACGCACGTCCGTGTCGGCAGCGCGATTTTCGGCGAGCGCGGCAAGTAGCGCGCTTGCGGTCTATTCAACAACAATTCTCGTACGTGGACCAAGACGCGACAGCATTCGGCGCAAGGTATCGGGTTCGAGCGCGACGCAGCCCGCGGTTGGAGCAAAGCCTTTTCTTGCTGCGTGGATGAACACCGCACTGCCGCGTCCTGCAACGCGTGGGCGCGTATTGTGATCAATCTCGATGATGAAATCGTAGAGGCTGTCTTTGCGAGACAGTCGATCAGCTGAAGAACTGGCAGGCACTTTGATTCGGCGATTGTACCGCCGGTCGGCCGGGTCCTCGCACCATCCATCGTCAGGCGTAATTCGTTGCACCGGCAGCAAGGTGGTCGGTCGCGGATGCTTGTCGGCACGCCACCAAATCTGCCGCAGGCGGAAACTGCCGCGCGGCGTACCACCGTCGCCCTCGCGCTTGTTGGCCTTGATCCCGCCACGACCAAGTGCCACTGGTATCACAAGCATTCCTGCTATGAGCCAGCCGCGGCTTGAATCACCTGCCTTGCGGCGTACTGTGACCCGGGACAAGGATCGTTTTTGCATTAGTGCGACGGACCGGTTGGAATCTTAAGTATCAGTTCCTACTTGCGCTTTTTAACGACGAATGGTCTACCCCGCGACCATGACAGGGGTCTCGTTTCACGCCCTGGAGGGGCCTTTAAACGATGGCCAATAAGCGAACAATCCTGATTGTTGATGACGACGCCGAACTCCGCGAGGCGCTTCTCGAGCAGCTGGCGCTGCATGAGGAATTCGACGCCATTTCGGTTGATAGTGGAACCAAGGGCGTGCAGGCCGCGAGGGCCGGCCCGGTCGATCTTGTGATCATGGACGTTGGCCTTCCGGATGTGGACGGCCGCGAAGCGGTGCGCATCTTGCGCAAGAATGGCTTCAAGGCGCCGATCATCATGCTGACCGGCCACGACACCGATTCCGACACCATCCTCGGCCTCGAGTCCGGGGCGAACGATTACATCACCAAGCCTTTCCGGTTTGCGGTCTTGCTTGCACGTATCCGCGCGCAACTGCGCCAGCACGAAGCCAGCGAAGATGCCGTCTTCGCCATCGGGCCCTACACGTTCAGGCCGAGTTCGAAATTGTTGCTCAATCCAAAAGGCAGCAAGGTCCGGCTGACTGAAAAGGAAACGGCTATTCTGCGTTACCTTTATCGCGCCGGACAGAAGCCGGTATCGCGTGAGACCCTGCTGCAGGAAGTCTGGGGTTACAATTCGGGCGTCACCACCCATACCCTGGAAACGCACATCTACCGCCTCCGCCAGAAGGTCGAAAAGGATGCCGCCATTCCGGCTATCTTGGTGACCGAGGCGGGTGGCTATAAACTGGTGCCGTGAGAATAGCGAACGGCACTCTTATCCCGCGCATAACCTGCTGGTCCCTGCTTTCGGGACGATGGATGGTTGAGCAACCGGCCACGACGTCTCCATAACCATGGGTCTCGAAGAGGACATCGCGTTTTTCGAACAAGTGCCGGCGCTGGCGACGCTCGGCAAGCAAGCCCTGCACATTCTGGCTATCGGCGCCGAAACTCGGACTTTGCAAAGCGGGGCGGTGCTGTTCTATGCCGGGGAGCTCGCCGATGGCGGCTACGTCGTGCAGGAGGGTTCGTTGATTCTCGAACCGGGCACGGCCTCCGAGGGCAGCGAGATCACGGTCGGACCCGGGACGCTGATCGGCGAGCTGGCATTGCTCACCAATACTGTTTGTCAGGCAACCGCGATAGCCAAAGAGCCGACGGTCGTGGTGCGGATATCACGCAGCCTCTTCCGCAAGATGCTCGAGGGATATCCGGCCGCCGCGGACAAACTGCGCGAGAGCATGGCCGCACGCTTGCAGGTCTGGTCGAAAGAGCTCGCAGGCGTGAAACGGGCCCTGGAAAAAGGCCAGAAGAGATAGCGTCAGACTTCGATGGTTGCCGTCACCGGCACGTGGTCGGACGGCCGCTTTGCACCGCGATAACTCTTGGCAATGTCGATCGTCGATACCTGCCCGGCGATTGCATCCGAACCCCAGATATGATCGAGCCTGCGGCCGCGATCGGCCACGCGCCAGTTGTCCATCGCGCGGTAGCTCCACCAGGTGTAGAGCTTTTCGGGCTCGGGCGTGTGCACGCGCATGCAGTCGATCCAGCTGCCGGAGTTCTGCGCGGCGACGAGCTTTTCGCATTCGACAGGCGTGTGGGACACCACCTTGATCATCTGCTTGTGGCTCCACACATCGTGCTCGAGCGGTGCCACGTTGAGATCGCCCACGAGAATCGCGCGCTCGGATTTTTCCGGCTTTAGGCCGGCATGCGCGCGCATCTCATCGAGGAAGCCGAGCTTGTGCTGGAATTTCGGATTGATCTCGGGATCAGCCTCGTCGCCGCCGGCCGGGACATAGAAATTGTGCACGGTGACCTGGTCTTTCAGACCGGCGCGTTCGCCCAGCACCACGGCGATGTGCCGGCAATCGACCTTGCCGCAGAAATTCTGCACGTCGATCCGCTCGAACGGAACGCGCGAGACTACGGCGACGCCGTGATAGCCTTTCTGTCCGTTGAGAGCGGCGTGTTCGTAGCCGAGACGCTTGAAACGCTTCATCGGGAAAGCGTCATCCGGACACTTGGTCTCCTGCAGGCAGAGCAAATCGGGTTGCGCGCTTTTCAGGAATCTCGCGACCAGATCAATGCGCAGCCGGACCGAGTTGATGTTCCAGGTGGTGACCTTGAAAGGCATTGCGGGAATCTATGATGCAGACGACGGATTTTCCAACGTCATGGCTCGGATTGTCGCGACCATCCACTCTTATTTCCTCGTGGATACGCGGATACCCGGGCATGGCGCGCCTGTCGCCGTGCGCAGCGCGACATATCAATTGTGGTAGCGTGTATAGTCGATCTTGAACAACGCCGGATCCGGGCGCTTGCTCGTGTCGAGATTGTAAACCGCAACCGTCGTGTCGTAGCCCTGCGGATCGGTCACGGTCCATTGCTTGAGCTGCATGTCCTTGGCGCTGAACATAATCATCAGGCGGCTGGTGCCGACAATGCCGCTCTTCTCCTCGGCAACCACGGTGACGAACACGTCGTCGGCGTAGACCGCAACGAGGTGCGTGTCCTTCGCAAGATCGACGCGATCGGCCAGCAGGAAGCGCAACGGCGTCTGCGACAGCGGATACACATCCTGCGTCGCCAGCCGGCGATCGCGCACGACCACCGAAGAGCCATCGGCAATCAGCTCGATGGGGCTCGGGTCATCGTATTCGAAGCGCACCCGGCCCGGCTTGGAGATGGCGAAATCACCCTGTGTCCGTGAGCCATCGGGTCCGATCTGGATGAAGTTTCCGGACAGCGCCTGGACCCCCGAGAGATAACCATTGACGCGGTCAACGATGGCGCGCTGTTCGGCGCTCAGGTTGTTCGGAGTGGTCGGCTTGCCGAGCAGCGCGGCGAATGGATTAAACACCGGGCTCTGCTGCGGCACCGGTGCGGCCCCGGGAGCCGGGACCACCGGCTTGGCCAAGGGTGCCGGCGGGGCCGCCTGGGCGGGCGAAGTCGGGCGCGCCGACGGAAGTGGGACCTGGGCGATGGCCGGGGCCGTAAGGCAGGCAAACAACGCCACAAATGCCAGTTTGCAGCCCGTTCGCCGTTGATCCAGTGCCATCACGTTCTCTGCCTCCGGCCCCTGCGGTATCTTGATAGGCTGTATATGGTCCGGCTGTGGCGATTTCGCGGCCCCGACGGATTTCGCCAGATTCCGGCTTAATCGCGAATGCGACGATTCTCAATACCGGTCGTCGGCCGGATTTTCGGGAATCAGGATCTCGCGCTTGCCCGCATGGTTGGCCTGCCCAACGATGCCTTCCTCTTCCATGCGCTCCATAATGGTCGCCGCGCGATTGTAGCCGATCTGGAGCCTGCGCTGGATGTAGGAGGTCGAGGCCTTGCGGTCCCGCTTTACGATTGCAACGGCCTGTTGAAAGAGGTCGCCGCCTTCGGCGAGCCCCATGCCGGTCGCGTCGAACACCGGATTTCCATCCTCGTCTTCCTCGCCGCCTGCCGTCACCTCTTCGAGGTATTCCGGCGCGCCCTGCGCCTTCAGATGGCGGACGACCTTCTCGACCTCGTCATCCGATACGAACGGTCCGTGCACGCGGTTGATTCGGCCACCGCCGGCCATGTAGAGCATGTCGCCCTGGCCAAGCAGTTGTTCGGCACCCTGTTCTCCCAGGATGGTGCGGCTGTCGATTTTGGACGTCACCTGGAACGAGATGCGGGTCGGGAAATTCGCCTTGATGGTGCCCGTGATCACGTCGACCGAAGGCCGTTGCGTTGCCAGGATCACGTGAATTCCGGCAGCGCGGGCCATCTGCGCAAGACGCTGGATAGCGCCTTCGATGTCCTTGCCGGCAACCATCATCAGGTCCGCCATCTCGTCGACGATCACCACTAGGAAAGGCAGCGGTTCGAGCTCGAGTTCTTCTTTCTCGTAGACGGCCTGCCCGCTTTCCTTGTCGTAGCCGGTATGGACGGTGCGAGTGAGCGTTTCACCTTTCGCACGCGCTTCGGCGACGCGCGCGTTGTAGCCATCGATGTTGCGCACCCCGAGCTTTGACATTTTCTTGTAGCGGCCTTCCATCTCGCGCACGGCCCACTTGAGCGCGACCACTGCCTTTTTCGGATCGGTGACGACCGGCGTAAGCAGATGGGGGATGCCGTCATAGACGGACAGTTCGAGCATCTTGGGATCGACCATAATCAACCGGCACTGATCCGGTCGCAGCCGATAGACCAGCGAAAGGATCATTGTATTGATCGCGACCGATTTGCCGGAGCCGGTGGTGCCGGCGATGAGCAGATGCGGCATGCGCGACAGATCGACAATCACGGATTCGCCGCCGATCGTTTTGCCGAGGCAGAGCGGCAGCTTCGCCGCGCTTTCGTTGTAGTCATTACCGGTCAGCAATTCGCGCAGGTAGACTTTCTCGCGAAGCGGATTCGGCAATTCGATGCCGATTGCGTTACGACCCGACACAACAGCAACGCGGGCCGATACGGCGCTCATCGAACGCGCAATGTCGTCGGCGAGTCCGATTACGCGCGATGACTTGATGCCGGGCGCCGGCTCGAGTTCGTAGAGGGTAACGACGGGGCCAGGGCGCGCATTGATAATCTCGCCGCGAACGCCGAAATCCTGCAGCACGCTTTCCAGTGCGGTCGCGTTGCCGTCGATGATGTCGCGCGACAAGGTCGTGCGCTCGCTCGCGCGCTGCGCGGCCAGAAGATTCAGCGAAGGCAGCGTGTAGCCATTCCCGCCGCGACGTGACCGCACGCGCGCAGCGGCGCGCCGGCGCGGTGCCGGGGAGTCCTCATCGTCATCTTCCTCTTCCTCACCCTCGTCTTCGTATTCGTCATCTTCGCCGTCGAAACGTGGCTCGCGGCGCGGGCCTTGCGCCGCAGGCATTGCTGTGCGCACGCGGGATTCACCGCGAATCATGCGGCCAATGCGTGCCTTCCAGCTCAGAAGCGCATGCACAATCATGCCGAGCCACGCCGAGGCGTGATCGGCGTCGTCTCTTTCGCCGTCCTCTTCGTCGTCGACCTCGCGCGCTGCCGGTTTTTCATTGTCGTCGCGGGCACGTGCGGCCAGCAGAATTGTCACGGCCGTCGCCAGACCAAAGACGATGCACAGGATGAAGCGCATGAAGCCGCCGAGTGGCGAACCGAAAATCCATGCGGGCGCTCGCAATACGGCGTCGCCAGCAACACCGCCGAGTCCGGTTGGAAGCGGCCACGATCCTATGTTGGGCAGTGTCGAGGCGAACGCGGCCGCAACGACTGTCGCCACGATCCACAGCAGGCTGCGCCATTTCTCGCCGACCGGCTTGTGTGAAAGCAGTCGCCAGCCGAGCAGTAGTTCCGGCACCAGAAGCAGGATGGAGGCGAGACCGAGCAGCTGCATCGCCAGATCAGCGAAGATCGCGCCGGGGAAGCCGAGGAGATTGTGGATGGACTTTTGCGTCGCATGGCTGAGGGACGGGTCTTGGATGGACCACGTGGCCAGCGCTATGGCGCCGAGGACTGCCAGCGAGATCAGCGCAAGACCGGCAAGTTCGCTCAGCCGGCGGCGGATGATGTCGCGGAAGTGATCCGAAACAAAAGTGATGATGTCGAGGCTGCGATCTGCTGCCCGCATGCGGTTACATCCCTACCCCAGAACGGCAACGAGGCGATGCAGCGCCTCTGCCGTAGCTGCCTTGTCTTGAACCATGGCAACCCGGATATAGCCTTCACCGGGATTGCTGCCGTCGTTTTGCTCGCGCGCGAGGTAGCGTCCCGGGACGACGCGCACACCGGCTTCCGACCACAATTTCCTGGTCACCATCTCACTGCCGCCGTGCTTCGAAACGTCCAGCCAGAGAAAAAATCCGCCGGCTGGTCGCACGTATCCGTAGCGCCCGCCGATGATCTGATCGGCGACATCGAATTTTGCGGAATAGAGCTCACGGTTTTCCTGCACATGCGTTTCGTCGCCGTAGGCGGCGATCGCCACATATTGGGCCGGTGTCGGCACCTGAGGCGCCGCGACGTTGCGCAATTCGAGATATGGCGCGAGAAATCGCCGGTCCCCGGCGGCGAAGCCAACACGCAGGCCCGGCAGGCTCGAGCGCTTCGACAAAGAGTGAAAGACGACGACGTTGGCGAAATCAGGTCCGGCCGCTTCCAGCATTCCGGCCGGTGCATTGCTCCTGTAGATCTCGCAGTAACATTCGTCGGCGAAGACGAGAAACCCAAATCGCCGCGCGAGTTGCGCAAGCCGGTCGAGATAGGCGCGGTCGGCGACGGCACCCTGCGGATTCGAAGGCGATGCGATGTAACAGGCCACCGTACGCGCCAGCAGCGCGTCGTCGAGTGCATTGAGATAGGGAAGAAACCCACTTTCGCGCGTCGCCGGCAAATAAACCGGTTCACAATCCGCCGCGAGCGCGCCGGCCGCATAGGCGGCGTAGAAGGGATTCGGCATGAGAATCGCAGGCTTGCCGGCGCGACGCGTGACCCAGCGCTTTGCTGCGATCGCCGCCAGAAACAGACCTTCGCGGGTGCCGTTGAGCACCAGCACTTCGTTTTCAGGATCCACCGGGCGGGCGAGCTTAAAGCGGCGGCCGAGCCACGCGGCAACAGCGCGGCGAAACGGTTCAATGCCCTTGTTCGCGGGATAGCGACCGAAGTCGGCAAGATGCGCATCAAGCGTCGGGCCGACAAATTTCGGAATCGGATGCTGCGGCTCGCCAATCGAGAGATTGATGGCGGGCTTGCCGGGTTCGATGCCGGCAATCAGCTCGGTGAGCCGCACGAAAGGTGAGCGGGAATCGACCGCCGGAGCAGTAGGGGACGTCGGCTCGCGCTGGGCGGTCATCATGGGCATGCGTCAACACAGCGGGGTCGCGCCCGCGGCACAGGGTTTCGACACAATAAAGAGGGCGAGGTTAAGACCCGATTAACCATCGGAAATTCGAGCTCTTTTTGTCCCCGCGGGCCTAAAAAGGAGTGCAAAAAAGAGAGACCCCGGTCCTTGCGAACCGGGGTCTCGACGGAAGGGACAGTGCCGGGTTTCCGCCCCTACCGCTGACTGTCAGGTCCTACTGGACCACCTCGCCGTGCAGCGCGAGGTCAAGGCCCTCACGCTCGACTTCGTCGGAGACGCGCAGACCGATCACGGCGTCGATGATCTTTAGGAGGATCAGGGAGACGATGGCGTCGTAGACGAACACGATGACGATGCCCTGGACCTGATTGATCATCTGGGCCGCGTTTCCTTCAATCAGGCCGGCGGTGCCGCCGTACTGTTCGATAGCAAACACGCCAGTTAGCAGCGCGCCGACAATGCCGCCGACAGCATGTACGCCGAAGCAATCGAGTGCGTCATCGACGCCGATCATGCGCTTCAGTCCGGTCACGCCCCAGTAGCAGAGCACGCCCGCCGCGACGCCGATCGCCATTGCGCCGGCGGGACCGACGAAACCAGAAGCCGGTGTGATGGCGACAAGGCCGGCGACCGCGCCTGAGCAAATGCCGATGACGGTGGGTTTGCCGCGAGCGGCCCACTCGACGAGCATCCAGCTAAAGGCCGCGACCGCGGTGGCGATTTGCGTCACGGTCATGGCCATACCCGCCTGCATGCCGGCGGTAACGGCCGAGCCGGCATTGAATCCGAACCAGCCCACCCACAGCAGCGAAGCGCCGATGAAGGTGAGCACCATGTTGTGTGGAGGACCCATGTCCTTGCGCTTGCCAAGACAGATCGCACACATCAGGCCGGCGACGCCCGCGTTGATGTGCACCACTGTGCCGCCCGCGAAGTCGAGAACCTTGAACCAGGCGTCGGAGTTGCCGTTGGACATGAAGCCGTCCGAGCCCCAGACCCAGTGCGCGATCGGCGCATAGACCAAAATCGCCCAGAGGCCGATGAACCAGAGCATGGCCGAGAACTTCATGCGCTCAGCAAAAGCCCCGGCAATCAGAGCCGGAGTAATGATCGCGAATGTCATCTGGAAGCAGAGATAGACCGATTCTGGGATGGTCGCGGCCAGGCCGTTCGGCGTGCCGACCCCTGTCGATATGTCGCTCAATATGCCTTGCAGGAACGCTCTGCTCGTGCCGCCGATAAAAGCCGAGCCAGGCGTAAAGGCAAGGCTGTAGGTGATGACCGCGTAGATGATCGTAACGAGACACGTTACGGCGAAGCTCGTCATCACAGTGTCGCCGACGTTCTTCTTGCGCACCATGCCGCCGTAGAACAGGCCGAGGCCCGGGATGGTCATCATCAGAACAAGTGCGACTGAGGTCAGCATCCAGGCGGTGTCGCCCGAATTGGGCGTGCACTTTTCAAGAACCGCTTTCTTCGGATCCGGATCGTTGGCGCAGGCCGGTGGTGGTGCCGGTGGCGTCGCCGGTGCAGCGGCGGGCGCGGCCGCCGGAGCCTGTGCCTGCGCGTATGCAACATCGTGCGCTACGCTCAGGAAGAGGCACATCAGAATCCCGAACGCGAGAGCGAAGAGCCCCGCACGGGACGATTTCTTCAACGTCATGGTCTTACTCCTGTCCGTATTGTTTGCGGTGCGGGTACTAGAGCGCCGCGGTATCGGTCTCGCCGGTGCGGATGCGCACGGCGTTTTCCAGATTGAAGACGAAGATTTTTCCGTCGCCGATCTGTCCGGTTTTCGCGGCGCCGGTGATTGCGCCGATGACTTTGTCGACTTGCTTGGTGTCTACTGCCACTTCGATCTTGATTTTCGGCAGGAAGCTCACCGCATACTCGGCCCCACGATAGATTTCCGTGTGCCCCTTTTGACGCCCGTAACCTTTGACCTCAGTAACTGTGAGCCCTTGCACGCCGATGGAGGTCAGAGCGTCACGGACCTCGTCGAGCTTGAAGGGTTTGATAACTGCCATGACGATCTTCATGGATTCGATCCCCGCTTGAGCCCGTTTGTTACGTCACGCAGTGCGGGCGGGTTCACTGAGCTTCCGCCCGCAAAGGTCCTTCGCAGGCATGGCTGCAGGGATAGAATCAAACGCCGTGCCAGATGCCGACGGCACGCCTATCCTATTGATTTACCGCCAAGAACCAGGAGGTCCTCCGACCGAGCGAAATGCGGCCGGGGGCTTGCGCTTAAAGTCGCGCCAATGGCTAAAACGGCTGCTTAAAAAATAGTCAGTGCTTATTGCAGGGCTTCGCCGTGCAGGCTCACGTCGAGACCCATGACCTCGTCCTCATTTTTCACCCGCAACGCCGTCAGGGCGCCGATGACTTTGAGGATGATGAAGGTCATTACGCCCGACCAGACCAAGGTCACCGCGATGCCGTAGACCTGCATGAGCACCTGCTGCGGATTGCCTTCGAGCAGGCCCTGAACTCCCTTCGGCATTTCCGGGGTGATCGAGAGCGCGCCGACGGCAAACACACCGGCCAGAAGCGTGCCGGTAGATCCACCAACCCCGTGCACGCCGAACACGTCGAGCGAATCATCGTAACCGGCCTTGAGCTTCAACCAGGTGCAGGCCCAGAAGCAGACGCCGCCGGCGATGATGCCGATCAGGATTCCCTGCATCGGCATCACGAAGCCGGATGCAGGCGTGATCGTTCCAAGCCCGGCGACCGCGCCGGAGATCATTCCGAGGACGGACGGCTTGCCACGCGTCCACCACTCGAGCGCCATCCAGGTGAAGGCACCCGCGCTCGCCGCGAGATGCGTGGACACGATCGCCATCGCCGCCCGCGAGTTTGCGCCCAATGCCGAGCCGCCATTGAATCCGAACCAGCCGACCCACAGAAGCCCAGTGCCAATCACCGCCAGACTGAGATCATGTGGCGCGAGGTTGTCGCTGCCGTAACCGCGTCGTGCACCGAGCACGTAGGCCGCGACAAGTCCGGCAACGCCCGCGTTCAGGTGCACCACCGTGCCGCCGGCAAAATCAATCACGCCGGCTGTACCGAGGAATCCGCCGCCCCAAACCCAATGCGCGATCGGCACATAAACGAGCAGCAGCCAGAACACGCAGAACAGAAGGAACGCCGAGAAGCGCAAACGATCAGCAACTGAGCCTGCGACCAGCGCCACGGTAATGATGGCGAATGTCATCTGGTAGATCATGAACAGGCTTTCCGGAATCGTCTTCGCCAGCGGTGAGATCTCGTCCATCCCCATTCCGTTGAGAAAAATTCGATCCAGCGTGCCGATGAAGGGGCCGTCGCCGGTAAATGCGAGGCTGTAACCCACGACTGCCCAGAGAATGGAAACCAGAAACGTGGCGGCGAGACTTTGCGCCATCGTTGCGAGCACGTTCTTCTTGCGCACCATGCCGGCGTAGAACAATGCGAGGCCGGGGATGGTCATCATCAGCACCAGACCGGTCGCGCTGATCATCCAGGCGGTGTCGGCGCCGTCGATCTTCGCGCCTTGTGCGAACGCGGGCGAAGCGAAAAGTGCCGCAGCGATAATGGTCGGAGCGAGGCGCACGAATACCCGTGTCATGTCATCCCCCAGTGTGCGTTTTCATTTTTTAGAGTGCGTCGGTGTCGGTCTCGCCGGTGCGGATGCGCACGGCGTTTTCCAGGCCGAGCACGAAGATTTTTCCGTCGCCGATCTGTCCGGTGCGGGCCGCGGCCGCGAGCGCTTCCATGACGCGGCTCAATTGGTCGCTGTCGATCGCAATCTCGAGCCGGAGCTTGGGAAGGAAATTCACCGCGTATTCGGCACCGCGATAGATTTCGGTATGGCCCTTCTGCCGCCCGTAGCCTTTGACCTCGCCCACGGTCATGCCGTGGATGCCGAGACGTGTGAGGGCCTCGCGCACCTCGTCGAGTTTGAACGGCTTGATGATAGCGATGACCATTTTCATGAGTTGCCCCGCAAACGAGTAGACCTCAGACCGTGAGTGCCCTGAACAAACGAAAAGCCGCCCGGCCTCGGCCGGTGCGGGCCCGATTGCACAAGCTAACGAGGGGTGGCCTAAAGTTTAAGCGGGGTCGTTGCTCTACCCACAGGCAGCCGCCGCAATTCCAGGCAAAGAAGGTCAGTAAGATTGACCTATCTGTCGCGATTTGCGCCGGCGAGGCCCCTATCGACGATGATGCGAGGCAGAACGGCGCGAACCTGGCCGGCCGTCATCCCCGCCTTGATCCGCGGATCGTAAAGCAGGGTCAGCAAAGAGCGGTCGTAGACCGTGAGATAGCCGACCATGCGGTTCTGGTTGAGGGTGGTCCACGGGTTGTGCTGGTCGTGATTGGAAAGCCCAAATGCGTGCAGCAATTCGTGATAGGCGCAGTCGAGGAAAACGTCCTCGCCCCTGTCGACGATGATGAAAGACGCCGAGTGAACGATCTTTCCATCGGCCGTCGATTTGACGCTCGTCATGCACTGGGGGTCGGTGCGGCTGACGAAGTCACGGGCCACTTTGGCGCCGAAGGCCTCCTGCAACGCAGACTGAAAGTCTTTTTCGTCGATCAGGCGCAGCTCGATGTCGGGAGTTGCCGCCGATGATGCAAAGCCCAATCCCAGGGCGGGTACCTCGCGCGCATATTCTTCCATGATGCGCGACATCGCGATCGTGCGGTCGACGCTGCCACCGCCGATGACACGCGCGCGTATCGGATGATCGAAGCGGCGGATGCCGAGCGGACGCGCACCGATGCGCAGATCGGATCCGAATGCCAACGCAAGAAAGCCTCTTGAAAGCTCGGCCGCGGTGAAATGCGTAAACTGCGGCGGCGCGCCATCGAACGCACCGGGCGGTGCATGCTGCCGGCCCGATGCGCCAAGCGCGGCGCTCACGAATGAAATAAGAAAAATGCAACCCGCCAACAAATACTTCATTGTGCAATCAGGTTTCCCGCCGCTCGCGCACCAGGCCTTCCTGCGCCACCGAGGCGATCAGCACCCCGTTACGGGTGAATATAAGTCCGCGTGCGTAGCCGCGCGAGCCGTGCAAGTTCGGCGAATCCTGTGCGTAAAGCAGCCAATCGTCGGCACGAAACGAACGATGGAACCAGAGCGCATGATCGAGGCTCGCAGCCATGAATTCATTTCCGAAAAGAGTGCGGCCGTGCGGCGCGAGCGCGGTATCGAGCAGCATCATGTCGGATGCATAGGCGAGCACGCATTGATGGATGGCAGGCAGATCCGGCAACTTTCCGGTGGTGCGGATCCAGACATTGAACTGTCCGCCGGGATACTTCTTACCGAGATAGCGATCGAACTCGACCGGTCGAAATTCTATCGGTCGCTCGCGCTCATAATAGCGCCGCACCGGATCGGGCATCATCGGCAGCAATTTCTCGCGCATATCGGAATCGCTCGGAAGTTTCTCCGGTGGCGGCACGTTCGGCATTTTCGCCTGATGGCTCAGGCCCGGTTCATCCGAATGAAATGACACCAGCATCGAGAATATCGGATGACCGTGCTGCCGCGCTGTGACGCGCCGCGTGGTGAAGCTCTTGCCGTCACGGATCCGGTCGACGTCGTAGATGATCGGAACTTTGGGATCGCCGGGCAGCAGGAAATAGGCGTGCAGCGAATGCGGCGGGCGGGCTTCGACGGTCCGAACGGCCGCCACCAATGCCTGGCCAATGACCTGCCCGCCAAACACGCGCTGCCAGCCGCTCTGCGGCGAGCGGCCGCGGAACAGGTTCACCTCCAGCGGCTCAAGATCGAGAATGTCCAGAAGATCCTGGACGGCGGAGGACATGCGCAAAACCCGGATAGGTCAAAATCTGCCCCAACCTGCTATGCTGCGGCGAGATTTACAAGGAATGTCCCTAAACATGGCCAGTCCCGCACACGTCCCGCGAGCCGAGGTCGTTATCGGCGGTGCAGGTTTTGCCGGCCTCGCGTTGGCGATCGCGCTGCGTCAGGGCCTGGGCAATCCGTTTGCAGTGACGGTCATCGATCCCGCGCTCGCGCACGCCCAGTCAAAGGATCCTCGCGCCTCGGCAATCGCGGCCGCGGCGCGGCGACTGTTCGAAGCGATTGACGTCTGGGACGCGGTCGCAGCCGACGCGCAGCCAATCCTCGACATGGTCGTGACCGATTCAAAGCTCGATGATGTTGTGCGGCCCACATTTCTTGCCTTTGGCGGCGACGTGGAAGAGGGCGAGCCGTTTGCGCACATGATCGAGAACCGGCATCTCGTGGATGCGCTGGTCGCAAAGGCGAAGGAGCTCGGCGTCGATCTGCGCGCCGGCAAGGTCACGGGTTTCGAGGCAGCTAAAAATTCGGTCGAAGTCACGCTGGGTAATGGCGGATTAATCTCCACTCGTCTTCTGGTCGGTGCTGACGGCGCGCATTCGGTGATCCGCGAGCAGGCCGGCATCACAACTTACGGCTGGAATTACGACCAGGCGGCCATCGTGACGACGGTCGGCCACGAGCGCGATCATGGCGGCCGCGCAGAAGAGCATTTCCTGCCCGCAGGACCCTTCGCGATCCTCCCGCTGACCGGCAAGCGATGCTCGATCGTGTGGACGGAAAACGCGCGCGAAGCCGAACGTATGGTCGCGCTGCCCGATGCCGAATTCCACGCCCAACTGGAAAAGCGCTTCGGCCTGCGCCTCGGCGAACTGACGGTGGCCGGACCACGCCGCGCATTTCCGCTCGGGTTGTTTACGGCACGCACCTTCATCGCCGAAAGGCTGGCGCTGGTCGGTGACGCTGCGCACATCATTCATCCCATCGCCGGACAAGGTCTCAACATGGGGCTGCGCGATGTGGCTGCGCTGGCGGAAGCCGTTGCCGATGCCGCGCGCCTCGGACTCGATCCCGGTGGCGTGGATGTTCTCGAGCGATATCAGCGCTGGCGCCGCTTCGACACCATGATGATGGGCGTCGCGACTGACGGGCTGAACCGTCTCTTCTCCAATCATTCCGATGTATTGCGGCTTGTGCGCGATGTCGGACTTGGCATCGTGGAACGGATGCCTGTGCTCAAACGCATGTTCATCCGCGAGGCGGCGGGCTTCACCGGCGACGTGCCGAAATTGCTCAAGGGCGAAGTGCTGTAAGCAATCGCTTCAGGCTTCGGCGAGCAATCGCTTTACGATCGCGTCGATGTGAACGCGAGCGCAATCGATCATCGGGAAGCCGGCATTGCTTTCGGTGAACACGGGCGAAAGATCGGTGCCTGCGATTAATACCGATTCAGCACCATCGCGCGTTACGAATGTGCGGGCAAATTCGCGCAGCTCGTCCGCCTGTGCCTGCGAGCCGCGCCCCTCGACGAAGTCCTTGTAGATGTTCTGGATCCGCTCGATTTCCCGCGCCGCGGGCATGATTGTTTCGATGCCGTCGAGAGAACCAAACATCTGCGTCTCGATGGTGAAGCGAGTGCCGAGCAATGCGACGCGCTTCAAACCGCGCGCATTCACGGCCGCACGCACTTCGGTCAGCATATTGATCAGCGGCAATGAAGAGCTTGCTTCAAGCTGCGAAGCGCAGATGTGAGGTGTTGCCGCGACGATGGCGGTGAATTCAGCGCCGCCCGCCGCCATGTTGCCGATCAAGCCAGCGAGGTAGCTCGCGAGGCCCTCGAAGTCTTTCGCGATGACCAGGGCATAAACGCGCTGAATGTCTGCATGGGCAATCAGCAGGCGCGGTACGCGGCCTTGCCGTTCGTGGCCGGCAATAAGCTCACGATAATAGTGAACGGTAGCGCCCGGTCCGAGACCCCCGATCAGGCCGAGACACCGTCCTGGCTTGGCTGTATCGCTCATGACACCAGCTTTATCGTATCGACAAGGCATAACGCCAAGCCGGCAACGACCAGGGACCAGGCGATGCAGGTGCGCAGCACGCTTGCGTGGTCATCGCACAAAAGCTGCGGCGGCGCGCGAGGAGGTCGTCACGTCAGTGGAATGCTGGCGACGTAATCCTGGAATGCCTTGCGCTTGGAAATGGCGCCATACCAGCGGTCGAGATTGGCCATCGGCGGCCGCTGCGGCACGAGCTGCACGA
>DASRAF010000472.1:0-6831 GCA_035638295.1 Pseudolabrys sp.
AGCCAGACGTCAGCGGGGCGCCATGCGCAACGCGCCATCGAGGCGGATCACTTCGCCATTCAGATAGCCGTTGTGGACACAGTGGAGCACGAGGGCCGCGAATTCGCGCGGCTCACCCAGCCGTTTGGGAAACGGCACCGAGGCGCCGAGGGAATCCTGCACTTCCTGCGGCAAGGCACGCAGCATCGGCGTTCCGAATATGCCCGGCGCGATGGCAAGGACGCGGACGCCGAACTGGGAGAATTCACGCGCAGCGGGCAAAGTCAGCGCGGCGACACCGCCCTTGGAAGAAGAATAGGCCGCCTGTCCGATCTGCCCGTCGAAAGCGGCGACGGAAGCGGTCGAGATGATGACGCCGCGGTCGCCGTCGGGCAGCGGCTCCAGGGGCTGCATCGCGGCGGCAACGAGCCGCATCATGTTGAAGGTGCCGATCAGGTTGACGCGGATGACGCGCTCATAATCCGCAAGCGGCATCGGCCCATCGCGGCCGACGATGCGCTTTGCTGGTCCGACGCCGGCGCAATTGACGAGAATGCGCGCAGGCCCGTGCGCTGCGGCAGCCTTCTTCACGGCGGCTTCACCACTGGCGCTGTCGGCGACGTCGCAGGCAACCGCGACACCCTTGATGCTGTCGGCGACCTCGGCGGCCGCCTTCTCGTTGACATCGGCGATGGCGACTTTGGCGCCCGCTGCGGCCAGTGCGCGCGCGGTCGCGGCACCCAGGCCCGACGCGCCGCCGGTGACGATGGCGGCTTGTTCTTTGATTTCCATCAGCGTTGTCCTTCGGCTGCGATCGCCCGCGAAGATAAAGGCACCGCGTAGATCTCGTCCACCATGGCTGCACGATTTCGCAGAACGGCACGCTGATTGAACGAACCCTTATCGGTCACCTCGCCTTTATCGAGGGACGGCGGTTCAGCCATCAGCATTGCGCGGTTGACTCGCGTTGAGGAGCCGGGACTGAGGCTTGCGAGTTTTGTCAGCAGCTCGGCAAATCTTCCGCGCACTGGTGGAGCGGCGATGATGTCGCTCAACGACGCATCGGGTCCGAGGTTGGCCAACTTTCGGCAGGCTTCAATGTCAGGAAATATCAAGGCCGCGAGATAATCGCGATCGCCGCCGGCGAACACGACATCGCGCACGTACGGGGCAAAATGGTCGATGAAGCGCGCGCGCAACGGACCAACGCTGACCCAGGTTCCCGTCGACAGCTTGAAATCCTCGGCAATTCGCCCGTCGAACAGGAGCCCTTTGGACGGATCGTTCGGATCGACAAACTTCAGCGCGTCGCCGAGCTTGTAGAAACCCTCTTCGTCGAAGGCGTCCCGTGTCAGCTGTTCCTGCCGCCAATAGCCAGGCGTGATGTGCGGGCCCCGCAGCCGCGCTTCAAGCTTGCCTTCGTTCGGCACGAGTTTGAGATCGACTCCCGGCGCCGGCAGCCCGATATTGCCCGGCCGGTCGAAATCCCATGAGCAGGCCAGCGCCAGCGGCGCTGTCTCGGTCGATCCGAGCGAAGAAAGAAAGATGATGCGCTCGCCCGTTGTCTCGACCGCCAGTTGCGTCAGTTGCTCCCACGTCGTCTGGTTCAGCCCGGCACCGGCGTAGAACAGGACCTTCAGCCGGCTGAAAAAGTTTCGACGTAGGGCGTCATCGGCGCGGAAGTGCGAGACCAACGCCTCATAGCCCTTGGGCACGTTGAAATAGATCGTCGGTGCAATCTCGCGCAAGTTTCTTGCCGTTTTGGGCACGCCTGGCGGAGTCGGATTGCCGTCGTCAATGTAAAGGGAGCCGCCATAGGTCAGCACCATATTGAAATTGTGATTGCTGCCGAAGGTATGGCTCCAGGGCAACCAGTCGACGACAACCGGCGGCTCGTCTTTGACAAAGCTGAAGCCCGACGCGAGCATGGCCTGGTTCGAGCACAACATCCGATGGGTGTTGATCACGGCTTTCGGATTTCCGGTCGAGCCCGAGGTGAACAGGAACTTGGCGATCGTGTCCGGCGACACGGCGCGATGCGCCGTTGCAACGCCACTTACATCTTCGGCACCGAGCAGATCAGCGAACATCGTGGTCTTGCGATCGCCGAGCGGATTGCGGGCGACGACGAGCTCGACCTCGTCGGGCACGGTTTCGTAGATGGCCCGGGCAAACGACCCACCGTCGGTGACATAGACGAGGCCGGGTGTGAGCAGGTTGATAATGGAGCGCAGTTTTCCGAAGTCGCTCGACATCAGCGAATAGGCGGGCGAGATCGGCGCGTAAGGGATGCCGACATACATGGCGCCGAGAGCCAGCAGAGCGTGCTCGATGTCGTTGCCGGACAACGTCACAAGCGGCCGCTCGGCAGACAATCCGCGCCGCAGCAAAGCGGCACCGATGCGTTGCACGTCAGCAAGAGTTTCAGCATAGGAGCGCTTGCGCCACTGGTCCTGCGCGTCGCGCTGGGCGAGGAACAGGCGATCCGGTGTGGCTTTGGCCCAATGTTCGAGCGGCTCGCTCAGCTTGCCGTGATAGCCACTGAGCGACTGGGCGGCGCGGATATGAATGGTGCCGTCAGCGCGTCGATCCAGCACGACATCCGGCGCGCCAAGCTGGACGGGGCGCAAGGGTGCACCGCCTGCAGAATCAGTTTCACGGATCGCGCTCACTTTTTCGAACTCCATCAATCGCGCGTTGCCTTGGGGCCACGCTTTTCCAGGAAATCCTTCAGACGTGCTTTCGCCTCGCCATCGGCCTGCGCAATTGATGAGATCAGTGCCTCCATGGCGAAGCCGCTCGCCGGATTCATCTGCGCGATCCGCGGCAGCGCATGCATGACGGCAAAGTTGGTCAGCGGCGCATTTCCGGCAATGCGCTGCGCCAGTTCGAGGCCCTTGGCAAAGCCCTTCCCGTTCTCGACGAGATATGTGGTCAGGCCGATGGCCTGACCCTCCTCCGCGGAATAGGTGCGGCCGGTCAGCATCATGTCCATCATGCGTGCGACGCCGATCAGGGGCGGCAATCGCACCGAGCCGCCACCACCGACATAAATGCCGCGGCTGCCTTCCGGCAGCGCGTAGTAAGCCGAACGCTCCGCGACGCGGACATGCGCCGAGGCAGCGAGCTCAAGTCCGCCGCCGACCACTGCGCCATGCAGGACGGCAACCACCGGCACCCTGCCGAATTGAATCTTGTCGAAAGCCCGGTGCCAGAGTCCCGAATGGGCAATGCCCTGGCTAATGTTTCTCTCTTTCAATTCCGTCAGGTCGAGGCCCGCCGAAAAATGTTCGCCTTCGCCGGCGACCAGCACGCCGCCGACATCCTCTGGCAGCGATGTGAAGAATTGCTCGACGCCAATGATGGTCTCGTCATCGAGTGCATTGCGTTTCTGCGGCCGATTGAGCTTGAGCACGGCCACGCCGCCATGCCGTTCGGCGGCAAGCGAGGCCGGCAACTGTGCGGTAAGGCCCTTGGACGACATTCACTGGCTCATTGTCTGCAGCAAGGCGATCATGTCGCCATAAGTCCGCTTGCGCAACGCTCAGTTCCTAACCAGCGGGCAGCCGCCTTCGTTCAAGGGCCGGAACGCCTTGTCGGCCGGGATCGTCTGAACGATTTTGAAGGCGTCCCATTCGCCTTTCGATTCCGCCGGCGTCTTGACCTCGAGCAGGTACATCGGGTGGATCTTGCGACCATCGGCGCGAATGGTGCCCGGTCCGAAAAGCGGGTCGTCGGTCGGCGTCGCCTTCATCGCCGCGACCACGGCTGCGCCGTCCGCTGGCGAGCCAACTTTGTCGACGGCTTTCAGGAAATGCAGCACGGCGGCATAGACGCCGGCGTGCATGTGGTTGGGCATCATTTTCTTTGCATGCCGTTGCTGGAAACGTTTGGACCATTCGCGAGTCTGATCGTTCGTGTCCCAGTAGAACGCATTGACGGCGACCAGTCCCTGCGCAGTGTTTAGGCCAAGCGCCGGGACGCTTTGCAGATCGAAGATGAGCGCAACGATCTTCTGTTTGCCGCCGATCTTGAACTCTGCCGCCTGTTTGACGCTGTTGGTGGTGTCGCCGCCGGCATTTGCCAGAGCGACGACGTCAGCGCCTGATGCCTGCGCCTGCAGCAGGAAAGACGAGAAATCCGAAGCACCGAGCGGGTGGCGCACGCTTCCGATGATCTTCCCGCCGCTCGCCAGCACTTCTTCGCTCGCCTGCTTCTCGAGATCGTGCCCGAACGCGTAGTCTGCAGTGACGAAGAACCATGTTTTGGGACCGGAAGCGAGCACGCCTCGTGCCGACGCATGGCCCATCGCCCAAGTGTCGTAGGTCCAGTGCACGAAATTCGGTGAGCATCTCGCGCCGGTGAGTAGCGCCGTTCCGGCACCCGAACCGATCGCGACCTTGTTCTTCTCGCGCACGATATCGCCGACCGCGAGTGCGACAGCCGAGTTCGGCAGATCGACGATCATATCGACACCTTCGACGTCGAGCCATCGCCGCGCAATGCCGGCGCCGATGTCGGGCTTGTTCTGGTGGTCCCCGGAAATCACTTCAACCTTGTGCTTGGACTGCTTGTTGAAGTCCTCGATGGCCATCTGCGCGGCAATCACCGAGCCGGGTCCCTGAAAATCGGCATAGACGCTGGACATGTCATTGAGGACACCGATGCGCAGCACGCCATTTGTTTCCGCGTAGATCGGCGTTGCGCTCAGCGCAAAAAGAATCGTGGCAACGGTCCTGAATTGCAGCATGCGGCCCTCCCTGGAATTTCGTATTCGTTGTATTTGCCGGGGTTGGCAAGAATGTTGTCATTGACAACAATTGGGGTCAAGGTGGAGTCTTGTGTTCTTGCAATGACAGCCGGGGATCCAATGCGTACTGTAGTAAAGGCCGCCTTAGACGAATGGCCCGGCCCGAAAGAAGGCCTCGGGATCGGGCAACTCGAAAACCACCTCGGTTATTTCCTGCGTCGCCTGCAGATCTGGGTATTTCAGGATTTCATTCAGACCCTGCGGCCGATGAAGGTTCGCCCCGCGCAGTACTCGGTCTTGCTGGTGATCGAGGCCAATCGGGGCCGTTCGCAGGCCGCGATTGCGCAGACCCTGAGCATCGAACGGGCGCGGCTCGCCCGTCTCCTGCATGTGCTCGAACGGCGGAGGTGGATCAGCAGGCGCGCATCGGCGAACGACGCGCGATCGCACTCACTCTATCTGACGAAGGACGGCGAAAAAGCGCTGGCGCAGATCAAGAGTCTCGCGAAACAGCACGAGGCGCAGCTGGCCGCGTTCATCGGACAGAGGCGGCGCCAGCAGCTTCTCGATCTGCTGCGCGAGTTCGGCTGAACGGCCGTCATTCCACCTCGTAGACGTAGAGCCGCACGGCGCGCGGCTCCCTTTGTCCTTTGGCGATCGCCAGGATCCGGTTGAGCCAGTCGACTGCAGGGGCCGCAGTCTCGAAGCGCATCACAGTGCGGAAATAATAGTGGCGGGGGTCGACATTCTCGCCCCGCGCCAGTTTTTCGATGACCTCGGGCGGCCCGTGCCGCAGGCCTTCGCTGTTGACCATGATGAGGGCGCCGGCCTCGGTCTCGATAGTGTAGCGCGCCTTTATGTCGGCGGCCCCGTCGCTGCGGATAATCTGCCAATCGGCGCCACCCGGCAGAATTCGGCCAGCAAGCCTGGGGCCGCGAACACTGCCGCCCAGAATGCCGATCACGCGCCGCTCGCCATATGGTGTCTGGCCGAGGCTGATGATGGCCTCGAGTTCGGCGTGGATGGTGAAAATTGGCTCTTTGCCCAGCATGCGCGTGCGATCCGTTGGAGCTCCAACTTATGGCGCGATGGCTATTTGACCCTGTCGATGGGCGGCCGTAAATACGGCACCCCAACTGGAAAATTCCGTATGGCGCGTATTTCCTCCCTCGCCGAAGCAATCACATCAGCCGTCCGCGATGACGACACCGTAGCGCTGGAAGGCTTTACCCATCTCATTCCGCACGCGGCGGGCCACGAGATCATCCGCCAAGGCCGCAAAGGACTGACGCTGATCCGCATGACGCCGGATCTCATTTACGATCAGCTGATCGGCATGGGCTGCGTGTCGAGGCTGGTCTTTTCGTGGGGCGGCAATCCCGGCGTAGGCTCTTTGCACCGTCTGAGAGACGCGATCGAGAATGGCTGGCCGCAGAAGCTCGAGCTGGAAGAGCATTCGCATGCCGCGATGGCCAATGCCTACGAGGCCGGCGCGGCCGGTCTGCCGTGCGCAATCTTTCGCGGCTACATCGGGGGCGATCTGCCGAAGGTGAATTCGAAAATCAAACGCGTGACGTGCCCGTTCACCGGCGAAGAGCTTGCGGCCATTCCGGCGCATCGGCCGGACGTTGCGGTGATCCACGCGCAGCGCGCGGACAAGGCCGGCAACGTAATGATCGAGGGCGTGCTCGGCGTTCAGAAGGAGGCCGTGCTCGCTTCCAAACGCTCGGTGGTCACGGTCGAGGAGATCGTTGACGAACTTCCTGAACGCAGCCTCAACGCGGTCGTGCTGCCGCATTGGACCGTCGGCCACGTGGTCGAAGTGCCGGGCGGCGCCTGGCCGTCCTATGCGCAGGGGTACTATCCGCGCAACAACGGTTTCTACAAGGAATGGGATGCCATCTCGCGCGAACGCGATTCATTCCACGCCTGGATGAAAGAAAATGTACTGTCGAAAGGTCCGGAGGCTTTTGCCAAATACGCGCGCAAGCACCGGATGGCGGCGGAGTGAGACAATGGCCGAAGTTCTATTATGGTTATTCCAGGACGGCGCGTTAGCGCCGGACCCGAAATCCAGAGAGGTCTGTACCTGTTTCTGGATT
>DASRAF010000473.1:0-6085 GCA_035638295.1 Pseudolabrys sp.
CGAGGTCGAGCGCTTCCGGAAAGAGGCAGGTGATCACCCGGAGGTCACAGCCTGGGAGCAGAAGGAATATCTGGACTTGTTCTGATGCCTTACGCGGTCACGTCTGACGAAGTGAAGCTCTATTACGAGGAGGTCGGCCAAGACACGCCGATTCTATTCGTGCACGAGTTCGCCGGCGACCATCGGAGCTGGGAACCGCAGTTGCGCGAGTTCGGCAGGCGCTATCGCTGCATCACCTACGCGGCGCGCGGCTACAGACCGTCCGACGTGCCGAGCGACCCGGCGGCTTACACCTACATGCACGTCATGCGAGACGCGGTCACCGTGCTCGATCACCTGCAGATCGACCGCGCGCACCTCATCGGCTTATCTATGGGGGGCTATACCGCGCTGCAGGTTGCGCTCAATCATCCGGGGCGCGTGCGGTCGCTCATTCTCGCCGGCACAGGTTCGGGAAGCGAGCGCTGGTACACCGAAGACTTTCACAAGCGCTCGCGGGATCTCGCCGCTCAATTCGAAAAGGAAGGCTCGGCCGCCGTCGCGCAGACCTACGGCCGGGGCGCCAGTCGCATCACATTCGAGATTAAGGATCCCCGCGGCTTTGCCGAATTCTCCCGCCAGCTCGCCGAACATGATGCGCAGGGCTCGTCGCACATGTCGCGCGGATTTCAGGGCGCGCGCCCTTCGCTTTACGATTTCGAGGCGGACATCCGGAAGCTGGAGATGCCGGCGCTGATCATCGTCGGTGACGAAGACGAGCGATGCATCGAACCGGGTTTTTTCCTGAAAGACACACTCATCGCTTCGGGACTGGTGATCCTGCCGAAGACCGGTCACGTCGTGAATCTCGAGGAGCCGGATCTTTTCAACCAGCTGGTCGGTCATTTCCTCACGCGGGCGGACAACGGCAATTGGTTACCGCGCGATCCGCGCACACGCGGAATAAAGCCACCCTAGCCTCTGGAACCTCGTCGTGCTTCCGCTCATTTTATCGGGGGCGAATTGGTTAGGAGGAGCATCCCCGATGCTGAAATGGGCTCTGATTTTCCTCGTCATCGCCGTGATCGCGGGAATTTTCGGCTTCAGTGGCGTCGAGTCGGCCACCATCGCGCAATGGCTGTTCGGGATATTCGTGGTGCTGTTCCTCGGCGCGTTAATCATTGGCCTGACCCTCGGTGCCAAACTCACGTCATAAGAGTAAATTTGCCGCTATAAGGCGGCTGCCGCCGCCGACCTTTACCGCGGCGACAACCTCATCGGCCCGAACTTCTTCCGCAACTCCCAGATCCGTTACGTCGGCTACTGCCGTGGACCCGCGGCTGCACTCGGCGGCTGCTACGGAAAATTCGCCGACTACGGCGGATGCTATTGGCGGGAAACCCGCGTGCCTGACGGCTACGGGGGCTGGGTCGTCGAGAAGATCTGCAACTGAGCCGGGATGGCGTCGACGTCAGACGTCGACGCTCGCCGTAAGCGCGTTGTCCTGGATGAATTGTCGGCGCGGCTCGACGAGGTCGCCCATCAATTGGTCGAAAAGCACATTGGCCTCGTCGACTTCCTTGATGCGTACCTGCAGCAATGAACGCGCATCGGTGTCGAGCGTGGTTTCCCACAGCTGTTCCGGGTTCATCTCGCCCAGGCCTTTGTAACGCTGCAACGTCAAGCCTTTGCGCCCGGCGGCGACCAGCGCCTCGAACAGGCCGACGGGCCCGTGGATCGCGATGGTTTCGTCCTTGCGACGAAGCGCGGCGGGGGGCGTCGGGCGCGGAAACACCTGCTGCAATGAAGGCGCAAACTCGTCGAGCTTGCGTGCATCGGCTGAACCGATCAGAGCCTGATCGATGACCGCGAGTTCCTTGACGCCACGGACCGTGCGCTCGAAATGGAAGCCGTTCTCGTCGAATGTGCCCTTCCAGCCGCGCTCGGTTTCCTCTTCGAGAGCATCCAGCCGTTTGGCGATGTAGTCGGCCGCGGCGGCGCCCTTCTTCGCATCGCTGGTAACCCCAGGATTGAGCACGCCGGCGATCGCCGCCTGTTCGATGACCTTGCGGTTGTAGCGGCTGTGCAGCCCGCCCAAAATGCTGCGGATCAGACGCGAGTCGTCGGTGAGTTTCCGCAGGTCAGCCCGCGAGCGCTCTTCGCCGGAGGCGAGGCGAAGCACCGCGTCCTCCAGGCCCGCCGTGATCAGATAGTCCTCGAGCGCGCGTTCATCCTTCAGGTATTGCTCGGATTTGGCGCGCGAGACTTTGTACAGCGGAGGCTGTGCAATGAAGATGTGGCCGCGCTTGATCAACTCTTCCATCTGCCGAAAGAAAAACGTCAGCAGCAGGGTGCGGATGTGAGATCCGTCCACGTCCGCGTCGGTCATGATGATGATCTTGTGGTAGCGCAGCTTGTCGGGGTTGAATTCGTCGCGTCCGATGCCTGTGCCGAGCGCTGTGATCAACGTGCCGATTTCCTGGCTCGACAGCATCTTGTCGAAGCGCGCGCGTTCGACGTTCAGGATCTTGCCGCGCAGCGGCAACACCGCCTGGAATTCCCGGTTGCGGCCCTGCTTGGCGGAGCCGCCGGCGCTGTCGCCCTCGACGATGAACAATTCGGACTTGGCGGGGTCGCGCTCCTGACAATCGGCGAGCTTGCCGGGCAGCGAGGAAACATCGAGTGCGCCCTTGCGACGGGTCAGCTCGCGTGCCTTGCGTGCTGCTTCGCGAGCCGCGGCCGCTTCAACGACCTTGCCGACAATGACCCTTGCTTCCTGCGGATGGATTTCGAACCAGTCCTGCAGAGCCTGGTTGATGACGTTTTCAACGACTGGGCGCACTTCCGAGGAAACGAGTTTGTCTTTGGTCTGAGACGAGAACTTCGGATCCGGCACCTTGCAGGAAAGCACGGCCGTCAGGCCTTCGCGGCAATCATCACCCGTCAGCGCGACCTTTTCCTTGCGCGAGGAGCCGGCGGTTTCCGCATATTGGGTGATCTGACGCGTTAGCGCGCCACGAAATCCGGCGAGATGGGTACCGCCGTCGCGCTGCGGAATGTTGTTGGTAAAGCAGAGCACGCTTTCGTGGTAGCCGTCATTCCACCACAGAGCGCATTCGACTGTAATGCCGTCGCGCTCGGCCTTGATCATGATGGGGGCCGGGATAAGGGAAGTCTTGTTCCGGTCGAGAAACTTTACGAAGGCTTCGACGCCGCCCTCGTATTTCATTTCTTCGCGCTTTTCGACGGCGTGCCGCTGGTCGGAAAGGACGATCGCGACTCCGGAGTTCAGGAACGCCAATTCGCGTAGACGGTGCTCGAGCGTCGCAAAATCGAACTCGACCATGGTGAAGGTTTTGGTCGAGGGGAGGAAGGTAACCTCGGTGCCGCGCTTGTTCTTCGCGTCGCCTTTTGCCTTCAACGGAGCCTTCGCGACGCCGTCGCGGAACTCCATGAAGTGTTCCTTGCCGTCACGCCATATCGTCAACTTCAGCAATGTCGAAAGCGCATTGACCACCGACACACCGACGCCGTGCAACCCGCCGGAAACCTTGTAGGAATTCTGGTCGAATTTTCCACCGGCGTGCAGCTGGGTCATGATGACCTCGGCCGCGGATACGCCTTCACCTTTGTGGATGTCGGTCGGAATCCCGCGCCCATTGTCGCGGACTGTGCAGGACCCATCCGGATTAAGTGTCACCTCGACTTCGGTGGCAAACCCCGCCAGCGCTTCGTCGATGGCATTGTCCACCACCTCATAGACCATGTGGTGGAGGCCCGAGCCGTCATCGGTATCACCGATATACATGCCCGGTCGTTTCCGGACCGCATCGAGGCCTTTGAGGACCTTGATCGACTCGGCGTCATACTCGGATGGGTTTTTGCGGGCTGGTTCAGCCATAGGCGACGCCCTCGAATCGGGTGAAAAAAATGAGTCGGGATTTGTAGTTGGTCTGACACGAAAAAGGGGTCTCGTACAGGGCAAAGTAAGTGGGTTTAATATGTTGATCTAGCAGCGTTTTTTAAAGGGGCGCGGCCTCAAGAATCCCCACTTTTTACGCCCCGTTTTTAGACCGAATCAGCCGTCATCAGTGAGAGGTTTCCGGCCGGTATTCGTGCCAAAAAGAGGGTGGAATCAGGTCGGCGGTTTTCGCTGCGACGGCAGCTCGTGCGCCGAGAGATTGAATCGCTGCAGGTGATGGAACCGTGGCTCGTAAGGCGGGATCGGTGTGTTGAACGCCGCGAGGCCAGCGGCCAGGATCTCAACGCGCTCGAGATCGGCATGCGTTCTGTCGAACGCCCGATTGAGCTCGCTCTTTACCCGATCAATTGCCGCATCCGTACTCATGACAGCCCCTGACGTGCTCTCACACGGATAAAGGCCAACGCTCGGTGATGGTTCCTGTTATCGAAGATTTGATCTTGTTGCGATTAACAAAACGTGAGGCTAGTTTTGGAACCGCTCCGACGCCGGTTCCACCGTGCCGCTGCGAACAATGAACACCTGCGCGCGTCCGATGATGTCACCAAACGCCACGGGGTCGGCACCGGTCATCCAGACTTGCGCGCCCAGCGAGGAAAGCGCGTCGTAGAGCGCTACGCGCCGCGCCGGATCGAGATGGGCCACGACCTCATCAAGCAACAGCAGCGGCGCAAAGCCGGTCATCTGTTTGATCAAACCGGCATGCGCAAGCACCAGGCGAATGAGCAGCGCCTTTTGCTCGCCCGTCGATGCATCGGCAGCAGGAATGTTCTTCGATGCGTGGCGCACGGCTAGATCCGACAAATGTGGCCCATCGAGAGTTCGTCCCGCTGCGGCGTCGCGTACGCGATTTTCCCTTAGCAGCGCGCGATAACGATCCTCGATCTCGACCGCCCTGTGATCTGACAGCAGCTGCTCCATCCAGCCCTGCAACTCCATTTCGGCCTGCGGAAATTCCGGAGCCTGTGCGCGCGCGGCAGCAAGGGCAGCGGACAGGCGATTGACGGTTTCCGCGCGCCCGGCTGCAACCGCCACGGCAATCTCGGCGGTTTCATGCTCGATCGCATCGAGCCAATGCGAGTCGCCGGGAGAGTCTTCCAGGAGACGGTTGCGCGAACGCAGTGAACGCTCGAGCGCAGCAACCCGGCTCGAATGCTGCGCGTCGACCGCAAGAACCAGTCGGTCGAGAAAGCGGCGTCGCTCGGAGGCGGGCCCATTGAAGAGTGGGTCCATGGCAGGCGTCAGCCAAACGACACGCAGGTGATCGGCAAACGCCGTCGCCGATCCGACGCTCTCGCGGTCGATCCGGCAGCGGCGCGTCGGCGCGGCTTCCTCGTTTGCCGGCGGCTCGGTGCCTGTGCCCAGCGTTGCCAGTCCGAGCATGCCTTCAATTTCCGCCGAGACGGCCCATGCACCATCGCCCTCGGTGAAAGCCAGTTCTTCCATCGTTGCGCGGCGCAGTCCGCGGCCTGGCGCAAGGAGAGAGATTGCTTCGATCAGATTGGTCTTGCCGGCGCCATTGGCGCCCGTGAGCACCACCGGTCCGGCTCGGTCGAGCGCGACTTGCGCGGCGTGATAGCTGCGGAAGTTGGTCAGCCTCAGACGTCGAATAAAGGCGGCGGTCATCGATACTCATCATGCCGGCCTGCGCCGGACATCAGGTCATCGGGCACTGCGCAATATCAAAGACGCCGATGGCCGGGACAAGCCCGGCCATCGAAAATGCAAACGCGCTTTGCCTTCTAGACCCGCATCGGCATCAGCACGTAGAGCGCGCCTTTTGCGTCCTTGTCCTGGATCAGGGTCGGCGAACCCGGATCGGCGAGCTTTAGCACCGCAACTTCGCCCTCGATCTGGGCGGCGATGTCGAGCAAGTAGCGCGAGTTGAAACCGATATCGAGCGGGTCTGCCGCATATTCGACTTCGATCTCTTCAGTCGCGCTGCCGGAGTCGGGATTGGTTACCGACAGCACCAGCCGCCCGCCGGTTATGGATAGCTTGACCGCTCGCCCGCGCTCGCTCGACACCGTCGAAACGCGATCGACGGCGGCTTCGAAATCCTTCTTGTCAACGATCAGGCTCTTGTCGTTGTTGGCCGGGATCACCCGCGCGTAGTCGGGGAAG
>DASRAF010000474.1:0-3098 GCA_035638295.1 Pseudolabrys sp.
GAAATGCGGCAAATGCGTGGAACCAGTCGCTTGGCGTTAAGCCATGCCCATCAGGACGGCAATCGCCGCCACGACCAAAATAGCCGTCGAGGCCGCGAGCACGGTAACGATCTGCTCCTGCCGGTCGGTATATGCGCCAGCTTCTACTCGCTCAACTGATGCCGGATGGAAACCCAGTGGCATGCAGGCCCCCGTGAATAGGTTCATTTCAATGACGCGCAAGCACGCCGCACGAACCCGGGCGCCCGAATCGCCCTGACCGACAAGGTTAGCATCTTTGGGTGTTCGGCCTTCAGCGCGGCTCAACCGCGGCCACATCCACCAGTCGCAACTGAACGCGCTCTTCGCCCTGCCAGCGGTCCATTGCGATGTGGCCCGCGGCATGCAGCGCTTGGCCGCGGTTTTCCAGAAGAGTCCTGCCGAGTGGCTGACCCATCGCCCGAAAGGCGATGGCGTTGACAAATTTTCCGTCACCGGAACGAAAGCGAGCGCGAATGTGGCCGTCGCCAACGGGGTCGGCGTGGGCCAGCGTGTGCGCGGGAAGCGCCAGCAACGGCTCTGGATTGCCGGCACCGAATGGTCCCGCACGCGACACCAGATCGGCGAGCGAAAAATTGAACGCACCCGCGGAAACCGCACCATCGAATAACAGGGCGCTGTCACGCCGTGCCGCTTCTACCGAGCCTGCCAAGGTTTCTTCCATGAATGCACGGAATTTTCCGAGTAGATCTTTTTTCAACGTCACGCCGGCAGCCATGGCGTGACCCCCACCCTTGAGCAACAAGCCTTCCTGGACCGCGCGTCGAACGGCACGGCCGAGATCGACACCGATAATCGAGCGACCCGAACCCGTGCCGCTAGCACCCGGCTCCAGCGCGATCGCAAACGCCGGACGGCCGAACCGTTCCTTCAAGCGCGCGGCCACCAGCCCGACCACTCCGGGGTGCCAACTTTGCGCGGCGGTGACAATTACTGCGCCTTTCTCCTCCAGTCCAAGGGCGGCGAGCGCTTCGGCCTCAGCTTGAGCTACTGTAGCCTGTTCAATCTGTTGCCGTTCGCGATTGAGACGATCGAGTTCGCTTGCGATCCGCGCCGCCTCGCCAGGGTCTTCTTCGAGGAGAAGACGCACACCGAGATCAGCTCGTCCAATCCGGCCACCGGCGTTGATGCGCGGACCCAAAAGAAATCCAAGATGCCAGGGCTCGGGTGGACCGCTCAGGCGCGCAACATCCATCAAAGCGGTCGTTCCGGGGTGCTCGCGTCGCCGCAGTGCAATCAGGCCTTTGGCAACAAAGGCGCGGTTAAGGCCGTGCAGCGGCACGACGTCGGCAACAGTGCCGAGCGCCACAAGATGCAACAGCGACAAGAGGTCGGGCTCGGGTCGCAGGTCCGACCAGAAATTGCGCCGACGCAACTCTCGCGCCACGGCAACCAATGTCAGGAATACTAATCCGACCGCAGCAAGGTGGCCAAGGCCCGAAAGGTCGTCGGGTCGGTTGGGGTCAACGATCGCGACAGCTTCCGGCAGTTTCTCATCACCCTGGTGATGATCAATCACCACTGTTTCGACACCGCGTCTTTTGGCCTCGGCAAGTGGCTCAGGGCTTGTGACTCCGCAATCAACACTAACCAGCAGCTTTACGCCGCGCTCGGCGAACGAGCGGATTGCATCCACGTTGGGACCGTAGCCTTCAAAGATGCGATCGGGAATATGGATGATCGGGTCCAACCCGCAGTGGCGCAGGTAACGGGACAGCAGCGCGGATGCAGTGGCACCGTCGACATCGTAGTCGCCGAAAATGGCAATGGACTCGCCCCTTGTGATGCCGTCGGCAATTCGCGTTGCCGCCGCCTCCATATCAGTCAGCGTATATGGATCCGGCATCAGGCGCTTGATGGTGGGATCGAGGAAACTATCGACCTGGTCGACATCAACATCGCGGCCGGCGATGATGCGCGCCAGCAATTCGTCGACGCCGTATCGTTGCGCAATCGCCAGCGCGCGCGCCGATCCGCGCCCATCGAGGCGCTCTCGCCACGCCCGACCGGTCAAAGACCGTTCGACACCAAGAAAGTGGCGGTCGAGATTCTTCAATGAAACGGCGGGAGCGGCCATCGCAGAATTACCATCGTCTTCGACTGCCGGATTGCTGCAGCCGAATTACGCGTTTGCACGGGGACGCACTACTGAATGAGCTTCACAGCGAGCCTCGGCGAGGCCGCCGGCAAGTTCAGTCGAGATGAAACTTGTCGAATTGCCGGTGTTCGGCCATGACCCGTCGCACCGTACCCGTTACGGAACGCATCACGACTGTTTCAGTCTCGATGACATCCTTGCCGAACTTGACACCACTCAACATGGCGCCACTGGTAACGCCGGTGGCCGCGAAAAGGCAATCCCCTCTCACCATGTCCTCGATTTCGTATTTACGTCTCGGATCCTTGATACCCATCTTAAGAGTACGTTCGCGTAGTTGCTCGGTATCAATGATCAGCCTCGTCTGCATCTGGCCGCCGATACAGCGCAAAGCCGCAGCCGCGAGCACGCCTTCCGGCGCCCCGCCAATGCCAAGATAGATATCGATCCCGGTTTTCGGTTCGGCGCAATGGATCACGCCGGCGACGTCGCCGTCGCTGATCAGGCTGACTGCGGCGCCGGTCTTGCGCACCGCCGCGATGATATCCGCATGGCGGGGCCGATCGAGCAGAATGGCGGTAATCTCAGAAGGCTTGACGCCCTTGGCCTTCGCCAGACGCACGATGTTTTCATCGGCCGGCGCGTCGAGATCGATAGTCCCTTTGGGAAAGCCAGGGCCGATGGCGATCTTCTGCATGTAGCAGTCGGGTGCATGCAGCAGCGTTCCAGCTTCCGCTATCGCGATCGTCGCGATCGCCCCGGGCATGTTCTTTGCGCACAGCGTTGTGCCCTCAAGTGGATCGACCGCAATGTCGACTTTCGGCCCGTTCTTTGTCCCGACCTTTTCGCCGATGAAAAGCATCGGCGCTTCATCGATTTCGCCCTCGCCGATCACGACCGTACCGTCGATCGGCAATTTGTTGAGTTCGCGGCGCATGGCATCGACCGCAGCCTGGTCGGA
>DASRAF010000475.1:0-3888 GCA_035638295.1 Pseudolabrys sp.
TTCTGCGAAATTCAGCCGATTTGACCGCAATGTCGGCGGTAGCCGGCGATGGCGAAACGCGCTTGTGCCTCATATTTGTCACGCTAAAGCAGGATTATGATAGACCCTTGAGGGGCAGGGCCCGATGGAATTACTGGGCGAGAGTCTTTTCATCAGTCTTTTGGTCGGGCTCATCGTGGCCTGGTCGCTGCACAAGTTTGTCCGGCTCACAGGTTTCGGTCCGATTAGCACTGTCGTGGCCGGCATGCTTGGAGCGCTGCTCGGCATTTGGCTGACGCCCGGAGCGCGCGACATCCTACCGGTGGTCGTCGATCTGCAGCTTCCCAAATTGCCGACTCTCAAACTGCCGCTGGCCGCGGTGCCGCCCCCAAAAGTGCCGGAGAGCGATCTGCTGAGCTGGGCACCAGCGCCGTTCGAGGTGGCCATGCAGCCGATGGCGCAACTGCGTCCGATGATGAAGCCGATCGTCTACCGTTCGCGCGAGGAAATCTGCGCTTCGCTGGCCGAGGCGATCCGGAGCAACGATCTGCCGCCGCACTTTTTCATTCGCCTGCTGTATCAGGAAAGCAGTTTCAGACCTTATGTGATCAGCTCGGCGGGTGCCTTGGGCATCGCGCAATTCATGCCGGAAACCGCCAACGAAAGGGGCCTCGACAATCCGTTTGATCCTGCCCAGGCGATCCCGGCGTCCGCGCGTCTGTTGCGCGACCTGTCGCGAAAGTTCGGCAATCTCGGTCTTGCCGCCGCCGCTTACAACGCGGGCCCGAAGCGCATCCAGGACTGGCTTGCCAACAAGGGTCCGCTGCCGCAGGAGACCCAGGATTACGTGCGAAACATCACCAGCTGGCCTGCCGCGACGTGGACCGGTGCGCAGCAGGCGGGGAGTCCGGCGGTGAGATTGCCGCAGCAAGCGCCGTGTCAGGAACTCGCCGGGCTTCTCGCATGGAATGGACCCGACGCGATTCCGATGCCGGCCCCCAACCCGCTTGTCCTGGAGGCGCGCCAGGTGAAATTGGCAAAATTGGCGCACCGGGTGGCGCGCGGGAAAAAGCCGCGCACGGACGGCGAAGCAGGCAAGCAAGGGCAGGACGGCAAGACGAACGGAAAGACCGACGCAAAGGCAGACGCTAAAGCGGACGCCAAAACGGACCCGAAGTCGGATGCCAAGCCTGACACAAAGACCGCGGGTAAATCGAGCAAGTCGAACGCCGTCGTCAGAAATTAGCGTACATCAGGATTTGAAGCACGGCCTGTTCGCCATTCCGCCGGCGTCGCCATCGTCATGTCTTTCGCAAGTAGCGGGGTCTCATACCCGCCTGCGCGGATCACATCGTCGCGACGCTTGCGTGCCAGCGCGGCTTCGCCGCCGGTGGTCTCGTGATAGAGCGAGAGCCGCTCGAACTCGTCCTTTTCCGGCGGCGCGATCGCTACGTCTCGGTAGGTCCACCGATCGGGGGCGGCAAGCGCCTCGTCTAATATCGCTTTTAACCGGCGATACATCCGCACATAGACCCAGACTTTTCTTGCCGATTCCCACGCGTAGCGCGGATAGAAGATCAGCGGATTCTCCAGCTTCATGCCGAAGCGGCGATCGCGGCGGGATTTCAGCCGGAAGGCGCCGCCCTCAAGCGGCTGCACGCCTTCGACCTCGATCGTGCGAAAGAAAAACGCAACGGTCCATAAGGTCATTTCGGGCCGGCTCGCTTTGTACGCCGCTGCCCGGCGAAAGATCGTGCGTGCGTGCTCGGGCGTATAGTAGCTCGCCCATGCCGTGTGGTAGGCGTCTTCCCATTCCGCATCGCTCATCTTCAAATGATGCGCGACGCGGTGGTTGAGGTCATATTTGTTCATGTCCGGATCCATCCAGCTGCCGTTCTGCAAAAGCATCTTGTGGTCTTCCGAACCGGGCAAAGGCGTGAGGAAGAAGAACTCGAGGATATCGAGCGGCAATTCGCGCTTGATGATCTCGACGTCGCGAAGGATCGACTCTTTGGTGTCCGAGGGAAAGCCAAGAATATAGCCGGCATAGGTGATGGCGCCGTGCTTGCGCCATTTCTGGATCATTTCCCGGTATTCGGTGATCTTGTTCTGACGTTTCTTGGCTGCGATCAGGTTATCGGGGTTGATATTCTCGAGACCGATGAAGACGTGGCGAACGCCTGCCTGCGCCGCCTTCTCGATGAAATTCGGAATCTTGTGACTGAGCGTGTCGACCTGGATCGTGAAAACGAGATCGGGGAATTCCGTCTTGCGCAGATGAATGACGCGATCGAACAGCACTTCCCAGTCCCTGTTGCGCGCGAAATTGTCGTCCGTGACGATGAAGCAGCTTATGTTCTGCGCATGGTTTTCGCGGATAATTCTTTCAACGTCATCCGGAGTCCGGCTGCGGCTCTTGCGGCCCTGCACATTGATGATGGTGCAGAACGAACATTGGTAGGGACAGCCGCGGCCGAGATCCATGCTGGAAGCGGCACCTGTCGTGCGCCTGACGTGCTTGAGCGGAAGGAAGGGCGTCGGCTCGCCCGTCAGTGCCGGCAATTTATCCATGTAGTTATAGATGGACTTGAGTTTGCCGTTCCAGGCATCCAGCAGCACTTCATCGAGCCGGCCGTCTTCGCATTCGCCGGCGAAGAATGAGATGCCCATCGCCCGTGCCGCTTTGAGATCGGACGGCAGCTCGGGAAGCATGGCAATGCACCCGGACACGTGGAATCCGCCGGCCAGGACCGGCAGGCCGGCCGCCAGGAAGGGGCGCGCAAGATCGATTGCGCGCGGAAACTGGTTCGATTGAACGCCAACCAGACCGATCAGAGCGCGGCCGCCGCTTTTACGGATCGTGCGGATGATCCGGTCGGGCCGTACACGGCGGTTGGTTTCATCATAAGTGTGAAGTCGGATATCTACATCCGGCCCCAGAATCTTGCGCCGGCGCGCGTCCTCGGCGAGCGCGTTGAGGCAGGCGAGGGTATTCGAGGGAATGGCGGAGCGGATCCACTGGATCGGGTAGCCGTCGTCGTCGTAGTGGGACGGCTTGATCATCACGAAGTGGAACACATTCGACGCGGTGCTGCGCATCGTACCCCACATGCCCGCCACAACCGTGGCGACGCGTCGCTTCAAGTTAGCAGAGCCGATATTGCTGCACAGTGAGTCTGATTTTGGCAAATTGTTCTCAGGCCGCCTGCCTTTCGAGCGCAAATCCATAGAGAATCTGATCGTCGTGCAGAGGGCTCACGGCGCCTGCCTCGTGTGCAAACTCCGCCTTGGCGAAATCCAGCAGTTCTTCGTCGAGAGCAAAATGAATGATGGTGTCGGGTTGCAGGGCACCGTTTGACCATTTCGACCAACCGTCCGTGTAGGCCTTGACCGCAGCCGGCGTGGCGTCCTGACCGGCATATTTGCGAGCGAGTGAGGCAAGATCGAACTGACCCGTCTTGCCGAAACCGTAGCGGTTGGACAGCAGAAAATACCATGCCGCGATGCCTTGCTCGGGTGTCTGATAGATCGCGGTAATGTTTCCGGCTGCATCAGCGGACGTCTGCCCGACAAAGCCCGGCCGCGACCGCTGCCAGGTGGATACGTTGAGCGCGCCACGATTGTTGGTGCGAATGGCGCGGGCGATGTCGGTATCATCGGGCGTCGCGCTGAACCAGCCGTAGTTGACCAGTGTTCCAAAGCGGATTTTCCGCCCTTTGTTGTAGATCGATGTCGCCAGCCCGTCGGCAGGAACCGCCTGTCGCACCGCCTTGGATCGCGTTCTTTTGGCCATGGGGATTTCGCAGAACCCGGTTCCTGGCGCTTGCTTTATAGCATTCGCTGAGTAATGGCAGCGGTAGAACACTGCTCCTTTTTCGGATGGGCATCAGGCTTGCCACGGCACAGGCG